>NZ_CP036269.1:335000-670000 GCF_007744675.1 Gimesia alba
TTCTTTTACAATCAACGCACCTATGCCCCGCGGCCCGTGAAATTTATGCGCCGCCAGACTGACGGCCGTCGCTCCCGAATCCTGAAACTGAAACGGAATTTTGCCAATGGCCTGCACGCAGTCCAAATGCAGGGGAATTCGGTGTTCTTCACAGAGCGTCGCTAAAGGAGCGATTTCCTGGATCACGCCGGTTTCATTATGTGCTAAAACCAATGTGACCAGCTGAATCTGATCCCAGGCGAACTGATTGAGGGCTTCGGTCTGCAGTCGGCCCTCTGCATCGAGTGGTATCAACGCCTGTTTGATACCCCGGGCCGCCAGTCTACGAATCGTATTCACGGTCGCGGGATGCTCTCCCGCCGGTAAAGCGATTTCACCCGGCGCACCAGTCAGAAAACCCTGAATCGCCAGATTGATGGACTCCGTACCACCACTGGTAAAGATCACTTCCTGCGGTTTCGCACCTAGTAGTGATGCGATCAATTCGCGGGCATCTTCCAGAACGCGGCGTGCCTGGCGTCCGTCGGCGTGGGCACTCCCCGGATTCGCATAATGCGTCCGATACTGTTCTGCCACCAGATCCACGACTTCATCCAGAAGTCGAGTCGTGGAATTGTTATCCAGAAAAATGCGTTGTGAAGCGGGAATCGACATGACACGTCATTATTTCATAGTGGCCAGCGGAAGAAGAAGCCGTCGTTGTTAGCCTTTGACAGCTTCCTGTGCCTGCGCTTTAAGCTGATTCGGAACATGTTCAATCAGCATATCAATAATATCGTCCGGCTTAAGGCCTTTGCTATCCGCCTGAAACGTGGTCACAATTCGATGTCGCAGCACAGCGTGCGCGACCGATTTGATATCTTCGGTCGAAACGTGGAACCGACCTTCCAGAATCGCTCGAGCTTTGGCACCCAGGATTAAAAACTGACCCGCACGCGGGCCGGCGCCCCAGGATAAATATTCTTTGACAAACTTGGGAGCCGTCGCTTCCACGGGACGTGTTGCCCGCACCAGATCGCGGGCATACACAAATACATGCTCGGCCACAGGAACTTTACGGACCACTTCCTGCAGCGCTAAAATCTGACGACCAGTCAGCGCGGCTTCCAGGTCGGGTTTATGGCTGCCTGTCGTCTGTTTCAGAATCATCAGTTCTTCTGCAGCGGAAGGATAGTTGACCACAACATTAAACATGAAACGGTCTAACTGTGCTTCCGGAAGCGGGTAGGTTCCTTCCTGTTCAATCGGGTTTTGTGTTGCCAGAACGAAGAAAGGCTCGGGCAGCCGATAGGTATTCGAGCCGACGGTCACATGCCGTTCCTGCATCGCTTCCAATAATGCAGCCTGAGTTTTGGGAGGGGTACGGTTGATTTCGTCCGCCAGTAACACGTTCGTAAATAACGGCCCCTGCATAAACTGAAACGAACGATGGCCCGTTTCCGGATCATCCTGCAAAACGTCAGTTCCCGTAATATCCGAAGGCATCAGGTCAGGCGTGAATTGAATTCTACGAAAGGACAGATGCAGGATCTTGGCAATCGTACTGACTAGCAGCGTTTTGGCCAGCCCCGGTACTCCCACCAGCAAACAATGGCCGCGGCTGAATAGCGAAATCAAAATTTCATCGACGACTTCCGTCTGACCAATGATCACTTTGCCGATTTCATCGCGCATCAGCAGATATGCATTCGACAGACCGCGAATAGCCTGCGCTTCCAGATCACGTTGTGCCTCTGCGTCTTCCTGAACCACCAGTTGATCATCAGGGTTGGTCATATTCACCACAGCCTTATCAAGAAATTACCAAACTGCTATAAATTCTTATTATCGTTTATACTTATCAACAGAACCGAATGGAAGGGGCCATCCGGCATGTCGCGGGAACCAGTCCCCTTTTCGTCAAAATCCTGTTCGTTAGTGAATGCGTTAACTGCTGATATTATCATAACTTACAAAACAAAATGCGAGCGAAAACGTGTCCCAGTCCCAAGTTGCCTATCTAGTATTTGACGTGGAAGCCATCGCCGATGGCGACCTGATTTCTCGGGTTCGTTATCCTGGTGAAGAGCTGTCTCCCTCGGCTGCTCTGGCGAAATATCAGGCGGAACAGATCGAAGCGACTGGCAGTGATTTTATCCCTGCGACCTTTATGCTACCCATCTCGGTTGCTGTGGCCAAAATCACCGCCGATTATCGGCTCCAGGATTTAACGGTTCTTGACGCGCCCGATTATCGTCCCCATCTGATTACGAAGAAGTTCTGGCAAGGCTGGTCGCACTACGGTCAGCCCACATTTGTGACCTTCAACGGCCGCGGCTATGATCTGCCGGTCCTGGAATTAGCCGCCTATCGCTATGGGATTTCACTACCAGATTGGTTCAATATCGAGGCGCGTAGTTTTGACCAGTGTCGCAATCGTTATAATACTTCAGCACACCTCGACTTGATGGATCTGTTTTCCAATTTTGGTGCTGGTCGCGTTACCGGCGGCTTGAACCTGCTGGCGAATCTGATTGGCAAACCCGGAAAAACCGGCATTGACGGATCTCAGGTGCAAACCATGTATGACGAAGGAAAAGTCAAGGAGATCAATGACTACTGTCGTTGCGACGTTCTGGATACCTATTTTGTCTTTCTCAGGTCGCGCGTGCTGACAGGGCACCTCAGTATCGAGGCAGAGCAGGAGATTGTCACCGAAGCCTATCAGTATCTGGAACGGGAATCGGAAGGAAACGCGGCCTACAAGCACTATCTGGAGCATTGGGGCGACTGGGAGACGCCAGAAGAGTGAACCGCGGCCTGTTTTACTCGGCGTATTTCACTTTTATATCTGACAACAGAAACTGTTGTACAAAATTGAGCCTGGTCTTCGTGATTTTAACGGGCAGTGGCTGACGGCTGCTGAATTCGATTTCGACCGTATCCCATCTTTCTGCAGGGTTCGTTTGCGACGACGCGTCAGGGTTTGGCTTGAGTTTTAAGGTGGTGAAACGTGTCGCTAAGGGACCTGACTCATCTGTCGCCAGTTCAATTGTGAACGATTCGATCAGAAATGATTTCTGGTCAACTTTAATCAACCAGGGGCGGAGCGAACCCTGAAATCCCAACCAGCCACCGACTCGCGTTCCATCAGCTTTTGTATATCCTTTTGCTGGTATGGTGACTTGTCGGTTGTCTCCCGGCCCGAGAATCGTGACGCCATTTGCTAGAAGTATCGAGTCGATCCGTTGGGATTCCATAATCCAGCGCGAGACCAGTTTTTCGATTTCCTGCAGTTCCGCCTCATTTTTACTTTCGGAACTCGATTTGGAAAACGAGACGCGCTTAATCGGACTCGTTGCAGAAGCTGGCTGCTCTGGAGTTTTGTTTTGGGGAAAGATCGCCTTCATCACTTTGCGGGATACAAAGTGTGGTGCATCGTTTGAATGCATTGCGACATTGGTTGCTGAAACTTTTAAAGCCGTCAGTTCGATAGAGCCAAAACCCTGTTTTTGACTGGTTGGGTCTGACAGGAACGTCAACGATTCCGGCAGCATTGATTGCGGATCGATGGATAATTCGAACGGGCGACAGAGATGACGTGTCAAAACATCCTTCGGTTGACCGCGAAGGATGATATTTGCTTTGCTTTGTCTGACCACGTGCCACTCGTAATCATCCAGTAATGTTTGCGCGGTGACCGGTTGCTGAAATTCGGAAATCAGCGCGAGTTCATGACCGGTAAAATACGTCTGATTCTCTTTTTTAAATTCTTCCACTTTTGACTGAGGGGTGACCGGCGACAAAAACCGGGATGCAGCCGACCAGCGTTTTAAGATTGTTTCAGAAGCGTTTGGGACAGGCTTGTAGGGCAGGTTGCCCCCGGAAAATTGATCGTACTGATCCACAGTCTTCGCTGTTTCGCGCTGATCGGAACGGGGCCGTTCATCGGCTCGAAGCAGTTGAATAGGGAATAAGGTTAAACACACCAGAGGATAAGCGAAAATTTGATGACGACGCATCATGAGACTCACTATGAAACGGGGAGGCGAATGGAACTTCGCGAAAGGAGTGGAATCCACCGAAAGGGAGTTTGGCAGAGAGTGCCGGGAATGTAGCAGAAAGCGGGAAACAGGAAAACGGCAATTTTTCCTCGACATGATTGACGATGTAACGGCTGCTGTGCTTTGTCGATAAACCCAGAGTAAACAGCAGGTTAGGGCAGAGCCCCTATTTTGAGGGCAGGGGTTACTCCTGCGGTTTGGTTTTGGTGGCGTTTTTTTTGATCGTTTCTACCAACGATTTGAAGGCGGGGAGCTCCCGTAATTCAGCGAGGTCCGGATCTTTTTGCATCCATTCTACATCAGCGAATCCCTGCTGGAATGAGTTTGTCAGATGCTGGATCGCTTTCTCCTGATATGCTTTCACTTTTTTCTGTAAATCAGGAGTTTTAGCCTGATCTTTCAGATTGAATAGCACACGGCCAAAGACACAGGCGGCATTGTATTGGAACAGATCGTCTCTGGCGAACTGATCGGCATGCTCATCGACAAACTCGATCGCCTTTTCTTCTTCCTTGTTGTAAACCATGCAAAGCGCCAACCCGGTAATCGCCTGTGAACTTCGATTATCAAGCTCAAATGCTTTTTGGAAATCTTTCTGTGCGGCCTTCCAATCCGACTTCTGTAAATGAGTATGACCGCGGCCGGTATAGGCTCTTAGATAATTTTTATTTTGAATTATTAACTGATCATATACTTTGATTGCTTCATCCCAACGTTCGGTTTCATTGTAAATTTGCGCTTTGATTGTGTAGGCGAAAAGATATTTCGGATTAATCTCAATTGCAGCGTCGCAGGCTTTGATGGCTTTATCGAATTGGCGCAGTTGAGAATAATGTGAAGCGAGTATGGCGTAAACGAATGGGTTTTGGGGATCAATATCAATCGCATGCTGAAATTGCTTTGTCGCTTCTGCCATTTGGGACTGTTCCATGTAGATCCGTCCCTTGGCGATATGTAGCCGTGGTTCTTTCTTATCAATTTTAATTCCACGGTCTGCGTACTGAAGTGCTTCCGCGTATTGTTTGAGTGACGATTTTGCCTCCACAATTCCCAGATAGGCGGGGACCAGTTGAGAATCGACGCTGATCGCGGCCTGAAATTCTTCAACCGCATCCTGCCACTCATTTTTTTTCTGCAGCAATTCTCCTTTTCTATAAAAATGGCTACCAGGCGAACTCCGATAAAGGCTGCTCAAAGCAGACTGAGCCGCTTGTTTCCTTGCGTCGATGTCACCCGTATACCGTGCTTCCATAATGGCGTGGCGTGCCTCGGGGGTACCAATGGAAATTAAGGCGGAATAGATGCCGGTCCATGTGCCAGACTGATCTGTCTTTTGAAGGGCCTTGTTCAAGATAGTGACGGCTTCGATTGAGGAAGAGGAACGCAAGCCTGAGATCACACCTTTCACGATGGATTGCTCTTTATCATTCAGTGCTTGTTCGGCCAGATTAAAAAAGTGGGGCGATTCCAGCTGCTGCAGCGAGGACAGAATTAATACTTTCTCTGTCGAGTTCGCTTGCGGATAATATTTCAGAAACTTCTCGTCAATGGTCTGATCGCCAATCGAAGCCAGTGTTTTGAGAGTTAAAATGCGCAAGCCTGCTTCAAGCTTTGAGCCCTGTAAATGTTGAAACAAGAGCGGAATCGCGCGAGGATCTTTCAAGCGGTCAATAAACTTCAACATTTCCTGCGTCGGGGGAGTCTGTTGTAGTTGCTCCAATACATAATTGATGGCCAGTGCTTCACTCGCAGAGTCTTTGCGTTTGATCAGTTCCTGGAAGGCGACTTGATTGAGATCGGCGTATGGAGAATTCAGGGCATCAGTTAATACATCAAACAATTGTGGGTGACCGTTGAGAACCAGAGCCTTGATAGCCGCTTTGCGCAGCTCCAGATCTTTACTATCAAGGAACTTGTAAATTGTAGTACTCCATTGCGGACGCGGACTCTGGGCGATGATACCAATGATGATTTTCTGAATTTCAGGCGGATGTTGTTGTAATAGTTTCAATAGAATCTTCTGGCCTTCCGCAAAGCGGGATTCCGCAAGGCTGGCGACTGCCATTTCAAACTTCGGCCCGGGAGGCGTTTGAGCGACTTGTGTCAGCCGTTCAAAAGCGCGTGGCTCTCCCAGATAACGCAGGGCGTACAGGGCTGCCAGTTGAACTTCCTCGTTCGGATGCGAAGTCCGTTCCAGCACTAAGGGAAGTTCTTCGTTTGTCAGTTGCCGACCTCCACTGATGAGTCCAGCGATTTGCACAGCGGGCGGCCCTGTGCGGATTTGTTCTGCTACTTTTTCCCGTGACAGAACTTTCATTGCACTGTCGAGGGCAGCGTGAATCGCAGCTTCCTCTGTTGCATGTGTGAATTGAGTCGGCAGAATGCTTGGATAGCGAGGCTTAACATCTTTAAATACTTCACCGGAAAGGTGCAACTCGGTGACCGTGGATGGGAATGCCGGGAAACGTCGTTCTATAATGGTGTTCGTTCCAATGTGTTCTGCTGCACGAGGCAACCACTGTTTTACTCCGAGATCAATATTGGGTTTGGGATCGGGAAAATAGATCACAAATCGTTTGACGTTGACGGCCGTAAGTTGATCGATCTGCTGTACTAAACTTCCGACGTTGATCGAATTCAACTCTCCCCTGATCGTCAGTTCTGCCAGGCACTGACTGGGGCCCATCGATTGCACGGTATACTGCATTCTTCCCAGTTCAAAACGATTCACATTCAATTGCAAACGCTGATCGTTTACCGTCGCCTGAAGTTCAATATCCGGAATACGTTCCTCTGAAATAAGATCGGAAAGCACGACCCACAGACTGTCCTGTTTTCCGGGGGCCACTTCGACCTCGTCTTCAAACTTCAGCTTGCTCAATCTCTGGTTGACTTTACCTAGTTGGACACTTTGGTAATTGAGAATTTTTGGGAGTCCCGCAACCGGAGAAACTTTTCCGTCGACTGTGGCTTTGATCTGATTGCGGATCAGTTTGAGAGGGCGCTGGCTTTGATTCACGAGCGTCAGCCGGGTCAGAAAAAAGTGAGCTTGATTCTTTCTGTCGTTCCTAATGATATCTTTGACAGAGTTATCAATCATTAGGAAGAACTCTGTTTCGGGGGAGATTGCCGGCTGATGTGCGGGCTGTCGTTTTAATAATTTCAACCGTTGTTCAATTTCAATCAGCTGCTGTTGACGCTCGACGTTCGCTGAGTTCGAAGGCGGTTGAGCGTCCTGTTTTTGCAAGCTGTCTGACTGCGCTGGAGCAACTGCGGGCCACAACAGGAGCGTCGCTGAAATCAGCGCCGTAATCAGGCTGAGCCAGTTTCGACATCGCATTCTGTTTCTCCCTACATTAGTTAAACAATCACTTTACCGGCGCGGATTTCAATCCAGGTTTTCATCTCTGATCCGGGCGGTAAGACCCGCAGTCCGGTTTCGGCTTCCTGTCGGGTCAGATTGATGGCGTTTGTGACACAAGTATAAGGTTCCAGACAGACACAATTCCGGTTGGGGGGGGTGAAGACAACCAGTTCTGAGAACAGGGAATCATAATCCTGAGACACCACCAGCCCTGCCTGCTCATCCATAATCAGACTTTCATACTGATCAGTTTCTTCCGGCAGCCCACTTAAGACGTGGTCCAGTTTCAATTGATCGAGCCAGGCTCCTTCTCGCAGATCATGGGCTTCCGAGATTGTTTTTTTAACACCAGTTGGCAGGCAGTCTTCCAAGACCCACTCTTCTGTTGCCGGTGCTTCGATCAGGCAATGTTTGGGACTGCTTTGTTCGGATAAAGGGACTTTGAAATAGGGGTGGGTTCCCAGCCCCCAGGGAACAGAAGTCGTCCCCGGATTTCCCACGCGGATGTCGGCCCGTAGTGTGGCTCCTTTGACCTCATATTTGACTTCGATGAAGATGTCACCGGGCCAGTATTGCAAACGGTTTTTTCCATCAATGCTCAGCTGAAACTGGGCAATCGCAAATGATTCTTCCTGGGCAATCACGCGCCAGGGAAGATCCAGGCAAAACCCATGAATCGCATTTCCTGTTTTGTCATGATAGGTTTTTTCGGGAGGCAGTTCGTAGGTCACGCCTTCCCATTTATAACGTGCGTTTGCAATTCGATTGGGAAAAGGAAATAAAATCGGGATGCCACTGCTGCTGGGACGTTGATTGCCTTGTTCAAATTCTGGAAGCGAGTCGATTACGTCGATACACTGACCATCCACCATGGCCTGAAACTGATAACAGTTAAAACCGAGCTCCGGTAAAATATGTGCGAACGAACCTGTTTCCGGATCGGTGATTTTAATAGACGTCATACGTAATATTACTTTTCATATTGTTGGATTTGAGTGCGGTGTTAATTCTTCAGTTCGCTGTCATCAGTTCCATTCGGGGTGCGCTGTTTCCTCTTGTGGGAGAAAACGTCGTTCCTCCATTGCTCGTTTGATTAATGCATCCCAGATGTCATAAGCGTCGATTTCAAATATATCTTCAACGGTGGCACGCGTGTAAAGCCAGTCCATCCGATTGATCTCCGACTCCAGTTGCATCGGCGCCCAACCCGCACAACCAAAAAAAATCCGAAAGTCCAAGTGCGGATCTCCTTCAGAAATCCGCCAGATCACCTGCTCGAAGACTTCCGGGCTGCTGCCCATGAATAAGCCGGGCACAATCGGCTCCTGGGCTTTCTCCAGGTCGCTTGCATTGTGCAAAGCAAACATGCCATTCGGCTCGACAGGCCCCCCCATAAATACCATGTCTTCCAGTTTGGGTAGATCAAAATATTTTGAAAGCGCATTCGTGACCGAAAAAGAAGAAGGACGATTTACGATCAGGCCTGTCGCCCCCTGCTCATTGTGCTCGACAATCAGGACGACGGATCGATAAAAATTGAGATCATTTAACTTGCGGGATGCGATTAAAAAATGCCCCTTTAAAGATTTCAACATAAAGCGATTTACTCTCCTTGATTTCAGGAAATCAAACCCAAAGTCGATTCCGCAAAAACGACGACTGCACAAATCCTATTATAACTGGACAAAACCTGAAAAAACAGAGTTAGATTTTCCGGCTCCAATCGCCCTGTTTATATCGGTTCGTTCTGATGATTAAACGGGTTGCGCCTTTTACGGGTTTCGGTCGAGTTTCTGATTGGAAATTTTCGAAATTCTCTATTTGAACTTGAACGGATGTTGGCTATTCTGGTGGATATGCTCGATAGCCTTCGTGGGAAGGGGCTACTTTACATTCTTATTACGGTTTGAGCACAATGAAGTCATCAAAAACACAATTTGTTCTTTTCTGTGCGATTGTGAGTTCATTTTTTCTTTCTCAAGCACTCGTTGCAGAAGAGAGTTACGAACGTTTCACAGTCCGCACCTGGACCTACCGAGATGGCACCGAAGCGACGGGAAAATTAATTAGCGTTTCGGGTCCGACTGCCACGCTCAAACTGGAGGGACAGGGGACGGTACGCGTACCGCTTGAAAAACTGAGTGTGAAAGATTTGAACTGGCTCTATGAGTATTACAAACGAAAAAAACAACTGAGCTTCCTGCCACCTAAATATCGTAAACCACAGGTTGTACTACCAGAATCAAAGCAGCAACCGGAAACGGTGCCCGAAACAAAGCAGCCCGAAAAGAGTCTGCCCGTTAAGCCGGAGGCGGAAGCGTCTTATAAACCGTATACGGTGCGTGAATGGACGTTGAAGGATGGAAAACAATATAAGGCCAAATTTCTTTCGCTTTCCCTGAATAAAGCACTCCTTCAGAAAGAACCAGCGGGAGTGTTGCAGATTCCCCTCGATCAACTCAGCCAGAAAGACTTGGATTGGGTCATTGAATATCACCGCAGGAATAAGATGCAGGCGTTCTTGCCCAAAGAGTATCAGGGTGAGAAGGCAGGCAACCTCTCGAGTGGGGGGCCACCGGTTAAATTACCGTCTGCAACAATCAAGATGAAAAATCCGATCAAGCCCGGTGAGAATCCACTGAAAATGGCGCAGGAAAAAGCCAAAGCGCAGCTGGAAAAACATCGGGAAGAAATGCGCGAGAAAGCCAAAGCACTCGCGAAGGATGACGATCCCGACGTGATCAAAGCCAATACTGAGATCGACCCGGCCTTGGTTTCCGCCTTGCGTGACTTTCGGGTCTGGACAGATAAAAAAGGCCAGAAGTCTGAAGCACGTTTCAGCAGCATCAACGGCCGCGAAGTCATGTTTGTGACGCGAAACACAGGCTTTGCACGCGTGCATATCGGGACCCTGATTGAGGAAGACCTGCAACTTCTGAGAGACGCGTTGAAAATGCACGGTCGCATGGACGAAATTCCGCTCGTTTATCGCGAAGACCTCGATCCCGATCTCTCACCGACAAAACTGAAACAAATCATCCGCGTGAATAATCATCGCAAGTGGACCGATCTGTCAGGGAATTCCGTGGGCGCTTCCTATGTGAAAATGGAAGACGGCAACGTAACGCTGATTATCACCAAAACCGGCGCGACGCAGGAGTTTCCTTATTTGAATTTTTCTGCAGAAGACCAGGAGTACGTTCAGGAACGTTTGAGGAAAGAAATTCCCGGCAATTTTTTTCCTGCAGAAGCAGCGGGAGTTGATCTCTCTATCACACCCCAAGAGCGAGAAAACGAATTCCGTATCTGGACCGATCGCAGCAAGCGTCAGCTGAAAGGTAAGTTTGTCCGGTTGGCGTACGGCAAGTCAGTCGCTGTGATCAATACGGGGGAAAAAGAAGAACTGTTCATCACGGAATTCTTCAGTGATCAGGATCTGAGCCTGATCAAACCACGAGAAAAGAAAAAGTCAGAACAGTTGGCTATGAATGGCGGAGGCAACCCCGGAATTCCAGGAGGCATGAACCGAGGTTTTCCCGGGAGAATTCCCGGACGAATTCCTGGTGCAATGACGGGGAATAGTCCCTTCTCCAATCAGAATCCCAATCGCATGAATGAAAACTTACACCTCAAGCAGCGAACATTTTCCTGTCCGCTGTGTAAAAAGACTCATAAATCCGACTCTCATTTTTTTACGCAGTGTCCGCATTGCGGCCTGAAGGATACCGATACGATTTACACGTGCGAGAATTGTTCTCGATCCTTCAAGACCGATTCTTTTCAGGGGCTAACTGCACCTTGCCCGCACTGTAATAAAAAAACAGAGAACAATCAGGTTGCATCAAATAATTTCTCACGACCCCGTATTCCTATTACCCGCAAGAACACATATACTTGCGAGAGTTGCAATCGGGAATTTACGGCGGAAGGCCATGGTAATACCGCGCCCTGTCCCTACTGTAATTCAGGGTTCTCGGCAAATGCCAATTTTTGGACAGCAATCATTAAGCTGGTTGTTGTAGTTGTAATTCTGGCTGGGGGCGGTGGTTACTATAGATACAGCAGATAGACAGCCTGATGTGATTATCAGGCGATGAATCGTATGTCATCTTTGACACGTTCCGCGCAGGTGCAAATTCCATTTTCAGCAGGCAAATATCAGCTTGCTGGAAATGCCGCTTTTGATAGTAGAGATGATGAAATGATCCGCTACGGGCGTTGATTCAATACCGGCAACTCTTTAGACGTCTGCATCTGTTGCGCTTCTTCGGGAGCCACATAATCGCTGTGGCACGATGCTTTGTCCTGATCGCCGGCCATTTCCTGTTTGACTTTCGATGCCAGCTTATGGATCTGATCCGGGCTGAGTACCCCTCGCTTCTCCAGAATTTCCTGCTGTTCTTCGGTCAACGGCAGTGTTTTCTTGGCCTTGTCCCAGGCATAGTCTTCCGACTTGCCCGACATGAATTCCTGAATCTCTTTCGAAATTCGCACGCTGCACCAATCATGGCCACACATCGCACAGAAGTCCGTGTCGACGTCCAGGTCTTCGTCGTGTAACGCACGAGCCGTATCAGGGTCGAAGCTCAATTCGAAATGCTTTTCCCAGTTGAGTGCAGCACGGGCTTCGGTTAATTCATCGTCGCGATTCCGGGTTCCCGGAATACCAAGTGCCACGTCGGCGGCATGTGCGGCGATTTTATAGGCAATACAGCCCTGCTTCACATCGTCTTTTTTGGGTAAGCCCAAATGCTCTTTCGGCGTTACATAACACAGCATGCTTGCACCGTGGTAGCCGGCTGCTGTCGCACCGATGCAGCTGGTGATATGGTCGTAACCGGGGAAGATATCTGTGACCAGTGGCCCGAGTACATAGAACGGAGCACCATGACACAGCGTGCGCTGCACCTTCATGTTGAATTCAATCTGGTCGAAGGAAATGTGCCCCGGTCCTTCGATCATGACCTGTACCCCTTTTTTCCAGGCACGTTCGGTCAATTCACCCAGTACACATAACTCTGCCAGTTGGGCACGGTCGGAACCGTCGGCCAGTCCGCCGGGACGTAATCCATCGCCGATCGAAAAACTGACGTCGTATTCCCGCATAATCTCACAGATGTCGTCCCACAGTTCGTACATCGGGTTTTGTTGTTTGTTGTGCAGCATCCATTTTGCCAGCAGCGAACCGCCGCGACTCACAATGCCGATCAGTCTTTGTGCGACCAATGACAAATGCTCCTGCAATACGCCGGCGTGAATCGTGAAGTAGTCGACTCCCTGCTTCGCCTGATGTTTCAGCATCTGCAGAATGCTGGCATGATCCAGATCTTCCAGACGACGGGCAATGATCATCGAGTAAATGGGAACCGTTCCGATGGGAACCGTACTGTTTTGAATGATCGCCTGCCGACAGCCATCAATGTCTCCCCCTGTGGAAAGATCCATCACGGTGTCAGCACCCCACTTCTGGGCCCATTTTAATTTTTCGATTTCTTCGTCCGTGCCTGAGGAAACCGGAGAGGCCCCCATGTTCGCGTTGACTTTGGTTTTTGAGGCCCGGCCAATAGCCATCGGATCGAGCTGGTAGCCGAGGTGCACTTTGTTCGCCGGAATAATCATGCGACCGGCGGCGACTTCATCGCGAATCTGTTCGGCTGTCAGATGCGGCTCCCGTTCGGCGACCCGTTCCATTTCCGGTGTGACTGTGCCGCAACGGGCAAATTCCAGTTGGGTCACCGGCAGAAAATCGGCTGGCGGCGTCCAGGCGTCTGCGGTTTCATAATTTTCTTCGAAGCCCGCTTTGAGCTCCCAGCCTTCCGGCATGAAGTCCCAGGCTGTTTTATCGGAAACAGCTGGCATTCCCGGAGTATCAGGGGAAGAAAACGTTAAAGCACCTTTAACTCCTGGAGCAATCTGCGGCGGATTGGCAAAACTCCCCGGATTCGTCTGCTGGGGACGTGTTGAGGGATTTCCACCAATGGGTGGTAGTGAGTACATCATGTCATACGCAGATGAGGAGTTCGTCATGCTTAAAGCATCCTTCAATTGTTGATGCGGTGGTTTGAGTCTATTTGTCGTCTGTTTGGTTGTCGTCGAATCCAGACCAGAAATCATTGTACTTGCGGTAGAACTGCCCCAGGATGGGAACGCTTACTGGATTCTTGACTCTATAGTAGTGACCTGACCGCTTTTTTCAAACTGATTAGATGGTTACTCTCTGTGGTTTCCCATTGAATGATTCATTGGTTATGATCTGCACGTTGTGATAAATATTGATCTGGCGTTCGATCTGCCCCGTAAAAAGATTGAAAAGATTGAATTGAAACGATTCAGAATCCATCAGGTTAAGGGAAAACATGCAATACGATGTATATGGCGTTGGAAACGCTTTGGTCGATATTCAGGCACGGGTCTCAGACGCCACGCTGGAAAAACTGGGATTTGCCAAGGGTATCATGACCCTGGTTGATGAAGAAACACAACAAAAAGTACTCGGCGAACTAGATGGTGCACCGATTTCACAATGTGCCGGCGGTTCTGCTGCTAATACCGTCCTGGGTGTTGCTGATTTCGGTGGAAACGCAGCCTACGCCGGCAAAGTGGCCAGTGACATGCTCGGCGAATTTGACCTGGCAGATATGCGAAAACTGGGCGTGACCATCGATGTTGAGCCTGCCCCGGAGGGACATACCGGGACCTGTGTTGTCCTGATTACCGAAGACGCCCAGCGTACCATGCTCACAAACCTGGGGGTCTCTGCCTCACTGAGTATAGACGATTTAAACGAGGAACATATCAAACAATCCGAGTATGTCTATGTCGAGGGTTACCTGTTTACGGGGGAAACCCAGAAACGGGCTGCCTACCGTGCGATTGAACTCGCCAAAAAACATGGCGTCAAAGTTGCCTTCACCGTTTCCGATCCGTTTCTGATCAACATGTTCCGAGACGAATTTCAACAATTAATTGAAGGCCCCATCGACCTGCTCTTCTGTAATCTGGAAGAAGCCCGCAGTTTGACCGGGAAACATGACGCCGTCGATTGTGCCCACATCATCCACAAACATGTTCCCAATCTGGCACTGACACTTGGCCCCGATGGTTCTATTCTGATGCACGAAGGCCGCGTCATTCCCATTGAAGGGGTTGAGACAGACGCCATTGATACCACAGGCGCCGGTGACATGTACGCCGCGGGCATCCTGTATGGAATTACCAACGGCTTGAACTGGCATCAAGCGGGACACCTTGCCTCTCACGCCGCGGCCCGCATTGTTTCACAATTAGGCGCTCGATTGCAAAAGCCTTTCACAGAGGAAGATATCAAGGAACTGCTCAGTTAATATGAAGCACAGCAATTACCCCCTCTTCGTACGACGCGACCTGGACGGTTTTTTCGCTTTGATGATCGATAACCTCGTCCAGCTTCTATTAATTGTAGCGTTGTGTGGCCTGTGTGGGATCTCTGCTGATTCCAAATTACTGCTGCAATATATTCTTCCCGGAGCCGCGCTCAGTATCCTCTTCGGGAATATTTTTTACGCCTGGCAGGCACATCAACTGGCGAAACGGGAAAACCGCAGCGATGTCTGCGCGCTCCCGTATGGGATTAACACGCCCTCGCTACTGGTTTACATTTTTTTTGTGATGGTCCCCGTCTATCAGCGCACCAATAGTCCGGAAGCGGCCTGGCAAATGGGCCTGCTGGCCTGTTTTGGTAGCGGCATCATCGAATTTTGTGGTGCCTTCATCGCCGATCGGGTTCGCAGACTGACGCCGCGGGCGGCTCTGCTGTCTACACTCGCCGGTATCGCCATCGGTTTTATCTCGATGACGTTTGCACTGAAAATTTATCAGAGACCTCTGATTGCCATGCTACCCGCAGCCGTTGTGCTACTGACTCTCTTTTCGCGTACCAAACTTCCCTTTCGCATTCCGGGCGGATTACTGGCGATCATTGTCGGCACCATCTGCGCCTGGGTACTCCCCGAAGTCATTCCAAACCTGATGGAAGGCTCCGCGATGAGTACGGAAGCCATCAAAACTGCCTGGGGACAATGGGGCTGGTATCCGCCGCACTTTGCGGGTTCTGCGCTCTGGGAATTGCTGAAAGAGCCCAGTGAGTGGCTGGGGTATATGTCGGTGATTTTTCCCATGGGTCTGTTTAACGTGATTGGCAGTATGCAGAACATCGAGTCGGCTGAAGCCGCCGGCGACAGTTATCCTGCCAAGCCCGCCATGATTGCCAACGGCGCCGGAACCATTGTCGCGTCGCTACTCGGCAGTTGTTTTCCGACGACGATTTATATCGGTCATCCCGGCTGGAAAGAGATGGGCTCGCGGGCCGGTTATTCCACGTTGAATGGGATCTTTTTTCTGTTCATCTGCCTCACCGGAACAACAGGTGTCATCAGCAAGATCATTCCACTCGAAGCGGGTATCGCGATTGTGCTCTGGATCGGCATGGTGATTACCGCGCAGGCATTTCAGGCTTCCCCCAAACGACATGCGCCTGCTGTCGCCCTCGGTCTGTTCCCGGCGATTGCCGCCTGGGGGACAACCGTCATGCAGGGGACTTTACTCGTTGGCGAGGGGAAATCACTGCAGGAGATTCTCTCCACAAATCTGTTTACCGAGGTCAATGGTTTTCTGATGCACGGCCTGGTTGTGATGGAACGCGGTTTTATTTTTACCTGCATGATCCTTGCCGCCATTTGTGCGTGTTTGATTGATGGCAAATATCGTTCGGCCGCAGTCTGGTCCGTCATTGCAGCACTCTTCGCCTTTGTCGGACTGACAAGTGCTTATGAAATCATCGGCAATGACATCCATTTCCGACTGGCGTTCATGGCCGATAATGTCGATGGTTTCACCTTCCGTGCAACCGGTATCGGCGTTGGCTATTTGCTGTTCGCCGCCACCTTTCTGATCCTCGGCGGATTCAAAGACGATCCACCTCCCCCCGAAACCGATGAGCCCGAACCCGAACTGAGTACTAGTCATTAAAATTGGCAAGAGAACAGGGGGTGGGCCCGGATATAATCCGGGCCGAGCGCAGCGAGCAGGAAACCAACAGTGGAATCGTACCACTGAGGGAAACTGAGGTCGTTGTTATTTTTTGAACCAGATAAAATAATTCGACCTACACAATCAGAAAACTATGGTTGCGTCGGTGCCTCATAAATCCGCACATTGCGAAACTGACTTTCCGCACGGGCAATCACATCTTCGTCGGCAATAAAATGCAGGTAACGGTATTTCCCGGTCAGGTAACGTCCCACACGAATTCGAAATCGTTTCCAGCCAGTTCCCGAATATGTATTGAACTGCTGTCCGATGTGAGACCAGGCTTCATAGCCGTAAATTTGGAACACATGGTTCCCTTTATCGTACTTTTTGTCGGTGTCAAAACCAAAGCCGTGAATCTGGCCTTGATGCGAAGAGCGGAAATCAAATTCGATCACTGTATTGGGGGTAATCTCTGCGTTCACATCCAGCGTCTTCCAGGCGTTCCCCCACAGACGAATTCCTTTGCCCTGTTCAATGAGTTGATAATCCGTCGGTAACTCATATTGCCCGTCCTGAAAACTGTAAGGCTCAATTTTGTGTGCCGCAAAGTCGATCGCCGGGATATCTCCGGGAGGATCTGCGACAGAAAACAGATCACGGGTGGGGAAGGCACTCTGGTCTGCCAGTTGACGGACGACTTCCTGCCCGCTGTTATCAAAGACAATCGACTGCCCGGCTTCTACAATAATCGAATCCGCGGTTTCCGGTGTCTGGTCTTGCGTGATTTCTGCATCGGGTTGGGGCTGTGATTGAGAAACAGCAACACTCCCTTCAAATACATGCAGTTCCGTCTGTTCATCGGGGGTGACTGAGAGACCAAAGTTAGCCGACTGAGACAGAATCGTCAGATTGGCGGTCGTCAACGTGAAATCGTGAACACGGGACGTTCCCACAACAGCGAGACGACCCGCTCTTAAATACGCACGATCATCCGAGTTCACTCCCAACTCGGCAGGCCCCACCAACGCGATCGTGGTTCCGCTCAAAAAGTCGATCAGCGCGCGTCCGGACTTTAATTTTAACCAACCCGGAACCAGAGGTTTGCTGACATCCTGCGTCCATTCGGTCTGTTCCCAGACTGGGCGATGTTCCTCAATGATCATGGCGGCGGGAACGCCGTCACTCGAATCCAGTCGCGCAATGGCCTGGCTGGGATGGCTTTCCATAAGCAGGAGCACGGTCAGAAACAGACAGACGGCAACCGTTGCCGCCAGTGCATACCGCATGAACGCCAGTTGCTTTCGCGCCGAGACTACTCCAGGGTCAACGCCCGGTTGTGACACGGCTGTTTCAGGTGTCAGGCAGAGCAGGTCCGGCAAGGGTGCGGTTTGCCCCTGTTCCCATTGCAGCAGGGATTCGGTATTGATCATTTCCAGATAGAGATCCCGTGCCGCTTCATCTGATTCCAGGCGTTTCAGAAAAGCCTGACTTTCTTCTTCGGTTAGTAAACCATCAAGAAAGGCAGAGATAATTTCCTGGGGATCATTCTGGTCCTCGGAAGGTTGATGATTCTGATTCATGACAAATTTTCTCCCTGCTCACGGGCAAGTGATTTTTGAACGCACTCTTGTAAAAGTTGCCGTATGCGATACAACGTTTGCGAAACAGCGCCTACGGAACGACCTTGTTCCGCCGCAATCGCCTGTACCGATCCGCCCACAGCATAGCGCTGCTGAATCAGGCGGCGGCTTTGTTCTGGAAGTTTGGCAAGACAACGGGAAAGTACCCGCTGCAGGTCGTGCGAACCCGCCAGCTTCTCCTCATTTTGTTTCGCCAGCATCGAAACCAGTTCTACATTAAAGACCATCGAATCTCGTTTATGATCACGATAGAAAGCTAACACTTGAAAGTAAGCCACCTTACATGCCCAGGCGACAAAATTCGTGCCCGCTTCGAACTCTTCAGAACGACGCCAGAGCACCAGATTTGTTTCTTGCAGCACATCCTGTACCGCTTCTGAGTCTGGCAGTAATGAGCGGATGTAAGCATAGAGCACGCTCTGGTGAGCGGTTAAAAGTTGAACAAAGCTTTCTGTCTCTTCAGGTTTCAAGTCGACGGTGATCCTCAATATCCGTACTACCGGAGACGGGTAGTGTTAAAATTCTCTGCCTTTATATACCAGAAAACACGGGATCTCACAAAAAGAGGGGGTTTCTCCCAAAAAAATTATAAATTGAACAAACCCGATCTAATTTTGCGTGAGATCAACCTGGTGACCGGTATATTAGACTAGATCACGGTTTACGACACTGTGGTCTGCTGATGAATAGTGTGTTTGTCGAGTTAAGAATGACCTGTCTCTGACAAAACTCGCCTGCTATGACGTCTCTCCTTGAGAACTTGATTGTCTGGAACCGACCGTTATGAACCAATTGGCATTCGTTAAGCGCTTCCTTTGCCTGCTGGGTCTTTTGTTCGCTCTGCCTCTGGCTGCGAGCCCGTCCTATGCGCAAAAAGAAAAAAGTAGCCAAGCCGCCCCGACCAGTTATCGCGAGCTGATTCTTTCAGACCAGCCGACACTCTACTGGAATTTTGAGACACGGGCTCCTGAAGGTTACAGCAGCATTGTCGCGGAGAAAGCAAAAAACGAACCTGTCAAAGCGCTCGTGAGCGGCAAGCTGGCCAGTCCGGCAGCTGGCCCCCGGCCTTCCGAGTTTCCTCTGTTCGACGCCCAAAATCAGGCCGCCGGATTCAAGGCAGGAGCCGGGTTTCTGCGAGTAGTCGATCCGGGGGAAAAAAGCCCATTGGATTTCACCGCCGGCGATGCCATCACAATCGAAGCCTGGGTGAATCTGAATTCGACAAAAGCGGGGCGATTTTCCTACATTCTCGGAAAAGGCCGTACGCATCGCAAAGGAGAGGTCCGAGACAATCAGAACTACGGTCTACGGGTGACCGGTTCAGAAATCAGTTTTCTGTTCTGCACCGAGCCTGAGAAAAAAGACGAGAAGCCGACCTACCACCGCTGGACTTCAAAGGGGGCCGGCATCAGTGCCCGCAACTGGCACCATCTGGCGCTGACTTACACATTTGCGAAAAAGAACAGCCTCAAAGCCTACATTGATGGCAAGTCGGTTTCCGGGAAATGGGATGTGGGCGGCGATACAACGCGGACGCCTGTTGTTGATAACGATGAAGTCTGGATCGGCTCTTCCATGGGCGGATCAGCCAATAGTTCGCTGGATGGTTTGCTGGACGAAGTCGCCGTCTATCGAAAAGCACTCTCGGCAAAACAGATCGCGGCTCATTTTAAATTTGTCGCTCCCAAACCAAAGATCGACTGGACGGCGATTCCCAGTGACAGGGTACAAGTGGAAGTCTATGAAGGGATTCCCGATAAGAAATCCTGGAGCTTCCGCCCGCCCCGTTACGCGGAAACGTTCATGCAACCCCACTTCGCTTTGATTGAAATCCCCAACCGCTACTCGGCACGGGGCGTGAAAATTGATCGGCCCGATCCATTCCTGGTCCGGGCAATGTCACGGATGACGCTCCCTAAAGGCAAAAAACGGATTCTGGTTCGTGCTCGGAATGCGTCGCGGCTGTATATTGACGATAAGCTGGTTGCGGAAACCAATTTCCACAATATTACCAACAGTGGACACGATAATGTCTACGATGTCGATCTGAGTCTGGCCCCGAATATTCGTCCGCTGCATCGGGGCGATACCGAAGCCGTCTTTGAATATACAGGCGACGGCAAGCCGCATCGTGTACAGTTTGAAATGATTGTGGGCGGCTCTAAGCATCGGCCTGATTTCGGAGAAACCGCGGTCTTTATCGGCGATCTCGGCAAAGATTTTCAACTACTGACGCCCTCCGATCAGGTGGTGATGCTGACCGATCAGGACTGGTTGTCTTTCGCGCGTCAGTACCGCTACGATCAAATCGCTGTCAATGCGAAACGTCGGCGAGAAGCCTCAGCGAAAGAGGATCAGTACTGGGACTGGCGGCATAAACTGGCGAAAGAGGAAATTCTGAAACAGCCTCAGATCAAGGTGCCGACAGCATCCGGGGGGCTACGGGCCAATAACGCCATCGACCAATTCATCAATCGCCGTTTAGTCAAAGAAAAGGCGAAACAGTCTACACATTTGAATGATCTGGCGTTTCTGCGCCGGCTCTCACTCGATGCCACGGGCACCGTTCCGACGCCTGCGTTCGTCAAGGAATATTTGGCCCAGAGTCCGAAATCACGTCGATCTTTTGCGATCGATCGTTTGATCAATGATCCCACCTGGGCCGATAACTGGGTTGGTTACTGGCAGGATGTGCTGGCAGAGAACCCCAATATCTTGAATCCGACTTTGAATAATACCGGTCCCTTTCGCTGGTGGATTCACGAGTCGTTTTACGACAACAAACCCTTCGATCGTTTCCTCACCGAACTGGTGATGATGGAAGGCAGCAAATACTTCGGCGGGCCGGCCGGCTTCGAAATGGCATCGCAGAATGATGCGCCGATGGCGGCGAAAGCCCACATTGTCGGTCAGGCCTTCCTCGGTCTGAACATGAAGTGTGCCCGCTGTCATGACGCGCCATTCCATGATTTCAAACAACGCGACCTCTTCAGCCTGGCGGCGATGCTCAAGCGGTCGTCGCAAGGCGTTCCTAAAACCAGTTCCATTCCCGGCTTCGATCCGAAATCAAACTCAATGCTGGTCTCGGTCACACTGCTGCCGGGAGAAAAAGTCACGCCCCAATGGACGTTTGAAGAACTGGTCAAGCCCGGCAAATTTCCGGAAAATTATATCCGTTCTTCCAAGGATACGCGCGAAGAACTGGCGGCGATTATAACGGCTCCTCAGAATGAACGTTTTGCGAATGTCATTGTGAACCGGGTCTGGAAGCGGTACCTGGGGCATGGTCTGGTCGAACCGGTCGATGACTGGGATGGTCAAGAACCTTCACATCCCGAGCTGCTCAAATATCTCTCGCAGCAGTTCGTACTACACGGCTATGACTTAAAGTATCTGGCACGTCTGATTTTTGAGTCAGACCTGTATCAGCGGCAGGCGACCATTGACATTGCAAAAATTGAATCACTGGTTGATTCTACCTACAATTTTGCATCTCCGGTTTTACGCCGCATGGAAGCTGAGCAGATTGTGGATTCCCTGTTTGTGATCTGCGGAAAGCCACTGGATGCCGGCCGGATGTGTATCGACATTGATGGCGCTCGCAGTTATCGCAATTCGCTCGACTTGGGAACGCCGCGACGTGCGTGGCAGTTTACATCTCCATCCAATGAGCGGGATCGCCCCAGTCTGGCGCTGCCGTTTGGGCAGCCCTTTATTACGTTGATGAAAACCTTTGGCTGGCGGGATACACGTCAGAATCCGATTACGACGCGCGAGTACACAGCGACTGCATTACAGCCAGCCATTCTCGCCAATGGCCTGTTAGGGCAGCGTTTCACCCGGCTTTCCGATGACAGCGCTTTCACAGAACTCGCGTTACAGAATCAGCCGCTCGAAGCGTTGATTCAAGAAACCGTGATGAAAACACTGACACGTGATCCGACGGCCGAGGAACGCAAAATGTTTTCAGAGCTGTTGAATCCTGGTTACGCGGAGCGGGTGAATCCGCAGGCCGAAATCGTCAGCCGTGAGCGGTTGCCGCGAAACCTGGTGGGCTGGTCAAACCATGTGAGCCCCCGGGCCAACGAAGTCAAAGTCGAACTTGAAGTCGCTGTCAAAAAAGGGGACCCACCGACCAGACGCCTGAAAGAGGAATGGCGGACTCGCTATGAAGACATGCTCTGGACCTTGTTGAACTCACCAGAATTTATTTTCGTCCCTTAGTCAAAATCTGATCCGAATAAATCGTAAATTGGGACATTAGGAATCTAGTCGAGGCTATTTTGCCATACATAAATGTGTCCAGATAAAGCAGAATCTCACAAAAAGAGGGGTTCCCTCACAATAATTTTACAAATTCCCCAATCAGGTGATAATTTGGAGTGAGATCAGCGGGGGCTTCGGTATATTCTTATAGATCACGATTTATATAAATGTGGCATCCTTGTGTACAGTATTGTTTGTGGGTCGGAAATGTCCGGTTCTCACAAAACTCGCCTGCTGTGATATCTCTTCCGAGAACCTGAATTTATCTGGAATTGCCTGCTATGAACTATTTGGCATTCGTTAAGAGTTCCTGCTCCCTCCTGATTGTTTCGCTCGCCCTGCCTCTATTCTCGAGCCTGTCAGTCGCCGCCGAAAAACCAAAACCAGCGAAAAAAGCACCCGCGACTTACAGCGAGCTGATCCTTTCCGAAAAACCAGTCGCTTATTGGAGCTTCGAACAACGATCCAAAGAGGGTTACGTGGGCGTTCAAGCCGCTCCGAAGAAAGCGGGGCCCGTGATGGCACTGGAAAGTGGCAAGCTCGCTGAAGCAGCCGCTGGTCCGCGTCCTTCTGAGTTCCCGCTCTTCAGTTCAAAAAATCAGGCGGCTCACTTCAAACCGGGTGCAGGCTATCTCCGCGTTGTCGATCCAGGCGAGAAAAGTTTCCTCGATTTCACCGCCGGGGATGAGATCACGCTCGAAGCCTGGGTGAACCTCAACTCAACTCAGTCCGGACGACATTATTATATTATCGGCAAAGGCCGCACGGGCCGCAAAGGATTTGCCCGCGATAATCAGAACTACGGCTTGCGAGTGACCGGTTCTGAAATCAGCTTTCTGTTTCGAGGCAATCCGGACAAGAAAGACGTCAAACCAAATTTCCACCGCTGGACCTCCAAAGGGGCTGGCATCAGTGCCCGCAATTGGCATCACGTCGCTGTGACTTACACGTTTGGAAAAAAGAAAAGTCTCAAAGCGTATGTCGATGGTCAAGCAATCTCCGGGAAATGGGATATGGGCGGCGATACAACGATCGCTCCCGTCGTCGATAATGATGAGGTCTGGATCGGTTCTTCCATGGGAGGCTCGGCGAACAGCTCCTTCGATGGTCTGATGGATGAACTCGCCCTGTATCGTAAGGTGCTCTCGGCAAAACAGATTGCCGCTCATTTTAAATACGTTGCCCCCAAGCCCCGCATCGATTGGACCGCCGTTCCCTCTGATCGGGTTCAGGTTGATATCTACGAAGGCATTCCCAATCGGAAGTCCTGGAGCTTCCGTCCCCCTCGTTATGCGGAAACATTCACACAACCACATTTCGCTTTGATTGAAATTCCCAATCGCTATTCTGAGCGAGGCGTGAAAGTGGATCGCCCTGATCCGTTTCTGGTTCGTGCCATGTCAAACATGAACATTCCCAAAGGGAAAAAACGGATTTTGATTCGCGCCCGCAATGCATCGCGGCTGTATATAGACGACACACTGATCGCCGAAACGGGCTTCCATAAAATTTCCGGCAGTGCTCACGGTAAAGTCTTTGAAGTCGATCGCAGCCTGGCGCCGAATATTCGCCCTCTGCATCGAGGCGATACCGAAAAAGTCGTTGAATACGCCGGCGATGGCAAACCGCATCGCGTCCGCTTTGAAATGATTGTCGGCGGTTCCAGCCATCGGCCTGATTTCGGCGAAACTGCGGTCTTCATCGGTGACCCTGAAAAAGATTTCCAGTTACTGACGACAACCGATGAGGTCGTCATGCTCACAGACAAAGACTGGCTCCCCTTCGAACGCCAGTACCGCTACGACATGATCGCTGTCAACGCAGAGCATCGCAGAAAAGCGGCTGCCAAAGAAGACAAGTACTGGGACTGGCGTCACAAGCTTGCCAAAGCAGAAACGCTCAAGCAGCCGCAGGTGAAAGCGCCCTCTGCTTCGAAAGGTCTGCGTGCCAATAATGCCATCGATCATTTCATCAATCGACGTCTGGCAAAAGAGAAAGCCGCGCAATCACCTTTACTGGATGATCTCGCCTTCTTGCGACGTCTCTCAATTGATACCACAGGCACCGTACCTTCGCCTGAACTGGTTCAGGAGTATCTGGCTCAAAAACCGGAAGCCCGCCGTGCTTTTGCGATTGAGCGTTTGATCAATGATCCCGCCTGGGCTGACAACTGGGTGGGCTACTGGCAGGACGTGCTGGCTGAGAATCCCAATATTGTGAATCCAACCTTGAACAATACCGGACCATTCCGCTGGTGGATTCACGAATCGTTTTACGATAATAAACCTTTCGATCGTTTCCTGACCGAACTGGTTATGATGGAAGGCAGTAAATACTTTGGTGGTCCTGCCGGATTTGAAATGGCATCGCAGAACGACGCACCGATGGCAGCCAAAGCACACATCGTAGGCCAGACGTTCCTGGGCTTGAATATGAAATGTGCCCGCTGCCACGATGCACCGTTTCACGATTTCAAACAACGTGATTTGTTCAGCCTGGCGGCGATGCTCAAACGATCTTCGCAAGGAGTTCCCAAAACCAGTTCGATTCCCGGGTTTGATCCGAAATCCAATTCGATGCTGGTCTCGGTCACCTTATTACCAGGCGAAAACGTCTCACCCAAATGGACCTTTGAAAAACTGGTTAAGCCCGGCAAGTTTCCGGAGAACTATTTGCGGTCATCCAAGGACACTCGCGAACAACTGGCGGCGATTATTACTTCTCCGCAGAATGAGCGATTTGCGAATGTCATTGTCAACCGGATCTGGAAACGCTATCTCGGTCAGGGACTGGTCGAACCCGTTGATGACTGGGATGGTCAGGAACCATCACATCCGGAATTGCTCAAATACCTCTCACAACAGTTTGTGATTCATGGGTATGATTTAAAGTACATATCGCGACTGATTTTTGAATCTGATCTGTATCAGCGACAGGCGGCAACCGACATTGCAAAAATTGAATCACTCATTGATTCCACCTACAATTTTGCCTCCCCGGTTCTACGCCGCATGGAAGCAGAGCAGATTGTGGATTCACTGTTTGCGATTTGCGGAAAACCACTGGACGCCGGCCGGATGTGTATCGACATCGATGGCTCGCGGGATTATCACAGTTCACTTGATCTGGGAACGCCGCGTCGTGCCTGGCAGTTTACTTCGCCTTCCAATGAACGCGATCGTCCCAGTCTGGCACTGCCGTTTGGACAGCCATTTATTACCTTGCTGAAAACATTCGGCTGGCGGGATACACGACAGAATCCGGTAACCGTTCGCGAGTACACATCGACGGCGCTGCAGCCGGCGATTCTCGCCAATGGCGTGATCGGCAAACGTTTCACACGACTTTCTGACGATAGTGATTTCACAAACCTGGCATTAAAGGATCAGTCTGTTGATGAATTAGTCAAGCAGACGGTAATGAAAACACTCACCCGCGAACCGACCGACAGTGAGATGAAAATGTTCGTCGAACTCTTGAAACCGGGTTATGCCGAGCGTGTGAATACGAATGCTCAGATTGTGAGTCGCGAACCACTGCCACGGAATCTGGTGGGTTGGTCAAACCATTTGAGCCCTCGTGCCAACGAGATCAAAGTCGAACTGCAGGAAGCCGTCAAACAAGGTGATCCACCAACACAGCGTCTACAAGACGATTGGCGGAATCGCTATGAAGATATGCTCTGGACTCTATTGAATTCGCCGGAATTTGTCTTTGTTCCATAATGCTTAAAATGATTGTCATGAAAATAAACTGATTTAGTACACCTTTTCAAAATAAATAAGAGCGCATCATGAACGAATTTCATTCAACACGTCGCGATTTTTTACGACAGGCTTCTGTGACCGGCCTGGCAGCTTCCGCCTTGGGAACTCCCTGGCAGCAACTGCTGGCGGCTGAAAAGCATGGAACAAAACACGGGGCTAAAAAACAGCCGATCCCCGTCGGTAAAGCAGAACATTGTATCATGATCTGGCTGGGTGGCGGTTCCTGCCATATCGATACCTGGGATCCGAAACGAAAAGGAGATGCGAAAGCAAAGAAGGCTGGTTCTTATTACGATCCGATTCCAACTGCGATCAAAGGTACCGATGTTTGTGAGCATCTTTCCAAATGCGCACCGATTCTGGATCGATTCAACATTGTCCGTAGCGTGCATCACGAAGTGATCGACGAACACGCGGCCGCGACAAACCGCATGCACACCGGTCGGCCTACGACTGGCACGATTACGTATCCTTCTGTTGGTTCGGTTGTTGCTCATAAACGAGGCGCGGCCAGCGAGCACGCTCCCGCCTATGTGCTCATCGGTTATCCTAACGTGACCCGTGGCCCCGGATTTCTGGGCAGCAAAGCCGGCTATGTCTATCTGACCGATACAAACGCAGGTCCCAGTGGTTTCACACGATCATCCCGCGTGAATCAAAGTCGGCAAGACCGCCGCGAACGTCTGCTGGCAAAAATGCGGGCCGAGTACCGTCAGAAAAGTGTGGGCGGACAGACGATTCAGGATTACGATCAATCGGTGGCCGAAGCGCTGCGTCTGTCAGGTCCCGAATTCATGAAAGTCTTCCAGCTGGGCAATGAAAAAAGTGACCTGCGAAACGCCTATGGCGGTGAGTTCGGCCAACGTTGTCTGCTCTCACGACGGTTGATCCAGTCCGGCGTGCGATTCATCGAAGTCTCACACAACCTGAACTTCGTGAATGGAACCGGCTGGGATACCCATAACGACGGCCAGCTGAATCAGCATCTGTTGATTAAAGAGCTGGACAGTGCCTTGTCTGCACTGGTGCTCGACCTGGAGCAACAAAAACTGCTCGACAAAACATTGATTGTCGTGGCTTCCGAGTTCGGTCGCCCCGCCTCATTCGATTCCGGCGGAGGCCGCGGTCATCAATCCAAAGCCTTCAGCGTCGTGCTGGCAGGCGGCGGTTTGCAGAACGGAAAAACCATCGGCGAAACCGATGAACTGGGAGCCAAGATCGTTTCCCGGCCCGTTTCCGTACCCGATCTGCATGCAACCATTTACGCTGCACTGGGAATCGATCCGACCGAAGAACTCTTCTCCGGCGATCGCCCCGTGCCAATCACCGATATGGGAGATCCTGTTCGCGAACTGTTCGGTTAATTCAGTTACAAAATATTCAAAGGCGGGTTGCTGTCAACTGGATGGTAACTCGCCTTTTTTTGTGCCTGCGATACAGAATTGAGTTACGATAAGCTCACTATTATTTTTCTACGGTAATTTCAGCACCTGGCAATGCTTGCTTGAGCCGATTTACATTGGCATCGGTGACCTTGGTGCGAACTAATCGAATCTCCTTTAATGTTGTCATGTTTGCCAGGCGATTTATTCCTGCATCCGAAAGTGGGACATCAACGATCCAGAGAACTTTCAGCTTCTTCAAGTATTGAAGTGCGTTCAAAATTGCCTGCTCGGAATTTAATGGCCCTCCCAGAAGCAATTCCTGGAGCTCCGGAAATGCTTGAAGTTGATCTAAACTTTGATCTTCGATTTCTGTGAGATGAATCTGAATCCTGATCAGATTTTTCAAACTGGTCAATGTTGCTAATGAGCGACCGGTGATATCGGTCTCTGCGAGAGAGACACCCGTTAATTGAGGATATTGAACGACATATTTGATAGATTCATCATCAATACCGCGGTTATTATTGACATACAAGGCTTTAAGATTGAGCTGATCGCTCAATTGAGCGATTCCCTGACCAGTGACGTTTGTCCCTGCAACATAAAGATGTTGCAGGTTTTTTAATTGATTGATGACTTTAAAACTATTGTCCGCGATCTTGGTACTATTGAGCAATAAAGATCGTACAGAAGTCAGTGGAAGAATATTGGCAAGTGTCTCATCGTTGACGTCACACTTGTTGAGGTCGATTATAATCACTTCAAAGGGGCTTGGCGGTAAATCAGTATCACGTTCGATCGATTCGCTCCCATTACCTGACTTTATTCTGATTTTTCCACCGACAGAGAAAATCCATGCTGCGGCCTCTGCTTCTGTTTTTGCAAGGGGAACCGGTGTAGGCTTTGAAGGCTCTGTTTTCTCTGCTGCCGGTTTCGTCGGTATGGTTTGTTTTTTCACGCTGATCGGTTGAGCGCGAAGTTTTTTCTTTTCTTCTTCGGTGCGTGGCTTCTGATATTCGAAGTAGGCCATGATGAGGTAACCAGCCAGAATAACCGACATGATTCCCACGAAACGGTACAATAATCCGCTACCTTCGCCGGCGGGCCTGTTGGAATCAGGATCAAGATTATGCCCGCTCTGCTTCCGTTTCTGTTTCTTGAGAACCAGCCTGACTTGTCGGTCGTATTCCTCTCGCAGTTCCGGGCTCAATAGAGTCAGTTCGGCTTCTTCAACTTCAAAGATCAGCTGTGAGGCTGCTTTTCGGTGAGGGCCGTGCAGGTTCTCTTCCAGGATGGAACGCTGTCGTTGTGCAGCAGTTTCAATGACTTCAGGGTCGCGTTCTTTGACGGAAATCCCCAGTAATTGATAGTAGTGGGGCGGCTGTTCCTCTGGAGGGATTCCCAGCCATTTATGATACGCATCAAAAGACATATGATTGACCTGAGATGTAAGTGTAATTTAGAAAAGAACTTCCGCGATTAGTTTTCGGTAGGAATGTAATGGCGAGCACTCTATCTGTTCAAATGTAATGGTCCGATTCTAGGTCTGTTCTCAACTAGAGTCAACAAATCGGCAGAGATTTGTGCCTGGCGAATGACGTATCGAGTCAGAGTTGATGTGAGCCCGGAAAGTGGTAAGAGATTGACTGGTATTCAGATAGCAGAAGTGTATCCTTGGAGGTCAGGAGTATTTTCAAAGGATTTCCATCTATAAGGTCTGACTCATGTCTTCCCGGCCCTCTCATTATCTGATCATTGCAGCCGTGGTTCTGTTTCTGGGTTCGTTGGCACTGTTTTTAACCGTGAAGGCGCCACCTCGACAACAGAATGGTCCCAATGCGCTGGAGCCGATTTCCTACGAAAAGGCGGAAGAACTGCTGCGATTTAAAAATGAAGGTATCGCCTACCTCGAAAACGAACGTTATGCCGACAGCGATGCCTTGCTGGAGCGTTTGACAGAAGAGTTGCCCACACAACAAATCGGCTTTCGCGATCTCACCATCTGTCGTTTGCTTCAATTAACGCCGGAAAAAGTATCCGCTCAACCGGAAAGGCAGGCGTTGGCGAAGCAGGCCCTTGAGACGGTGAAACAGTTGATTCAGATGGCCCCTGCTTCTGCCATCAGCTACGTTTTATCTGCCCGCATTCATGTCGCACTCGGCGAAACAGCGCAGGCTTTGAAAGAATTCCAACGTGCGATCGAACAGGATCCCCAGGACGCCGCAATCTGGTTTGAGTTGTCACAGACACAAAAACAGAGTACTGATCCGACGCTGCAAGCGGCATCCAAAGAATCACTGGCAAAGGCCTGGGAACGGCAGCCGGAGAATCTGTTTCTCTCACTTGATTATCTGCAGGTCGTAACCGATCAGAAATCGGCGCAGGCGACTCCCGTCTTTGAAAAAATCAAACAGTTGGCGGCGCCATTGGTAGACAGCGTTAAAGATCATACACGGCTCGATTTGAACAAACTGATCGACGATTCACTCACGGCTCTCAAAGAGCAGCAATGGAACGTCGTACTCCGCAATGCACGAATTTTGAGAAATGTGTTGATTGCAGAAGATCTGGTGAAAAGTGATCGCCGTCAGGTCGAACAGAATCCACTCGAATTTGTGATCCACGATTTTCCACCCGCGTTCTATGAAGCCGTCGAGTGGCCCGCGCAGCAAAAACCTCTTTCCGTGAAGTTTGCAGATCCCAGTTTACTGCAATTTGCTGACGGGCCGCCTTCCGAAATCAAAGATCTGCAGATTGCCGACTTCGACCTGGATGGTAAGCCTGATTTAATTCTTCTCACAACAAAGCAGATCTCTGTATATCAACAGAATGCCGACGGGGCCTGGGGGTTGATCACACAGCAGGAGAGTGGCGGCGATTATTCTAAAGTTCACGCAGTCGATCTCGATGCAGATGTGCAACAAATGAATCAGTCTGCGACGAACGAGAAAAAGGAACAGAAAGTCTTTCCGATTTCCCCCTCCCGCGATGCCGATCTCGATCTGGTGCTCGTTGGAAAATCGGGTGTTAAGGTCTTTGAAAATCGGGGAGACGCTAAAACCGGACAGCGATCACTGGTTCTGAAAGCCCAGAAAACAACATTAGAGACACTCGCCGCTGTTCTAGCGATCAATTTTTCAGATCTGGATCATGACGGAGACCTCGACCTGGTGGCTTCGACTGACGCCGGTCTGTCGCTCTGGTCGAATCGGGGTGATTTTTCGTTTCAGGATATCAGTGCCAATTCTCAATTACCGCCATCAGATTTAGAGACAACTTCGATTGTTCGCGTCGACTGGGATCGCGACGTCGATCTTGATCTGATCTTATGCAGTCGCAAGTCCAGGCAGGCCGGCTATCTGGAAAACCTGCGCCACGGCCGCTTTCGCTGGCGCCCCTTTTCCAAAGTCGAATCGGATGACGGTCCCACGGCCAATAAGTTCGAAGAATGCGTTCTGACCGACTTTGACCGCAATGGCTCCTGGGATTTGGTTGGAGTACGGCACAAAGATCTCATGCTGGCGAAAACTAATCATCCTGAACCGGGCAGCGTGCAGGTTGCCTCTGTGCAGCCCATTCGAGGAACAGAGCCTGTCGATGTGCAGGGGAATGTTTTGCAAGCCGGGGATTTGAATAACGATGGCGTTTTAGATGTGGTGGCATTGAATTCGCTTCAGCTGCAGTTATTACTGGGAACAGCAGAACGCAAAACCGAGCAGACCGCGTATGTGAAAGATCAGGTCATCACCAACTCAAAACCGATTCAAAAATTTCGACTGTCTGATCTGAATCAGGATGGCAGTCTCGATGTGATTGCGCTCGCGGGCAACGAACTGATTCAATGGCAGAATAAGGGAAATGATAATCATTGGATCGATGTCTCACTCCGGGCCGAACAGGTCAAAGGCGAAGTTAAGTCGGCCAGCGGTCGCGTCAATCATTATGGGATTGGCAGTCTGTTGGAATTACGTAGCGGCGCCATTTATCAACCCCAGATCGTTGCCGGACAATCGACGCACTTCGGACTCGGGAAACAAACAGTCGCTGAAGCGATTCGTGTCTTATGGACCAACGGCATTCCCGTGAACATCATCAACGCCAAGACCGATCAGCGAATCTATGAAAAACAGACGCTGATGGGTTCTTGTCCTTATCTTTATACCTGGGACGGCGAACAGTTTTCGTTCTACACCGATTTACTCTGGGCGGCGCCGATTGGCCTGCAGTTTGGAAAGGGAATCGTCGCTCCCTGTCGTGACTGGGAATTTCTTAAAATCGACGGAAACCGCTTGAAAGCCAAAGATGGTTTCTATGAGCTGAGGATTACTGAAGAGCTTTGGGAGGCCGGCTACTTCGATATGGTCGAATTGATTGCCATCGATCATCCAGCGGAAGTGGAAATCTATTCCAATGAAAAGGTAGGACCTGCTGATATCGCCGAGGTAGATACGCATACCGTTCAGCATCCGCAGACGCCCGTTTCTGCCATCAATCACAAAGGCCGCGATGTGCTACCTGAAATCAAAGAGGCCGACGACGTTTATGCGAAAACGTTCGATGAAAAATATCGACAGGGATTGACCGAGGATCACGCTTTGGAACTGGACTTGAACAGTGCGGCTGTCAAGAACGCGAAAACGCCGCCCCGAATCAAACTGTTTCTGACCGGCTGGATTTATCCGACGGACACAGGCATTAATCTGGCGTTATCGGAAAATCCGTCGATGCCCTCGCCGCGACCTCCGTCGTTGTCGGTGCCTTATGCAAAGGGAAAATGGAAAACGATCCAGCCCTTCATGGGATTCCCCGGCGGGAAGACAAAAACGATCGTTGTCGATTTGACCGATCAGTTTCTGACCGACGATTATCGTGTGCGCATTGAAACGAATATGGAATTCTATTGGGATCAGGTCTTTTTCACGGTGGATGAAACAGCGGCGGAACTTACGATGAGAGGGCTACCGCTGGAATCTGCGACTTTACACTATCGCGGGTTTTCTACGCCCATCATTCATCGCGGGAATGGCCCGGAACGCTATGACTATCAGAGCCGGTCCACCAGTATTCAATGGCCGCCCATGCAGGGGGGATTCACCCGCTATGGAGATGTGAAGCCTTTAGTGGAATCCGCCGACAATCGGCTGGTGATCATGGGATCGGGGGATGAGATGCGACTCCGTTTTTCCGTGCCTGCAGGGCCGGTGAAACCGGGCTGGAAACGTGACTTTTTTCTGCATAACGTCGGTTGGGATAAAGACGCCAACCTGCATACCATTCTGGGACAGTCGGTCGAGCCGCTGCCATTTCGGGAGATGCAGAGCTATCCCTATCCGACACAGGGGTATCCGGATGAGTCGGTGCTACAGCAGGATCGAGAACAGTATCACACACGTAAACAGGACAGGGCCCGCTTCTGGAATCATCTGCTGAAACCTTGAGCGGCATTTCATGAGTGCAATTGCCCGACACTTTCGATAAAATGCGGTCAGGCCTTTCATTATTATTTCTAGACCAGGTACTCCACACAATGCAGTTTTTCATTCGTAGCGTTTCCGTGATTCTGCTGTTTCTTTCTCTCTGCACGACAAACATCGTTCAGGCAGCAGAGATGTTATACCCTCTGTCTGTCGCCTCCGCCGACAAAGGCCCCCTGTATGTGGCCGATCTGAAGCTACCGGGAATTTGGAGCGTAGAGGATGGGAAAGCCACCAGTTATTTCACCGGTTCCAAAGTATTTCGTACGCCTTTGAACGCCGTTCGTTGTGTGACACTCGACTCGCAAGGTCGCGTACTCGCCGGCGATTCTTCAACCCGTGATGTCTATCGATTTGAAAAAGCGGGAGACAAGCCGACGCCCTTAACGAAAGGGGGGATCGGGATTCCCATGGATATCGTTGTCACCAAAAATGGCGATCTGTTGGTTTCCGATCTGGAACTGCATCGAATCTGGAAAGTACCCGCTGCCGGCGGCAAGCCAACTTTGTTTGCCGAAGTCAGTGCACCTCGCGGTCTGGCTCTGGATCAGGCAGAGAATCTTTGGGTCGTTTCAGGGACCGCAGATCAACTGCTGAAAGTGACTTCCGATGGAAAAGTGACCGTTGTCGTGAAAGGGCGTCCCTTCAATTTTCCCCACGATGTCGTGGTCCTCGACGATGGTACGGCAGTCGTCAGTGACGGCTATGAGAAAGCGCTCTGGAAAGTCCCTCCCGACGGGAAAACAGAAAAATGGGTCTCCGGCGAACCATTCATCAATCCGGTCGGCATCACACTCTCAGGAAAGAATATTCTAGTCGCCGATCCGCATGCGAAAACCATTTTCTCGGTTGATCCCGAAAAAAAGATCAGCGATTTGCTGAAGTCCCAGAAATAATCCAGTTCGTTCCTGGCAAACCATTCTTTCGTGTGGTTTTGTGAATTTCGTGGTAGCAAAAAAAAGTCAGTTGTCAGGCCCCTCGTTCCACCAGATCGAAAACCATTCGGCAGGCGCTGTCTGATCGATCTCTCGTGGCTCAAAATTTCCGACGGCCAGATCCAGGTCGCCATCAGCGTCAAAATCGCCTGCTTCAATGACCGCATGTTGTCCCTTCGAATAATCGAGCGGATGCGGAATGAACTCTCCCGGTTTTTGTTGCTCGTACCAGACGACCGTATTCCGCGGCTTCTGATAATCCCAGGTCATCGTACAGACTGCGAGATCGGTGTCTCCGTCGCCGTCGAAGTCGCCGTGCGTGGCACAATAGGCGCCCGTTAAGGGGGCGATCCGGTGGTGTTGAAAGGGGAATGTGCCCCTGTTTTCCAGCCATTGCAGCGAATGACTGGGGCGAAGGTCAAAGCTATCCATTGTATCGCCGTTGGTATACAGCAAATCGAGGTCGCCATCCTGGTCAATGTCTACCAGCGAAATGCTGGAGGAACCATAGGCGGGATCGGAGGCCTGAAACACGGTCTCTTTTTTAAACCGACCGTCACCTTGGTTCAAAAACGCGACGATGATTTCATGTTCCTGTGAGAACAGTGTGACAAAATCGAGCAGACCATCGTGATTGAAATCAGTAATCAGCACATGGCTTGCGCCATGCCGATCGTCGAGTACTTGTTTTTCGAACTTGAGATCTGTCTTGGAGGGAGAGACGTTTTTCAGATAGAGCAGGCGGCCCGTTTTTTGCCAGCCAAATTCTGCGACAATGAGATCGAGATCGCCGTCCCCGTCGAAGTCGGCAGCTTTGGCATCAGCGACCCGCCCCAGTCCTTCCTGTAGTTGTTTTGGGATATATTTCTGTGTTTCTTCATCGAACCTCAGCAGAGTGACTTTCCCCCGGTCATGATCCTCGGGACCGAAACTACCCAGATCAGCGATGAGATATTCGTCGTGCAGATCCTGATTCAGGTCGACACGTTCAATGTGTGCCGGGTGGTTCCGTTTTGCCAGCGATTGAAAAGCAGGTTTACCTGCTGTAAACAGAGTGCGTCCGATCTCACCCGATCCCAGGTCAGTGATCAATAATTCTCCGGTTCCTTTTTTGTCGGGAAGCCAGTTCAAATCAGAAACGCCGGGAAGTTGATCGGCTACCGGATTTGGAATTTTCTGTCTTCGAAACGTGACCGGGCCGGGCAGGGGGTTCGCGGTCTGTTGAGGAAGCACATGCTTTTCAGGTGCCTGTGATTCGAAGTATTGAATCACTTCAGGCATCGGTGGCACACGGAGCTGCTTGTGCTGCGACTGTTCATAGTGGGCATACTCACGCGGAATCTGCATCCGCCACGATGCTTTCGTGAGAACACCCGGATCAGGACAGAGGTGACAGTTGCCGCAAAAATTTTGAATCTCGGCGTGAAATTCCTCAAAGCGTGCGTCCGAGGAGAGTGCTGTATTTGGTTGAGACGGTGCTTCCTGTTTCTCGCACGACAAAGGCACAGCGAGAAACAGGAAGCAGCAGAGACGAACCCACATTACTTGGACTGTTGCTCAAGGATCGGCTTGAGTACTTTCTCGAAGGCATCCGCCTGTCGGAAGAAACCAAGGTCAGTCGGATGCGAACTATCGACCGTGCCCTCAGTATCGTCGCCCAGTAACCCATCGCCTTCCAGATAATACAGGTTTTTGACGCCCTCTTTTTTGAGACGTTCATACGCTTCGCGGAGTGCCTGACGACTGGTACGGTGTCGTTCCTGGCTGCTCTTTTTGAGATACGCGTTCGAATAGGTGCGGTCTTCCACCAGCAGGATTGGTGTTTCCGGATGGGCGGCCCGTAGCGTTTTGACCAGTGGCTCGGTCTCTCTGGCAACCACATCGGCTGTCACGTTCGGCAGGCAATCCATAATGAATACGCTCGCATCCAGTTCGGCAATCAGTTTGGCGACCTCCGGTTCCATACGGCCATTGCCGGAAAAACCCAGGTTGATCACCGGGCGATTCAGCCGGCGTCCCAGAATTGCAGTGTGTACCATACCAGTGCGAGAGGCACAACCACCTTGCGTGATCGATGTTCCCCAGAAGACCAGCGGCTTATCCTTGCCCGCTTCGCGCGGCGGGGCTTTCCAGAGTTGACTGGATTCGGGGATTCCAATTTCCACCGATGTGACACCATTATAGAGTGGAAGATACAAAAAGTATTCCCGTTTGCCGGGAATCAAGCCGGAGATCAATGTCGTGTTATTACTCTGCTTGGAGGGTCTGCCGACAGCCAGCCAGCGCCATGCTCCAGACTCCGTTTTCACGTACAGATCCAGCCCGCTCACGCCGGTCGCCGCCATATGGTTCATTGCCAGCGAGGGAGAGGTTAGTTTCCACTTGGCTTTGATTGTGGTGGCGTCGGTCACAAAGCGAACGGCGATGCCGGCCGAGTGTTTCGAGAGTGACCAGACAGGCGGGCGAACCACGCCTTTGGCTTTCGCAGGCAGGCGATCAAAAAAGGCCTCTGTCTCAGTCCAGCCTTTCCCTTCCACACCGAGGTTTTTGATATCAAACCAGTCTGTTTTGTCTTTTGTATTAACAGAGGAGGGAGTGAGTGGTTGATCTGCTGCCGTCGCAGAATGAAGTTGAGATCCACAAAACAGAAGTGCCGCGATGGTCGGCAATAGCAGGCGTTGTTTGAAATTCATGTTGATTCCTGTAGTCAACTCGGAAGTAATGATAAAAGGAGAGTTCCTTTCATCTTAACCACAGCAATTATGAAAAAGAAAGTAGCCTGTGTGGAATGACGGCAAAGTTTTTCAAGTTGAATCGGTCAAAAATCCATCTTGTTCAACTGCGCAATGAAACTGGAAAGATCCCGACCCTGATCCAGTATCTGCTGCTGCTGTTTTTCATCTTTCAGATTACCGGCTTCATTGAATGCTTCATGGGCACTGGAGATGGCCGTCTGAGCCGGGAGCATGATACAACCCAGGCCACCCAGAATGGCTCTTAAATGAACGAGCCCTCGTAGGCCTCCCAAGCCACCAGGTGAGGCGCTCATGATGGAAACCACCTTGCCACGAAAGGCGGGCAGGGAACCGGGGGGATCACCTTCATCAGCGCGGGTGGCCCAGTCAATCGAATTTTTCAGTACCGCCGATAGCGATCCATTGTATTCAGGAGAGGCAATCAGAATTCCGTCACAGCCTACCAGCAGTTTTTTGAATTTGCGGGCGTGTTCGTTTTTACCTTCCTTCGCTTCCAGGTCTTCATCAAACAACGGCATGGGATAATCGCGCAGGTCAATCACGGTCACGTCGGCCCCTGCTTCTTGGGCTCCTCCAGCGGCAATTGCGACGAGACGCTTATTGTATGAATTCTCTCGGGTGCTTCCTGCAAAAGCGATAACACGCGGTTGATAACTCATCGTTCTGATCCCTTTCCGTGTTAGCAGAATCCTCAAAACAGAGAGGTGATTTGTTTGCCTGTCACATTGTTGTAGATTTGAAGTTATTTTTGAAAGGTGAGATCGGGATATTTCCCATAGTTTTAGGAATTGGTTCCATTTTCATTCAGCAGGGCATGAATGAAATTCGATTCTCTCTCAATTAGTTCGAGTTCAACAAAAAAAGAGTTGATCTGAGGTCAGATCAACTCTTTTCGTTTTTATTTAATTGAACGCGTGATGCAAATGAATCAGAATTCGCCAAGGACCTCACCGTTGGCACGTGTTCCCAATGCCCGCCAGATCTCTAGCGAGATATTCTCGCTAATCGTTCGCACCGATCCATCGACCAGAACCGCGTTGACGACTCCGATATGATGACTCCGCGAGGTGATGATGGCATATGTCGGCGAACCGGCACTTCCATTTTTCCCTTCCTGCCACGAGTTAAAGTCGGCGTCGTATTCTGTACCGCCATTCGTGTAAGGCACATAAGTGTTGGGGTTCATCGTCACGGTGAATCCGGTGTGATGGACGCGCCCGTCAGGCCATTCCGTGTGCCCTGTATTGGTTTTGAAGTCGGCCCCGGAGGCAACGATCGTAGCAGCAGCTGATGCCGTTCCCGGGATGGTAGTACTGGAAGGGCCTCCGTTTCGGGTATAAGGCTGCCAGCCTTTGACTTCAGACGCCAGTAGCGTATTGCTTGTACCGTCGGTAAACGCCGCCATCGTCAAACTGGCATTGGGGTAAAAAGCACCATTACCGCCCGAACCATTGGTGGGGCTGAACACAAACCAGGTTCCGTAGTTGAATCCATAATTGGTTGGGTAGAGTTTGACCTTGCCGCCTCCCGGATCACGAACACGATCACTGTTCGGATCGCTGGGGCAGGCATAAACGGGGATTTTTAATCCATCGATGGCGGTCTGAAAATCCCAGGCGATCGAGAGATCAACATTGTTATACAGATTGCCTTGTTCCAGTAACGGCAAGATGCGGCCATGCACGCCCCACGAGCCATTGTTCCCGGTAGCAGAAACGGAGAGATCCACACTCGCGCCGGGAGGCAGGTAGCGGTAACTGCTGGCGTAGTTATGCACGGCCAGTCCCAGTTGTTTCAGATGATTTTTACATTGGGTTCTGCGGGCCGCTTCACGTGCCTGCTGCACTGCCGGTAGCAGTAAGGCGATCAAAATCGCAATGATGGCGATCACCACCAGTAATTCAATGAGGGTAAATCCACGTTTGTTACGCATCTCAGTTGTTCCTGTAGAGGTCTCTTTCTCGTTTGTAATCAAATAATCTATCTCAAAATAAGTGCAAAATATGTACCAAAGTCCTTGTTTTCAAGGGGCTTCCGTCAAATACTGAGCCGTTGGTTCGGTTTATAACGAGTTAGAATTCGTTGACCGAATCGAAACGACGCAATTGATGACAGATGTGTCAGGAAAACAGACAGCGGCGCTGAAATACACGACAGGTCAGTTGTTCGGATTGTGCCAAAACAGGTCCTGTTGATCAGCTCCACAAGAGAATTCTGGCTGTTCTGACAGGTTCATCGTATTTTCTTCTCCCCGTTTGTCATAAAATAAGGAGCATCAGGGAAGAAACTGTGGCGAATCGGCATGCGGAAGAAGCACACTGGTTCAGAGTTTGCAGGAGGCACATCACAGAATTCGTAAACAGTTTTCGTTTCAGTAAAAGAAGGCACTCCGATTAATGCGCTGGCCGTTGAGGTACCAGATTCTGATTCCGATGGTCGGCATTATGGTTTGCGCGATTGTCAGCGTGACGTTATTGCATGCTTATCTTTCGACCAACCAGATTAAATTGCAGATTCGGGATCAGTTCCGTCAAATCGCGCATACATTGAACGAAGCTACCTTTCCGCTCACCGCAGCGGTCTTAAATCAAACCAAGGGTTTATCCGGAGCCGATTTTGTACTCGTAGGGCAGCAGGGCGACGTGCTGTCTTCGACCCGTTCTGATTTTATTCCATCCCCCGTCTCACAGGCTCCCCCCGAATGGAATGAGTTGCAAATTTCCGATGTAATCCAAACTGGCGATGCGTCGTTTTTTCATTCAGTCGTGCAGATCCAGCCCCGTGGTCGTACTCAGGGGTTACGGTATTTACATATTTATTATCCGGTCAAGGAATACCGGGAAGCACTCTCGAATGCCATTTATCCCTCTCTCCTGGCAGGCAGCATTGCTCTGGTAGTTGTTGCTTTTCTGGCGACAGTGATCGCCGCGCGTGTCACGCGTCCTTTGCAGCGACTGGATCGCAAAGTCGCACAGATCGCGCATGGGGACTTTCAACCCATGATTCTGCCAGGCCGTGATGATGAAATTCGGGATTTGAGTATTTCCATCAACCAGATGGCAGAACTGTTAGGTGACTACGAAGACGAAGTCAAACGTAGCGAACGATTGAAAACACTGGGGCAACTGCGAGGGGCCATTGCGCACCAGTTGCGGAATGCTGTTACCGGATGCCGGATCGCATTGGATTTGCATCTCCGCAAATGCCCTGTTGAGCAACAGGATGAAACTTTGCAGGTTGCCAATCGTCAGCTGTGTATGATCGAGCAGTATCTACAAAGCTTTCTGGAGAATAAGGGGGGGCACTTTTCCAGTTTCGAACAAGTTAATATGAGTGAAATGGTATCCAAAGTCATCAGTCTGGTTACGCCAACAGCCAGACACTTTGGGATTGAAATCAAAGATACGTCGGTTGCAGAAGAAATTATGATTCAGGGAGACGCGGAATCGCTCGAACAACTGATTTCCAACCTCTTACTCAATGCCATTGAAGCAGCGGTTCCTGTAGAGCCAGAAGAGGGATCAGAGTCAACTGATCGCGGGCAGATCAGTATCCGGCTGTTTCAAAGCAGCCCAGAGTCTGTTACTTTGGAAGTACAGGATACAGGCCCGGGTCCGGAGCCTTCCATCGTGAATAAAATGTTTGAACCCCTGGTCACAGCCAAAAAAGATGGCACCGGTCTGGGTTTGTTTGTCGCCAGAGAAATCGTGCAGAATCATGCCGGTGAGATCCGCTGGGAACGGCGGGATCAGACAACATGCTTCATCGTCGAGTTGCCTCTGGTAAATGTGGAGAAAGAGTGTGTCGAAACTATTAATTGTTGATGATGAAGAATCCATCTGCTGGGGCCTCAGCCAACTCGGCGAGAGCCACGGCCATCAGGTGATCATGGCTTCGACCGCAGAACAGGCTTTAAGCCTGGCTGAAGAGAATCGCCCCGATGTCGTGGTGATGGATGTTCGCCTGCCTGGGATGGATGGTTTAACCGCCATGCAGGGGCTCTATGATCGAATTGGCCCGGTCCCCGTGATTGTGATCACCGCCTACGGCGATTTGCAGACTGCAGTTGAGGCAGTGCGCAAAGGAGCCTTCGATTATATTGTAAAGCCCTTCGACCTGAATCAGATGGAACAGGTACTAGATAAAGCCATCACTGAGTCACAGCGCGAAGAACACACGCCCGGCGAGACCCGCCAGGTAGAAGGTCTTGTCGGTTCGACGCCGGAGATGCAAGATGTGTTCAAGTCGATTGCGCTGGTTGCCGGCTCAGAAGCGAGTGTGCTGTTGTCGGGAGAAAGTGGTACGGGAAAAGAGCTGGCGGCGCAGGCCATTCATCGATTTAGCGATCGTGCTTCCGGCCCGTTTGTAGCGGTGAATATTGCCTCGCTCAGTGAAAATCTGGCAGAAAGCGAACTGTTCGGCCACGCACAAGGTGCTTTTACCGGCGCCGAATCGGCGCGGGTTGGGTTCCTCGAACAGGCCGATCAGGGAACGTTGTTTCTGGATGAAGTCGCTGACATTCCGCTTTCGATTCAGATCAAACTCTTAAGGGCACTTGAAGAGGGTGAAGTCCTGCCGGTCGGTTCGAATCAGCGCGTCAAAACCAGTTTTCGGGTCATTGCCGCCACACATCGCAATCTGGAATCATTGATCAAACAAGGGAAATTTCGCCACGATCTCTATTTTCGATTGTGTACGTTTCAAATCGAGATTCCTCCTTTGAGAAATCGCGTCGCAGATATTCGTGTGCTCGCCGAATTTTTTCTGGAACGGTTTGTCGATCGCCAGACAGGCATGCAGCACCGTTTAACTCCAGAAACGATTGCGGAACTCGAACGACGTCCCTGGTATGGGAATGTACGTGAGTTGCGGAATGCAATTGAGCATGCAGCGCTCCGCGCACGTGGCGGGACGATTCTCCCCGAGGATTTACCACCTCCCGTTTCCAAATCGTTTCTGGGAATGGATGAGACGGAGGCAGGCTCTGACGCGCAAATTGCATCGTTGCTCAAGCAGTGGGCCGAGCAGCAACTGACTGATCCGGAACAGGCGGCGGATATTTATGAGAAACTGCTGGCTTTGGTCGAACCGCCCGTGATGGAAGTCGCTTTAGAAAAATTTCATGGGCAATGTGCACCGGCCGCTCGTTGTCTGGGCTTGCATCGGACCACACTAAGTAAGAAACTGAAGCAATACGGAATTGAAAACAGCTGATCTTTTCTACTGAGGTATTTCAACATGAGGTTTATGTCGCGCTCTATTCTAATATTGACGCTTATGTTGCTGACTCTTGAGAGTTCATTGACGTTTGCTGCCGAAAAAAATAACTCAAAGCCGTTGAACTTTGTGTTCATTCTGGTGGATGATCTCGGTTATATGGATGTGGGTTGTAATAATCCGGACACATTTTACGAAACACCACACATCAATCAGCTGGCGAAAACCGGCATGCGGTTTACCAATGGTTATGCCGCCAATCCGGTTTGCAGCCCCACACGTTACAGCATCATGACCGGAAAATATCCGACCCGCGTAGATGCCACCAACTTCTTTTCCGGGAAACGTGCCGGTAAATATTTGCCCGCACCGCTCAACGACAAGATGCCTTTAAGTGAAGTCACCATCGCAGAAGCACTCAAGGAACATGGCTACTCTACGTTTTTCGCCGGGAAGTGGCATCTGGGACCGACCGAAGAGTTCTGGCCTGAAAACCAGGGCTTTGATATCAACCGGGCAGGCTGGCATCGAGGCGGCCCTTATGGTGGGAAAAAATATTTCTCCCCATATGGAAATCCGCGTTTAACCGACGGACCCGATGGAGAGCACCTGCCCGATCGGTTGGCTACGGAAACCGCGAAGTTCATCGACGCACATCGCGAGCAACCCTTCTTTGCGTATCTTGCCTTTTATTCGGTGCACACTCCGTTGATGGGGCCCAAGCCTCTGGTTGCCAAATATCAGGCGAAAGCAAAGCGGCTGGGCTTAACCGGACAGGAAGAATTTGCTGACGAAGAGCAGGTATTTCCCGTCAAAGAAAAACGGCGCGTCAGAATTCTGCAGAACCATGCCGTTTATGCGGCGATGGTGGAATCCATGGACCGGGCTGTCGGTAAAGTGCTGAAACAACTGGAAGCATCGGGTGTGGCAGACAATACCGTGGTCATGCTGACTGCTGATAATGGGGGCTTGAGTACGTCGGAAGGTTCGCCGACCTCGAACCTGCCTTTGAGAGGGGGCAAGGGTTGGCTCTATGAAGGAGGTATTCGCGAAGTCTTTCTGGTTCGTTGGCCGGGCGGTACAAAGCCAGGGAGTACCTGTGATGAACCCGTCATCACGACCGATTTTTATCCCACGATCCTGGATCTGGCCGGTCTGCCTGCGAAGCCCGAACAGCACCTGGACGGCGTCAGCCTTAAACCTTTACTAACAGGCCAGCCCCAGTTGAAGCGTGATACTTTGTACTGGCATTATCCGCATTACTCTAATCAGGGGGGCATCCCCGGTGGGGCGATCCGCAAGGGAGACTGGAAACTGATTGAGCGCTTCGAAGACGGTCGTGTGCAGCTCTATAACCTGAAACAGGACATCGGGGAACGGACAGATCTGGCATCCAAAGAAACACAGCGCGTCGCTGACATGCGCCAACAACTGCATCGCTGGTACCAGGAAACGGATGCCAAGTTTTTAAGTGCGAAGCCGAATGGCCCACAACCCTGGCAACCTGGGAAATGATGGGTGAATTGAACAAATCCAAAAGCATCTGTTGGCTTAACAAGGGGGAATAACTTCACATAGAATTCAAAATTGATGCTGCGCACAGGGAAATATATGCTCGTCGGTCCTTTCATTTTCTGTTGATCTGTTATAATTCAATGTATCACTTAGTTTTGTGATCTAACATCATTTTCGAAAAATCACTTTGAAACTGCATTTCTCCAATCAAACTCTATCAATGATTGAGACATCGTATGGCACAGTCTACCTTGCCGGAACAGAGCGAAAAATACGCCCAAAAACTGAGCCTGTTAAGAAGTAATCTCAGCAGCGTGATCCGAGGGAAGTCAGAGAGCATCGATATGATGATCGTGGCTCTGCTTTCGAATGGGTCCGTGTTAATGGAAGATGTGCCGGGAACGGGGAAAACGACACTGGCCAAGGCACTCGCCCGTTCTTTGGATGTTCCTTTCAATCGTGTCCAGTTTACGCCCGATCTGCTGCCGACTGATATTCTGGGGTCTTCGATCTATAATCCCGTGGATGGCACATTTCATTTTCGGGAAGGTCCCATCTTTTGTAATATTTTATTGGCTGATGAAATTAACCGCGCGTCGCCTCGGACGCAGTCAGCGCTCTTGGAAGCGATGAGTGAATCGCAGGCCACCATTGAAGGAGTTCGTTACTTACTTCCTTCCCCGTTCTTTGTTCTGGCGACGCAGAATCCGGTCGACTTTCATGGCACCTATCCCTTGCCGGAAGCGCAATTGGACCGTTTTCTGATTCATCTGCAACTGGGCTACCCTGATGCAGAGCATGAGATCGAAATCTTGTTTGCGCAATCGACCGAGCATCCTGTGGACCATTTGGAACGGGTGCTGAACCATGAAGAGGTTGTGCAGATGCAGGATCAGGTGAAAACCGTGCATGTCGAACAGAGTGTGGCGCGCTACATGATCGATCTGGTCAATGCGACGCGGAACGATCCTCGTCTGAAACTGGGCGTTAGCCCCCGCGGTTCTCTGATGCTGTTCCGTGCGGCGCAGGCGATCGCATTTTTAAAAGGCAGGAACTATGTATTGCCAGATGATGTGCAGCACATGGCCGATTATGTCTTAGCGCACCGTTTAATTTTAACCTCGAAAGCAAAATACAGCAGTATCACTAAAATGGATGTGGTGTCTGATATTGTTCAAAAAGTGAAAGTACCCAACTAACCCGCATACGGACTGCGGTTTGATAGGATGCGCTCGGTAGAGCGACGAATGCGAAAGTGTGAGTTCTCGTTTCAACTCAGTAATCAAGAAGTGTTGAATCAGTAATGCATGTCTCGGAATACGACCCTTATTCACCGACGATTCGAAAAAAAGATTCGTTTACGAATCGCCTGTTGTTAGTACGCATGCACAAGCACTACTGGTACTACCGGGTGACGTATCCGGGCAAAATTCTGTTGTTCGCATTTTTTCTATCCGGTATCGGTACGGTTTCCGTCTCTGTTCCCATCTATAATTTGTTCAGCGTGCTGATGGCGTTGATTTTGATTGACGGAATCGTGTCCTGGGTTTTTCGACCTCGCTGTGATCTACGAGGAGATTTTCCGGCCCAGACAACAGCCGGACAGCCGGCGATTGGACATTTTACCGTGACGAACAAGGGCTGGTTGCCAATCTATGATATGGCGGTCTCCTTTCGCTGGCTGGAAAAACCGCTCTCGCAAACCGACCGGGATGATACTCTGGAATATCTGCCGCGCGGGGAATCCGTCGATGTAACGGTAACGATCGATGCACCACAAAGAGGCTTTTACGCGCTACCCAAACTGGGCGTGCATACATTATTCCCCTTTCATCTCAATCGTTCCGGCAGTGCTGCCCTGCCGGGGAAATCACTGCTCGTGCTGCCCGCCTTTCATCAACTGACGAGTGTCGATTTACCGGTCGGTAGTAAATTTCAGCCGGGGGGTATCGCGTTAACTTCCAATGTGGGAGAATCCCCCGAGTATGTCGGGAACCGGGAATACGTCCCCGGCGAACCAGCGCGCCGACTCGATTTTCGCTCTTGGGCGCGGTTGGGGAAACCGGTCGTGCGCGAGTATCAGGAAGAATATTATTGCCGCATTGCCCTGATCCTTGATACTTACATGCCTGCCGATGCGTGGCTGGTTCGTAAGCTGAAGAGTCTTCGTCAGCGATATCTGTCAAAATCAGACAGCGCCCATTCCATGAATGTACTGGAAGCAGGAATCAGTCTGACAGCTTCCATTGCGGATGCTCTGTCCCGCGGAGAGTATCTGATCGATCTGTTCGCTGCCGGTCCGGAATTATATGTATTTCGTGCGGGACGCCATACAGCGCACTTTGATAATGTGCTGGAAATTTTGTCTTGCGTTGATCGTTGCCCCGATGATCCCTTTGAAACGATCGGTCCGGCGGTTTTTGAGGAACTGTCCAATGTCTCGACGGCAGTCTGCATTTTTCTGGACTGGGATGAGCAGCGCGAAAAAATGGCACGGGCCGTACTGGATTCAGGTTCCAGCCTGAAAACGATCATCATTCATGAGGGAGAAACAACAAAACCTTACAATTCCGATGAGTTCGGTCAGGCATATCATTTCACGCCCGATGAAATCGCCAACGGGAAGGTGGAATCGATATGAATGCGCAGCGGACAATCGCGTTCACGATGCTCAGCCTGGAAGCTGCCATCTTTGGTATCTTGTCGGAAACGCTGTTTTTCTCTGCCAGTATCGTGATTCTGGCAGCATTATCGTACTTTCCCATTTTGCGATTTCCATTTTCGCGTCGTCAGGTCTTTTGGACGACCAGCCTGCTGGCCATATCGTTTATGGTTAAATATATGCTCTCGCAGCATGAGTTCACCCTGGACCAAATGGCAATTCGAACGCCCTTAGCTTATGCGGCTGCACAGTTTGTCATGACCGTCCAACTCCGCCAGTTGTTTGATCATCACTTTGTTCCTTTTTTGCCCTATTCCTTTCCATTATTCGGCGTCGTTGTTTTTATTTTGACGGGGGATATCCTGATTCACAGCTCGCGAGGTTTGTATTATCAGGTGCTGGTTTTCAGTTACGTGCTGTTAACGGGAGTCTTTTGCCAACTGGGCCATGCGGTTCGTAAGCAAAAGAAAAAACAGAACAAGAAATGGTCTGTCTATATCATACGTGCGAACGTCTTTGCTGTGGTCTGGCTATTAGGCTGGTTGACGGCGACGGGCTTAGATCGTTACGAACGTGAGCTGGACCAGCTTTACTATCGCCTGATAGAGCCGCGCACTTCAGCAATTACCTCGCGCGCCGGTTTTTCCTCCATCTCAAAACTGGGCAGTTTAGCGAAACAGTTTGATTCCGGAGCCGAGCAAGTCCGCTTACGCGTCAAATCGACAGATGAACCGGGCTATTTACGCGGTCGTGCTTTTGTGCAGTTCTTTAACTCGGAATGGCATTCTGAGGTCGGGAATCACAACGCGCCGATCATCGCCGTCCCACCAGCGGGGGTCAATACCGACATCCTGCAAGAGGGAACCTGGTTCCAGATGGGGCAGGCGAATTCTTCCAGCTGGATCGAATTTCAAATCTGGACTGACGTGCCCGGACATATTTTTGCCCCCTTAAATACACCACTGGTCAATGCTGTCGCAGACAGTATGCAGTTCGACAGTCAGGATGTACTGACATCACGGTCACTGGAACGTGGTTATCCTTATTTGCTTTTTTTCCCACGCAATCAACTCCCCCATCGGCCGGAGTCAGCACCGGCTCTAAAACGACTTTTACAACTTCCGTACGACATTTCTCCTGAAATCAAAGAACTGGCAGACCAGATCTTTGCCGGCTGTAAAACGTCTGCTGAGAAAATCGAACGCATTCAAACGTATTTTCCCAACAATTATCAATATGAATTGGGAATCTCAATTCCACGCGGCAAAGATCCACTGACTTATTTTTTACTGGAAAAGCCGAACGCGCATTGTGAATATTTTGCTTCAGGTACAGCTCTGTTATTAAGACTGGCAGGAGTTCCCTGTCGCTATGTCACAGGTTACGTCGTCCGCGAAAGAAATCACTATGATCAATTCTGGATTGCCCGCAACAGGCACGCACATGCCTGGGTCGAAGCCTGGGATGAGCAGCAAGGTTGGGTCACGGTTGAATCCACGCCCCCAGCCGGTCAGCCCGATTATTATGCACCCGGCTCTGCCAGACAGTATTGGGAATCCTTTATTGGTCAGTTTTCACGCCTGAAAATAGCCCTGCAGCAAGGGCAATGGATTCTGGCACTTTCAGAAGCACAACTTCCACTGGCACTACTGGTCTGTGGCGTTGCTCTCTGGTTTGGTTTTCGCTGGGGCATTCGCATTATTCGAAAACGGCTTCGGGCACGGGCCGCGTTTCGGGAAGAGCCTCTTCGGATTCAAGAATTACATTTACTGCTGGCACAGATGGATCGTCTGATGGGAAAACATCAGTTGGTTCGCAAGCCAGGTGAGACGTTGATGCAATTTTCGCGGCGTATTCACGATCAGAATTTTTCTGAATGGTATGCCGCTTATGCCAGCACTCGCTTCATGCCGGAAAGTGCGGCTGCACAGGAACTTATTGTTCAGTTGAAACAGCAGTTACAGCAGTTTCGCAATCGAAAATCACTCGCCTGATGCTTCTAGCGGCAGATTTTGCAGGTCAAAATGGTCTTGGCAGCCAGCCCTGGTCTGGCTAGAATCCGACCCTCATCTCTCACTTCTCAATTGAAACATTCCAATTTTTGTACTTCACGACTTTAAAAGACGAGCAGAGTGTTCGCCTTGTTTGTGTGCGCGCCTGCTGACAAAACACTAGAAAAAGAAACGGGATTCTCTCAATGAAAGTTCTCTCAAAAGTACTCATCATCGCGATCATTCCCAGCATGTCTCTTTTGGCTTCCGGATGTGAAATGCTTCCGCATGCGCTACAGCCCAGCCAATGGCATAAGCTGAATCGCGGACCGGCACCACGGCAGGATACTTATTTTTCCGTGCCTGACAATATTCCGGAGCTGGAACCGAGAATTTCGCTGGTGAGCGAGAAATAATATGATCCGTGCCTGTACTTCCTGACAACTTCGAAGCAGAACGCAGAGTGTACGTCTATGGTTTTGAAGACTTCCGTACTGAAGCGGGAAATCTCTGGCGGTCCAGAACTTCATTCTTCAAACTTTTCAGCTCAACGGTCATTGTTCCGGAGCTTCGTTCGCAGGTCAGAAGTAGATAGCTGTGCTTTCCCGCCAGAAACTGCGAGTGGGGATCTGCATACTGCGTACCTGTGCCGCTAAGGGATGTGTTATAATAAGTTAACCCGTCTAGTTCGGCCCGCTCGGCATAGTAACCAAAGCCGGTCACGCAGATGGTGCCTCTCTGAAACAACTGGTGCCAGCCTCCCCGAAGCTGGCTACGGATATTCGCATTTCGCTCATTATAAAGCGTGACAACCTTTCCTGGAGCTTTGGTCGTGAGTGACTCATACCAGCGGTATTGATCGGAATTCCGGTCAAACGCATGACAGGTTTGCCACGTTGTGCCGAAGTCCGAAATATGGTTGAAATCGAGGCCGATGAAGCGGAGATCAAACTGCGGGAGATCAAAGTGCCATTTCCATTCCTCATCGGGCAGTTCAAAGAAGCGCCGAAACGCGGTCGCTTCCACATCATAGACTGCATGCGCGGGTGGTGTTTTATCACGCGGATGAACCTCGCGGTCATGATTTCCCAAAATCGGCATGAAGGGCGTCGATTGAAATAACTCCGGGTACGTCTCTATTAACTCGATGTATGGTTTGATGCACTTGCGCTGCCCGACTCCACAAGTCTGCCAGAGATTGCGGATGTTATCTCCTGCGGTCAACAGCAGGTGCACATCTTCTTTGATCAGACTGGATAAGTCGGGTTTTGACTGCCAGTCGGCGACAATCGCGACCCGGAGAAGATCAGTCGGATACGCTTTAAAAGTATTGATCGCAGACTGCTGTGTGCCTGTTTTTACCGAGTAATGATATGTTGCGTTTTGATGCGCAAGAGGGACTTCAACGTGATGTAGTGTTGTCGCTTCTTCCAGCCGAACGGTGTCCATCGACTCGGGCGATAAACCATAACGTACGATTGAATCGCCGGGCTGTTCAGTCAACCAGTTCACAACGATCTTGTCTGGCTGGTTCGATTTGTGAGTCAGCCAGATGCGTTGAATCTCAGTGGCAGAAACCGTTTGCGTCACAAAACTAATACAAAGGAAAAACAGCAGAGTTCGCATGGAAAGTCATTCTCTTTGAGTTGGAAAATAAGGGAGCCGGCACTTTACCGGCTCCCTTATTTGTTAAATATTTGATTACTGAGAATAGTCTGATGGGATCAGACTTTGGGCTCCCAGCCTGGCTCGTATTCCCGTGCCCACATTGCCATGGCGGCCTGGTCGTTCTGAATATGACCGTTCTTGGGATCACAGGTCATCGTACGACCTGTGCGGTGGGCAATATTGCCGATGTGGCATAGCAGCGTGCTCTTGTGGCCAATTTCAATTTCGGCATTCAGACTCATCGGCTCATTATTACGAATCGCGTCAATGAAGTTTTGAGCATGCTCGCTCATCCCCTGATTGCCGTCTACTTTTTCGATTTCTTTGTCCTTGGCGTCCAGAATGCGGTAACCACCGGATGTGCCGATGATCAGGTTTCCTTTGCTGCCGAAGAAGGTCACAAAGTCATTCTTGTGACGATTGCAACTGGTTCCCTGCCAGGTGATCTGTTTGTTGCCGTCGAATTCGTAAGCTACGACATGGGTGTCTGGTGTTTGTTGATCGTCATCAAAGGCATAGCGGCCACCACTGGAGACAACACGTGTCGGATAATCGACGTCCAGCCCCCAACGGCAGAGATCCAAAGAGTGAACGCCGTTATTTCCCAGTTCGCCATTGCCATATTTCCAGAACCAGTGCCAGTTATAATGGATCAGGTTGTCTACATATTTCTGACGGGGAGCCGGTCCCTGCCACAGATCATAGTTCAGTTCGCTGGGAACAGAAGCAGGTTTACCGGTTCCGATGGAACCACGGGCACTCTGGTAATAGGCACGTGCCAGATAGACATCGCCGATCACACCTTCTTTGACTTTCTGAATCCCTTCCATGATGGATTCACTACTACGACGCTGGCTTCCCATCTGGACGGCCCGTTTGTTTTTGCGGGCAGCAGCCACCATCATTTCGCCTTCTTTGGGATTATGACTACAGGGCTTTTCCACATATACATTCTTACCTGCCGAACAACCCAAAATCGTAGCCGGTGAATGCCAGTGGTTCGGAGCAGAGACGATCAAAGCATCAACGTCTTTGTCGTCAAGAATCTTGCGGAAATCGCCAATGGCTTGTGGCGCTTTCTTAGTCGCTTTCTCAACAGTCTTGGCTGCTTTGTCGGCTCGAGTTTCATCGGTGTCACAGACATATTTGATTTCAACTCCGTCCAACGCACCGAAGGTTTTCGCCAGAGCCAGGCCGCGTTGCATCCCCATGATTCCAATGGTGACTTTTTTGCTGGGGGCTTTATTGGCGGCTGAGAGAATCGCAGGGGCGGCGATACCGGCAGCAGAGGCTGCTACTGTTTGCCCTAAAAAAGTGCGACGATTGACAGAATCGGACATAGTCTGGTTCTCCGTTGATTTGGGAGTAAAGGGATGGCGGGATTGAAGTATAAAACAAAACGTATTCTAACCGCTTTTCGAAGCAATGAACACGATAAAAACAGGCATGATGGCAATTTGTTAAAAAAACTAATTATATAAGTCGGCATTGATTAAACTGGGGAGAGGATGACTAAAACGACTAAGCTTTTCTGATGTAATGGGCGGCAAAACTGCGGATATTTTGCCCGTTCAGGACATGAAACATCTGTAATTGTTGAATCGTCTCCTGGCTGAAACGTCCCAGTGGGACGTGGATCAGTTTTTTCTGATAGCGTTTCGCCAGACGTCGCCATCCGGCACCAGGTGGCGCCTCACTAAGCAAGGCGATATGTGATTCTTCACTATAATGGCAGGCGGCCACCAGCAGTCGTTCTTCCAATGTATCAACAAAGTCAAATTGCACGTCGTTCCAGATATCGTAAACCGGACGTGGCGGAAACAGAAACAGGGCGCCCCCATAAGTTGCCATACCAATGCCCGGCCCTACCATTTCCTTGCGATAGTCTGTTGCAAAAAAAGCCAGCGTTGATTCGTCCTGATGCTCGGCGTGCCAGGTGAGTCGATAGGGATAGTCTCTCGGATCAGCGGGTGAATCAAACAGCATGATCACGCAATCCAGCCGACCGCGACTGGGAGGCAGGACTTTGACATGAATTTCCCCCGTGTGCCAGTTTCGCAATGTTTCGCGCAGGTCAAGACCGTCTTTCATGCTGGTCGTAAATTTCTCGGTTCGTGCCAGATCGACTCCGAGCAGTGAGAGGGCATGGTCTTTGACACTCGTGCGAAATTTCTCAATGGCGACATCTTCCGGCGGCCAGCTACATTGTTTGTACGGATCCCAGTTCATTTCCCATTCCTCCTGTTTCGGCTTGGGAGGTTTGGGAATCAGTTCACAGCTGCGCCAGGAAATCGGGTTGCCCGGGAGACGATTACTGAGCTCAACCATGGTCCCGTTGGGAAGCTGTGCCTGCTCAATTCCGAAGCTGAGTTTTTCGAATGGCAGCAAATGCACGAACGGATATTCGCGGGCCGTTTCTGCCACTTGAATGGCAAACTGATCGCCGGCGACTTGCTGAGCTGCTTTTACCAGAGTATACAGATCGGGAGTAATGCGGCGTTCGATGAGTGACAGGTTGCGAACATATCGAAAATAGACCGAGAGCAGTTTCGGTGTGATCTTGCGGCCACGTGACTTCAGCTCAAGGCGATAGCGATCCCGGGCGGTCAGTGCCAGTTCTTTGATTCCATCGACAGACAGATTTTCATCATCTTCCAGTTCAGAGCGAGCTGCTTCGTACAGGCCTGTAATATAAGGCAGTTCGCCCAGCATAAATAACAGCGTTTCGGAGTCCGCACTATAAATCGTGGTGTCGTTGACCGCTTCATCTTCGACTTCCAGCGGAAGTTGATCGATATAGGCGTCGTGAATCCAGGGCCAGTCAGAAAGCGAGCAGACCAGCAAAATAGATTTGTACTTTTTTTCCAGTTCCCGCAAACGATGGGCCATCATGGCACAGCGGTCCAGAGGTTGCCCTTCCGGTAATTTGTTCAACGCCGGCAGCACCGCTGCGGAAAACTTTTCGAGAGGGACTTTTTTTAATGCATACGGGTCAGGCAATGAAGCGGAGATGCTCTCAAAGCGTTGTGTTTCCAGGTCGATAAAATGACGGTCGATGCGTTCCATCATCGCGATGCGGAGCGCCGCAATGACTCCCTGACAGGGATCAATGGGCACATAACTGAAGACGCGCTGGTTTTCGTCCTCATCGTCGTCCTCTTCTTCCCAGGGGGCAGAGCCGGTAATCGGGGGCTCTTCCTGCAGAACCGCGGTAATACTGGGAAGGAATGTAATCGCCCGTTCGACATTGCTTTGAAATGAAGGGGGCAACGGAACCGCCAGACAATCAAAGTCATTGTTCAGCATGACCCGGCGAACTTCAATCGCAAAGTCACCGCTCCCGTGGATTAAAGGTAAAACAGAAATCCGGGGGCTGATCTTCAAAAAACTGGAATGAGGGGCTGTCATAATGGATGCGTCCAGTTTCTTGCTGCTGAGAGTGCCAACCTGCTTGCTTCATCAGAAGAGTTAACGCGACCATTTCCAGTCTGTTGTGTTTTTCAAATTCACAACACACTCTTCAGGCCATTCTCCCTGATACAATTTTACGATATTCTGAGCCGCCATCGCATACGCGTCGCGGTGCGATTCCTGATCCAGTCCACCGATGTGACAACTCAACAATACATTTTCCAGTTTGATCAGTGGACTTTCAACAGGCAATGGCTCTTTTTTGTAAACATCCAGACCTGCAGCACGTAAATGGCCAGACTCAAGGGCTTCGACGAGCGCCTCTTCATCCACAAGGCCACCTCGAGCGGTATTGATCAGGACGGATCCAGACTTCATTTTAGCCAGTGTGTCCCGATTAATGATGTCGATCGTGTCGGGAGTCACGGGGAGATGCAATGTGACATAATCCGATTGAGTTAACAGAGTATCCAGATCGACGAGTTTGATCTGATGTTCGTCAGCAAAGGCTTGATTGGGAAAAGGTTCGTAAGCCAGTACCTGCATGCCCATCCCGATGGCGCGCGTGGCGACTGCCTGGCCAATTCGTCCCAGACCCACAATGCCGATGGTGCTGCCCCAGACGCGCGGCGTTAAAGCTCGTTCCCATTGCCCGCTCCGCACGGCACGATCTTGTGAACGCGTTAAACGGGCAACACCCATCAACAGTGCAAACGCCTGTTCGGCTACTGAGTGATGATTTACACCCGGAGTAATTGTGACTGCAATTCCCAGTTCATCGCAGGCATCTAAATCGACGGCATCATATCCGACCCCGTAGCGTGAAATGACTCTCAGGTCCGGGAGCTGTTCCAGAATGTCCCGAGTATATAATTCCGCACCTGCCAGAATCGCCTCGAAGCCTTGTACCTGTTCTAAAACGCGATCTGGCTCTTTACGCAGGTCCACTTCGTTCGGGACGATGGCCACTTCAAATCCACCCCCTTGCAGAATTTCAAAATGCGGGCCAAATTCACACATTTTCGCAGTACAAATCGTTCGAGGCATAACAGATATTTTCTATCGATGAAGTCTTAAAATACGAGAAAAGCAGTACTGCCACTCTAGCGAAACCGCGCCTCTGCTGACAACGTTCCCAAGGCGAAAAAACAAAATGCCCGTAAATCCTTAAGTCACTTTAAAAGAACCGTTCCGCACTTTTGACTGTGGCTGGATCTTCGTTACGCAATTTGTCGAGTCGTTGTCTTGCTTTTTCCACGGTGGCTGCATCGGGGCCTTCCCCGGATTGCTGCTTCCCTTTTGCGGCGACCATCAGATACCTGATGATCGCTTTTTTTACGGACCGGTTTTGATAGTCCTCTTGACCGTACAATTCCATCAGACGATCCATCACACTCCAGTCTTCCCAGCGGGCAAGGTTTGCCACAGCAAGGTCGGCCAGTTCGGGGCGATCCAGCAGTAGCCGCATTGATGCGCGTAGTCGGTCTTTTTTGATATTGTGATTACCGAAAGTCCAGATGAAGGAAAGTGCCTGCATGGCTGCATAGGTTTCACTAAATGCAACCTCCTTAGCGCGGAACTTACTCTGCTCGATTTTCGTCAGTCCTTCTGCACCTGTTAACATCAGGTAGCCCGAGATTAAGCCACCAATGCCCAGTCGCAATTCTTCAGCCGGTTCATTGATTTTCTGTTCCATGAACGCGATTTCAGATTCCTGGCCACACAGGCCCATTAATAAACCATACAGACCGAGCCGCGGAACGGGGGTCTTCGAACTGGCAAGCCAGCTCTGAAGTTTTTCTCGCGGAAGCTCTTGGGCCAGTGGAGTAATGTGTTCGAAGGGCGCGTTTGCGAATTCGGCAAAGGCGTCGTTGGCAATCGTCTGGTCCGGGTGTTCCAGGAATTTGAGAAAATACTTCAGCCGTTGGGTGGTTGCCTGTTCCAGGCCGGGTGCCTGCGTGATATAGCGGAAACTGGCTTCAGTCACTTCGATTGGATCATCCCACTTGATCTGGGCTCCCCGGCTTCCAAGCAGCAAAAACAGAGCCCCGGTTTTGCCAGGATAATGCCGCTGGATGGTGACTCGAGTGCCTGCTTTGAAATTCGCATTCTGGGGCTGACGGACGAGTTCTTTGATTTCAAAGACCGTTTTTCCTGATTGTTCCAGCGTTCCCTCTTCTGCTTCCACCCAGCTTGCCAGTACAGCAACATCAGCTTGCGAGAGCTGTTCGGTTAAGGGCTTAGATGGGCCAGGGCAGAACGGGCATGCTCTGAGATTCTGTGCAGAGATGATGACCAGTAGGCCACACACCAGAACGGAGAAAGAGCGAAGTACTAATTTTTGTTTCAGAGCATGCATTCCCGATCCTTCGGGTAATTGAAGCAGAGTGAAGTGAGCGTCATTTCCTTATGACGCTCTTGGTGGAATCTTTCGCGTCTTATTTCAAGAAAAAGAAGCGTTCGGCACTTCTTACGGTTTTTGGATCTTCTTTTCGCAATTTGTCGAGCATCTGTTTTGCTTTTTCCGTGGTCGCGGCATCAGGGCCGCCACCCTTTTTATTCTTCCCTTTGGAAGCGACCAGGAGATAACGCACAATAGCCCGTTTGATGGACGGGATGTCATAGTCTCCTGTGCCGTACATCCCCATCAGGCGGTTCAACACGCTCCAGTCATCCCAGCGGGCAAGGTCCGCGACGACCAGGTCAGTCAGTTCGGGACGATCCAGCAGCAGACGCATTGATTGACGTAAACGCTCTTTGCTGATTCGTCCGTCGCCATAAGTCCACATGAACCGCAGAGCCTGCATCGCAGCGTACGTTTCACTGAATGCGACATCCTTGGGAACAAACTTGGTTTCATCAATTTTGTCGAGTCCGTCCGCACCGGTCAGCAGCAGGTATCCCGAGATCACACCATCAATGCCCAATCGAAACTCTTTTGTGGGCTCATTGATTTTCTTCTCCATGAATGCGACATCAGCTTCCTGGCCACACAGACCCAATAGCAGTCCATACAGGCCCAGTCGCGTAACAGGGGTCTCCAGATCTACAATCCATTTCCGGATTTTTTCCCGTGGCATCTCTTTGGAGAGCGGCGTGATATCCTCATAAGGTGCATTAGCGAATTCGGCGTAGGCGTCGTTCGAGATCATCTGGTCCGGAAATTCCAGGAACTTCAGGAAGTACCGCAAACGTTTGGATGTTTTTTCTTCAGGAGCAGGTGCCTGCGAAATATAGTGGAAGCTGGTTTCAGTCACTTCGATTGGATCGCCCCAGTCGATGCTGGCTCCTTTGGTGCCCAACAGCAAAAACAGATTCCCTTTTTTGCCGGGACGATGGCGATTGATGGTAATTTGATCGCCGACTTTCAGTTTATCTTTGTCTGCCTGCCGGACAATCTCTTTAATTTCAAATACCGTTTTACCGGCTTTGTCCAGCGTCCCTTTCTCTGCTTCCGTCCACTGAACCAGAACGGCAACATCCGATTGGGAGAGTTGCTCGGTTAAGGTCAGTGATGGGGCAGAACAGAACGGGCAGGCTGAGGCAGTACTGACCTGTGCCAGCATCAGTAATCCGCAAAGCAGTCCCAGGAAAAAGCGATTTTTAACGTGTTTTGTCAGACCATTCATTGCCGAACCTCGTGGCGGTTAAAACTGTTTTGTGTTTATAGATTGGGAATCGGATGTTGTCATTATTTGTCAATCACAATGGCGTCGTCAATCAGATAAATCCGCTCAAGTTCGCCATCAATGGTTTCTGCTTTAATATGAAACACGCCCACAACATCAAAGGGGCGATTCAGGATATAGTCAGCTGTGACACCGTCCCGCATTATAACGGGAAACAGATCATAGATTTTCGGATTCTTTCCGAAGCAGCAAATCTGATTATCGCGGGCCAGTTGAAAAACCTCATTCCCTGTCTGTTGGAATGGAGGATACATAAATCCTCGAATCCGAATACGCTTGCCATCCAGATCTTTCAGCCATTGAGGCATCAGCTCCGGCGCTTCGGGAGTCACCGGTTCCATGTTCATGACTTTCAGCAAATCGATATCATCATAGTTAATCAGCAATGCGTTCTCAGGAGTCGTTTTGCGAAAGATACGTTCTTTTACCAGGATTTTCACTTCGCGTGGCTCGAGGGAGACAAGTTCTTTTTGCTCCTGCTCGCTTAATGCACGATCTTTAGGATCCGGCTTTTTTGCAACGAGGGGCGCCGCCTCTTCCCCGACTTGCGTATCTATCTGTTTCACCGGTTCCGGGTTGTTTGCAACCTTGTCTGTGGTTTTTTTTGTGGGTACCGAGGGTGTGTGATTCGCTGTTTTTTCTGGCGATGTCGTAGTTTGTTTCGCGGGTGCTGTTGTTTCGTTTTCAGGGGGGGGAGTCTGATTTGTGATTGTAGTTTTTGAACCAGCCGCCTGTTCGGTTTCTGAATCGGCATCGGTTTTCTGGCTACGTTCGTCGATCGTTTCGCTGAACTGCCGGTACTCTGTCGGCTCTGACGAAGAACAGCCGGTACCCATTAGAGGCAGGCTGCTTACAGTCAGGAGAGACAATAGAATCATAATATATCGGGTGGGATAAAGGTGGGCGGGCACGTGATCAAACTCCTGATGATCGGGTGGTTGCACCAACTTCTTAACAAAGTTGATAATGGCTCAGACTGGAATTCAATCTGAGCCATTCAGAGATTAACAGGTAATTCAGTTTTTACTTTCTCAATGGAATCGGGGGCTGCTTCAAATGATTAATAGGCCGTCTGTGCCTGCTCAAAGTGTGTTCCCTTCAATTGATAAACGGGCTTTAATTCACCAGCCTGCGTCGGTGCTTCGGCTAAAAACTCGCCTGCTACCGAGACCAGACCCGCATAAAAATCAGCGCGCTGATCGCCTTGCAGTTCGACCAGAATCATATCTTTGACGTCAGGCTGTCCGCCAAAACAACACTGGCCATTATCTTTGACCAGAATAAAGCTCTTCAGGTTTTCTGTCTGGCGGGTGGGATACATATAACCTTTGAGGAAGACTTTCTGTTTGTCCATCTTCATGACGTCGGGGTTAACTCTGGTAACACCGTCGGTCTGGACAAAATCTTTAGAGGCAATATCACTGGCGAAGTTGAGTCGCTGATATCCTTCGGGGACTTCATGCGCGTATACAAAAGACTGATAGGAAATCCCGCTGATAAGGAAAAACGTTGAGAGTGAGACTCCTGCCAGTGCGACTGTTTTTCCTCCCAATTCTCCCCCAGAACGATTGATACTGAATAAGCTGATCAAAGAAACGACAATCCCAAAGACGGCGATTCCTAAACCAATAATTCCGAACAGGGCGATGAACGAAAGCAACGCCAACGCCAGACCGACGACCGCAGTCGGAGGCACCGGTTTGTAAGAAAACTCATCGTGCACAGGCGCGACATTTTCTAAAGAGTGATTGGATCCATCAAGAACTTGCGACATCTTGCAAGGCCTTTCAAAAATTCAACAAGAACCAGGAATAAACGAATAAGTCAGAAACACGCGTCGCTCAGAGAGAGCGAACTTGATCCGACTCCCTATGAGAGCCACATAGCACTACAACTATCATATCATGCTTCAGGGGGCAGAGCACCCCTGAATTCCTACAGAATGCTAGAGAAATCAGTGAACGCAGGGGATAGGCTGATTAATTTTCAGCTTCCGAAAAGTCAAATCATGACTTCTCTCTAAACCCCTGTCGGCATGCTTCTGGCTCTACAGTATATACGGCTGGGCTACACGTTTTGTTGAATTTTTATCAATCTTAAGAATCTCAACCCTAATTTGTGAGGGTGATCCTGATTTCTCTAAGAAAAGGCTTCACGTCTGAATGTTATAAGTCTATTTTAAATAAGAGATTACGGCGATGTTTTTGCGAAAGTCGAGTTGCACCTGTTTTATCATCAATTTCAGCGATCTGTTCACATGATTTCCCGTTGATGCTACCTCAATTCAGTTTGCGTGAAACCGGTCTCAGAAATCAGTCGCATTCCAGACAGCTTTCCACATCTCGCCGATATGCATTTAGCTCGGGCACTTCCAACCCTTTGACCTTGGCTCCATCATCCCAGCGTCTCAGTAAGACCGCGGTGTTATGAAAGGGGTTACTTTCGAATTCTGCTACTTCCGCATCGGTCATCAAACCTCCCTGCAACTTGAAACTCCGTTGAGATGCCTGAGAGAGCCCATTGAAATATTCGGCGTCAACCGTACAGAGATAGCGTTTCGCGGGGACATGCAGCAGGATGGGTTCGGTGACCGCTTTGCCGAAGAACGGCTCTAACTGTTGTGCACCGATGGTTTCGTGGTGCCAGTCTTCGACCAGAAAATCGTTCTGTTCGTCGTGTTCATCCATCAGGAAATGTCCTATGTCGTGCAGCAGCGCCGCTGTAATCTGCTCCATTGACGCCTGACTCTCTCGCGCCAAATGGGCGGCTTGTAATGCATGTTCCAGTTGCGTCACCGCTTCATCATAAAAACTCTGGCCATGACGTTGCATTAAGTTAAAGAGGGCATCGACATTTTCCCTACGTGTCTTTGAGAGTGATAAAGTGTCGCACAATGAGATATCGATATTTTCTTTCATGATTGCTCCGCAGGCTTTCCATCAAAATGACCAATTTTACTGATTTTCAGTTTCTCGTCGCTGGTTTGTCCTACTTCAGCGAGCGAACGTCGTTTGTCAGCGTAGTATTCTTCTCGTAGATCTCCTTCCTCAGCAGCGTTGTATGTCAGATACAGAGTCCGCCGTGGTTGCTGTGTTTTATTGGGAGGACTTTTATGAGGCGCATACGAGCTGAAGAACAGGGCATCGCCCGGTTGCATCGAAACCGGCTTCCAATCTAATGTTAAAGCGAAATGCGGTTCGATACAGCCGTGCTCATCCAGATGCAGCAGGCCTTGTTGATGTAGACCAGGGGCAAAAAACAGACAGCCGTTTTCTGGTGTTGCTGCATCGACGGCAATAGAGCATGTAATATGATTCTTGATAAACTCATATGCGGGTGCGTCCTGATGCGGAGCATAACCGCCGCCTCCGGGATATTTGTAATTGATTTTTTCTTTGTAGAGAATCGCCGGTTTGCCCATTAATTGACCGGCGGACTCAATCACATTGCCTTCGGTCAATAATTTTCGTATTCCGGTATGATAGCCTAAAATGTATTCCGTCCGTGCTGGTTTGATTCCGAAAGGCGTCTGTTCGAAATGATGCATCCACTGGTTATCACTTGCGGGCCATTCACTGATTTCTTCGATCCATTGGCGCAGGTTATCGGTCTCAACTGGTGTTAAAAAGCCGGGGAGTTTCAAGTAGCCAGTTGATTCCCAGATTTCGAGTTGCTCTGGATGAATAGTTATTGTCATTACAATACACCTGTGTTCGTACCAAGTTTTGGTTCAGTTTCGAGTTGAAGTGGTTCTAATAATGTTGCTTCACTGACGGTCTGTTTCTGGCGGAAATACAGAACAACCACTACGGTGCCCACGATGGACACGGGGGAAATGATCAGCGCCAGCCAGAACAGCAGCGAAACAAAATCCAGATTTTTTTCAAAGACGAGATTGACGATTGCCATCATCACAACCGTGCTGATGTAGCCGGCAAAATCTCCCAGGTAAAGCAGGTAACCCACATTGCTTTTGTTTCGCAGCATGGCGATCACGCGCTCGTAAATCGTCGTATGGAATAGCACGTAGGGCACATACAGACTGATGCCAATCAGAACCATAAATTGAAATGCGGCCTCTTCCGTCCAGTGAGTCGTTCCCCAATAAGACAATGTGGTGACCAGTGCGCAGGCAAATCCGAGTCCGACCATTGACATACCGACTTTGAACGCGCGATAGTTGGCACCAATAAACACCACCGCTGCACTGAGTGCTACAACAGCAATCGCGACCAGCATTTCTGACTGGGCAAAAATTTCCGGTTTTTCGACACCGAAACCGGACCAGATCTCAGCAGCATAGTCATCGCGCACGCTACGAAAAATCGTGAGCAACACCATGAGTAAAATCAAGACCGTCAGCCCCAGTGCATTCCGGGAATAAAACTGGCGGCGTTCCGCACCATTAAAAGGGGATCGCTTCGAGCGTGCCGTCACATCCAGTTCACCCGGTGGGGGAATCTGCTGCAACATCCAGACCCCAATGAGTAAAGGGAGCCAGAACAAAGCACCGGTGAGAAACGGCATCCAGAATTCAGAGACGCCGTAGTCTTGCATCAGGATCGCACCGACGGTTTTCACAGTTCCAGAGGCCATGATGAAGCTGGCACATAGTCCGGCTGCCATCGCTTCCGTCACACGCCTTCCTTCAAGAAATGCAAACACACAACCAAATACCATTCCGAGAGGCAAACCGTTACAGAACAGAAAAACGGGCTTCAGCCAATACGGGGCGACCGCATAGGGGAGCAGAGCAAGATGCGCGACGCCGATCAATCCTAAGATCATCGCTGCACGACGATTCGGTGTCATTTCGGAAATTACTTTGATGCCGATGAATTTGGAAAGCGCATATCCGCTGACCTGGGCAAACAGCAGAATGACTTTATACCCTACGCCCCAGAAAACGAGGTCTTCATATTGTGCGACAGTAAAGGGTTTCCGAAAGGCGTACATGCAGAAGTAGGTCGTAAACGCCGCGATCACAGACCAGGTGATTAAGAGACCCCGATTGCTTTGTTCCAGACGCGTCGAGATGTACGCAGATTGAAATTGCATGCAGCGTCTCTACTCAAGGAAATTACTTTAGAATATTCCGGGCATTGTAGAGACGAAGCATGAAGTGCTGGTGAGCGACATGTGAATACTGGGTGAAGAGTACGTACGATCCGCGCATCTTAAACATTCAGCTGCTGGACTTAAGGCAGATTCGATTCAGTCACTCAAGGTACTGGCGACGTCAGTGCGGTAGGCAGTCATCGCGGGAATGAATCCGACCAGAGATGCCAACACAACCAGAACCGGCAGCAGAATCAGTTCGAGAGAACTGAAGGCAAGTGGATTGATCAACAGCCCGCTGCGCGCTTCAATGATGGGAGCAGCGACGAAAACAAGACCATGTCCCAAGATGATTCCCAGGATGCCGCCCCCCAGGCAGAGCAGTACTGACTCGGAGAGAATAATCGTAAATACTGCGGTGCGGCCGGCTCCCAGAGCGCGCATGATGGCGATTTCCCGTTTACGGTCCGACATTGAGTTGTAAATGCTGACAAAAATACTGACGCCGGAGACGGCAATGATTAACGCGGTCAGCACGATCAACATGGTGCGCACATTCCCGACAATATTTTGCATCAACCAGCTGATTTGCTGGATCGGATTGACGGCCTGTGCCTGATTGGCTTCTTTTAAATCTGACTGGAACTTGATTGTGGTAAAGCCGCGCAAGCGGTCGCCTTTCATCTGCACCAGAATCGCGGTAACTTCTTTCTGGGCGTCGGGAACTTCATGGTCGTGACCAGAGTGATCGTGGCCGCTGTGATCATGATGATCGTGAGCCGCGTTTTCTTTCATAAGTGCTTTGAGCTTTTCTTCGTCGAGTTTTTCTCCAAAAAATGCCGCTTCCCGTTTCAGTGCTTCATCCAGTGGTTTTTCATGTCCGGAAACCTGGTAAAACCCGCGCAGGTTCACAAAGACCGTTCGATCATTGGGAGTTCCCGTGGGTGCCAGAATGCCAACGATTTTAAATTTTTCATCATGCACATGTCCGGCTTCAGCAGAACCATGAATCAGTTGGAATTCATCACCCATCTTCCAGTTATTTTGCTTGGCAACGACAGATCCAATCACCGCGTCCCAGGTGCCCGGCAGAAATTTTCCATCCTTGTTGATCCGAAAATGACGACCGGGAACATATTCCAACGCAAAATAGCGGGGAATCGTACCGACAATCGGAAACCCTCCTTTTTGGGTCACATCTCCGATGGCAAACGGAATGGCTTCTTCAATGCGAGGGTCTTTTTTCAGTTCGGTGTAATAACGATAAGGCAGGTTTTCAATGGGGGCTCCCACGCGAAAAACCGTACTCAGAACCAGTTGTAATGGGCTGCCTTGTGCACCGACAATCAGGTCGTAACCGCTGGCAGTCTGATTAAACATTCGGTCAATCACACTGTTGATGACGAGGACGGAGACCATTAGTGTGACGCCCAGCGCAACACTCAAAGCCGTTAACAGAGAGGCGAGGCGACGTTGTCGGATGCTTTTCCAGGCAATAGTCAGAGTATTCATAGTGGGGAATTACTTTGTTCGCTGAGGAATAAAAGATGAAGGACGTCGATAAGAATCATCAAAGCTAAACTTGAACGTGTACTTTATTGAAGTCGGTCAGAGTTTCCACGCGTTCAAACTGTTTGGCCACTTCCTGCGAATGAGTCACCAGCAGCATGGCAATCTGATTCTGAGCGCAGGCATCGCGCAACAGATGCAGGATGGTTTCCTGATTGGCCACATCGACATTCGCTGTCGGTTCGTCAGCCAGTAACAGTTTCGGTTGATTGGCCAGAGCGCGGGCCACCGCCACACGCTGTTGTTCCCCAACTGACATCTGTTTCGGGTGATGATGCAGGCGATGTTCCAGTCCTACCAGCGCCAACAGTTCTTTGGCTCGATCACGATTCGGCTTTTTGCGGGAAAAACTCATTCCGAGTAACACGTTTTCTAAGGCGGAAAATGCGGGCAGCAGGTTAAATGTCTGAAACACAAAACCAATCCGCTCGGCTCGAAACCGATCACGAACCACTTCCGGCATGGATGCGATCTCGGTGCCGGCAATGGTTACTTTGCCGCTGTCGGCGGCTGTGATGCCGGAGATCACATTTAACAGGGTTGATTTTCCCGAGCCGCTCTCGCCGATCAGCACGACCTGTTCGTTGTCTTTCAGCTCGAATCGTTCGATGTCCAGAATGGGGAGCGTGGAACCATCGGGCTCCTTATAACTTTTTTTTACATTTTCCAGCAGCAGTGACATACTGACCTCGTTTGAAAATCTGAGAATGCCAACCCGGTATCACGGGAAAGGCTCTCTGCGATTGTTTTTGCAAATGTTATGCAATAAGCATGCTGATGCCTAGTGTTGTTTTGGCAAAACTTTCTAATTATTCACGATCTGAGTCCCTGTTAGGATACTCTTAAATAATTATTAATATACGACTTACGTCTCCGGATACACAAGAGGAATTCATCAGGATCGCCGTAGGCTTAATTCGGCGGATTTGCTATAGTTCCGCCTCTCTGATTTTAACCAAACTGTGTATGCATTGTGAATCAAGGATGATGGCAAGATGCGATATCGTAAACAGAGCCGTTTAATCACACCCTTTCGTCTAATAATTATAGCGGTCCTGGGCGTTTTGGGGACAGCCGCCTGGAAGAATGAGTGGATTCCACTTCAACTGGGGAGTGCACCAACGGGTGCTTTGAATGAGTCAACTCAGGAAGCGGCATCAGCAACTGGCAGGAATCAGACAGCTTCTGAGTATGTTGAGCCGGTCTTAGAACAAGAGACCATCATTGCCCAATCTGAACCCCCGGCAGAAGAATTGACGGACGGGAGTGACAATCAGCGTTCCTATCAGAGCCGGGATATCGAAATTCCGCGTATCTACAAGCGGACACTCACAGGCGGGATTGTCGAGGCTGATACCAAGATCGATTCTCCCGTTCATGAAGCGATGGAACCCAGACAATTCAAAGGCGCTGCGCAACCTTTGGTCGGACGTCAAAAGCCGGCAGGTTCACAACAGCAGGCAGACAGAAATGCGCCCAAACAACTGAATCCACCCGAAGGGATTAAACGTGCCAGTGCGCCTGTCATCAAAACGGCCAAACATGCCAGTTATAAAGAAGAAATCGGCAGCGATCCATCTCAAGAGACAACTCCCGATTTGATTGCCATCGACCAATTGATTCAGCAGAGAAAAATTATCGAGGCGCACAAGAAACTATCTAAAATTTACTGGGATCAGCCAGACCTGTATCCTGTGATCAAATCACGCATTGAAGAGACAGCGCGAATCATTTATTTCTCGCCACAACCTCATTTCATGACACCCTATGAAATTGAACCCGGCGATCAACTGAGAAAAGTGGCCACACAATACAAAATCACTTGGGAATATCTGGCGAAGCTGAATCGAATTGATCCGAAGAGAATCAGACCGGGACAGAAGCTGAAAGTGATCAAGGGACCGTTCGCCGCTTTTGTCGATTTGAGCGAATTCACTTTGACAATCCATGCACACGGATATTTTGTGAAACGTTACGCGATCGGAACCGGCAAGGATCATTCGACACCCACCGGTAAATTCCAGGTCAAAGAGAAACTGGTCGATCCGACATATTACGGACCCGATGGTGTGATCGCCAACGATGATCCCACGAATCCACTGGGCGAACGCTGGATTGACATCGGCGACAGTTACGGCATTCACGGCACAATTGACCCGGCTTCGATTGGCAAAGCAGAATCCAAAGGCTGTGTGCGAATGCTCAATGAGCATGTCGCTGAAGTCTATGATTTGCTGGGAGTGGGATCAGAAGTCGTGATTCGTCCCTGATTTCCTGCGAATCTCAAACGCTTTTCATTCTTTGTCCGCGGGGCTGTTTGAATGTTGAATTCCAGCCTGTAGAATACGTGTGGCTGAGCCAGCCGCAATCGTTTACACGAACTAATCGGTGGTTGGCTCTTCATTATCAGAACACACATTCAGGGTAGAGAAGAGAGCATTCATGTTTGATCGGGAAAAGCTGATCGAGTTGTTTCGAGAGCGCGCATTAAAATTCGGGGATTTCACACTCGCTTCGGGAAAGAAAAGCAGTTACTACCTCGACGGAAAACAGGTCGTCCTGCATTCGCATGGGTTGCGACTTGTAAGTGCGGGCCTGCTGGAATTGCTGGCCGATGTGGAATTTGATGCCATCGGCGGCATGTCCATTGGTGCTGATCCGATTGTTGCCGGCGTGCTCGCGGTGGCCGCCGAGCAAGGTAGATCTTTAAATGGCTTCATGGTCCGCAAGGAACCCAAAGGGCATGGCACCAACAAATTTGTCGAAGGCCCTGTGCAGCCTGGCGACAAAGTCGTGATTGTAGACGATGTGATTACCACAGCCGGTAGTGCATTGCTGTCTGTCGATCGTGCCGAAGAATTTGGTTGCAAGGTCGTGCAGGCGATTGGAGTTGTTGATCGTTTGCAGGGAGGCGCTGCCAATTTCGAGAAACGGAATATTCCCTTCAAAGCATTATTAACGATCGAAGATTTTGGAATCGAACCACCAGCAGAAGATGCGTAAGTGTTGTAAGACATGAGAGCCTTATGAAAGAGAGTTCCCGGATGACAAACTCCATACGATATGATGACTCAGCGGCCCGTCTTTTAATTGATAATAAATGGTACGAAGCACTGCAGCCCGATCTGATGGCAGCCCGTGAGGAGATGCTGAAGGATATTGAACTGCTGGGAACCGACCAGATACCGGCTGACAAACAACCGCTCGATGCGGGATTCCAGAATCTGCCGCAGCAGTTGCTGGATGAGTATGAAGAAAAGCAGGGCGAAAGTCTGCTGGGAAGAATTGAAGCCAAAGCCCAAGAGCTGCGAGAGCAGTCCGACCGGTTCGTTGTGTTGGGTATTGGTGGTTCGTATATGGGAATGCGGGCGTTGTTCGAAGCCGTCTGTCATCCTTTGCATAATGAACTCACCCGCGAACAGAGAGCGGGTGTGCCTCGTCTCTATTTCGAAGGCAATAATGTAGACAATGATTCGATCACAGCACTCCGCGATTTACTGAAAACGAGTTGCCAGGATCCCAATGATGTACTGCAGCGCTGGAGTTTAACCGTCATCAGTAAATCCGGGGGAACATTGGAAACGGCCGTCGGTTTCCGTTTATTCCGCGAAGCGCTCGAGGCATATTATGGTGCAGATTCAGAGAAGAGCCGTTCACTGGTCGTCCCAATTACGGGACTGGAAGGCAAACTGCGAAACTTTTCCAATGAGAAAGGGTACTCCAGCGTCTTTCCGATTCCCGACAATGTCGGCGGACGTTTTTCGGTATTCACTGCGGTAGGACTCTTTCCGGCTGCCGTGATGGGCTTGGACCTGAAGCAGCTATTGCAAGGGGCCGCTGACATGACAAGCCGGTTTAACTCTCAGCCCATGGGCGACAATCCGGTGTTGGATTACACGGCGACCTGCCACTTGTTTGAAAGAGAGAAAAACGTTTCGATCCGAATTCTTTCTACCTGGGGCAAACGGCTCGAAGCGTTGGGTCTCTGGTACGACCAGCTCTTGGCAGAGAGTCTGGGGAAAGAAGAAAAAGGGGCAACTCCTTTGACGGTTGTGAATACGCGAGACCTGCACAGCCGGGGACAACAACACCAGGAAGGTGCCCTTGATAAACTGATTACGAATGTGATTGTCGAGCGTGCTGACACTGATTCGGTTGCAGTGCCGGTTGTGCCCGAAAACGAAAATCAGGATCAACTTAACAAGCTGCAGGGAAAAACGATTCCCGATATTCTGTCTGCTGCCATTGAGGGGACGAATCAGGCGTATGCCGATGCGAATCGTCCAACGGCTGATTTGATCTTGCCTTGTCTGGATGAATATACAGTCGGACAGACCTTGCAGATGTTGATGCTGGCGACCGTATTAGAAGGGCGGTTGATCAACACCAATCCCTACGGGCAGCCTGGTGTGGAAGCCTACAAAAAGAACATGCAGGATGTCTTAAATCGCTAATAGAAAAGCCAGTCTCCTGATCGCAGGAGCCTGGCTTTTTTGAGATTCTGAATGGAACGACCAAATAAGGTGACTAAGTTCCGGGAATTTGCTGGTTTTTGTCAATCGGGACGCCGATCATCTGGCCGCTGAAGACCATACTACCTTCTACCAGCCCCTGGAAGTTGAACTCAGCCCGCTTGCCGGCACGAATCCGCGCCAATTGTGCCATAATGACCAGACGCTGATTGGGAAAGACAGGGCTACGAAAACGAACATCGTTCATGCCGCCAAAGCCCAGGAAGTCGCCGCCGAGCAACTTAAATTTTCGGGCATAAAAACCAGCCAGTTGTGCTGAACATTCACAGAGAATGACGCCTGGCATCAAGGGAAAGCCAGGCATATGGCCACGGACCCAGAATTCATCTTCGGTCACATCTTTAAAACCTACAATACCGTGCTTTTCATTATCGATATGAACAATCCCCGAGAGTTGTTCCATCTCAAATCGCTGAGGGTTAATTTCCCGGATGTCTTCGATTCCGAACAAAGGGTTCTCAAAATCGAAGTCAATTCCACCGTAAAGCAACTTGGGAGGCATAGTCTCTTTTCTCCAATAGGGGCATCATTATGAATAGCCCTGGTTCCCTGGCAGGGGCTATCTTCAAATTGATATGATTTTGACTGAGCAAAATATTGTGATTACCTGCGATTTACGAGGTAATGCAGGCAATGATCATGCTGTTAAGCCCGTGATCTTAGCAAAATTGGCAGCATATGTTAATCGAGGATTTCCGCTAATTGGCTTAAATTGGTGATCAATCTGTCAGGTTTCAGGTCCGGATCTCTGACTTCTTCTTTACTGGCCCGCATACTGAGGGAATCACCAGCAAATAAAGCCGTTTTGATACCAAAACGTTTCGCGACCGCCAGATCATCATGGATTCGGGTCCCGACATGCAGAATTTCCTGCGGCGAAATATTTAACTGCTCGAAACGATCGATCATTTTTTCGTAAAGCGAAGCCGATGGTTTGCGGACCCCTTCACGGTAGGATAGACAAAAACATTCCTGGGTGAAGAGTTCGGCAAGCGGCGGCAGTGTACCTTGCGAGCTCAATCCTCGCAATACGTGAACCAGAGTGAAAGGCTGTGCATCAGCAAACAGCGCGACTTTTTTGCCACGCGCGCTTAACTGGCTGAGTGTGGCCAGTGCCTCGGGCATCGGCTGCTGCCCCTGAAGGGAGGCATGGAAGAAGTAAGCGACTTTCAGGCTGAACTCGTCCAGGCTTCCATAAAATGATTCATCGAACGTATATTCATTTTTCTGCAGACGAACGATCAGTTGTTTCCAGAGTTCGACGGAGTTGATTTCCGGTTTCTCTCCTTTTGGTACTTTTTGTGAAATCTGCTGGTCTTCCAACAGGTTTCGATATTGGGACAGCATGTATTCCCAGGGAGCCCCCGGTTTGCGTGACATACTGTTCCACATATTGAATTCTTTGATTGTTTTATCGAGGGCGATCTGCATTCGCAGTTGCTGTTCATGATCAAACAGCAGGTAACCATCAGAAATATGCAGCAATGTTCCGTAGACACTGAATGTGACTGCAGTGATTCCCCTTAAGGGTTTTAAAAAGGGGGTGGCTTTCGGCGTTACCAGTTCGGGAGCGACTGGCCAGATGAGATCATCACGATTGGCTAACCAATCAGCATATTCTTGAAGAGACTGCGCCATAACGATTGAGTTATTTCTAAATTGAGGTATTCAATAATCAAATGGTTGGAATCGAGAGTCTTTGAGGAGAATCGATGGTGATCAGAAGAAGGTCTCATTATCAAGGAAGCTTGCTGAACGTGTTCTGATCTTAGACCAGACATCCTTCAGAGAGCAAGCGAAAAACCAGAATTCAGCAGACATTGAGGCAGGGTAAATTGGGCTGGAATTTATCAAATATTGCCAACGGAAACCGGCATAACCGGCGTAATAGATTTGACAGATCCAAAACATGGAACCTGAGACAGGTTGCTGATGTCATAACGGTTATCCGCCCCTTTCGAATGCATCAGGTGTAAAAAAGAGAGAATCCTGCGCGAAAAATTCAAGTCACTCAATAAATTTGGTTCATATCTTAAGTATTTGCTACAAGTGCATTAAGTGCCTGAATTATAGTGGATTACAACATAATATTCCGCACAGTTGATTCTTCCCCGTCAGCTATTCCCAGCCTCTCTGTCACTACGGCAGTCTCTCTTGTCAAAGAACTTAAAGTCCTCACGCTAATTTCGTCGATGCAATTAGGGCAGACGGTTGAAGCCGGAAAGACGTAAAAACCACGTCGAACCAGTCAACATCAGTTTGGTTGGTTCATTCCCAATCAATTGTCTGTAAGGGGGGAGAGGACAAGACGGATCTAGTCTGACGAACTGATCTGAATGGTATTGCGATTGTCATTCAGTCCGACCCCAAAAAGTATTACGTACCAGATCCCAAATTTCCTTAAAATTAAAGATTGGCATTTTGAAACAGTTTCTGGAGATGCTGTCTCCTGAAACAAGCCCCGACCCAAGACTACACAGGTTACAACGTGAAACTGACTGGCCAGGATAGCCGCAAATGTAGTAGGGGTTAAAGAAGAAGAAATGTAACCATTCTTCGAATAGATTTGCCAAGCAAGTGATTGGAGAGCCCGCAATGAAAACGATCTTCACTACTGGCCAAGTAGCAAAGATCTGTAAGGTTGCACCCCGCACGGTTAGTAAGTGGTTCGACTCGGGACGCCTGAGAGGATACCGGATTCCCGGTTCTCAGGACCGACGAATCCCACGTGAGCACCTTATTCGATTTCTTAAAGAACACGGTATGCCATTGGGCGAACTGGAAGATGAAGCCATGGGCAAATTGCTGCTCGTTGGGGCTGACACTCAGGTTCGAGCAAGTCTTGATGACCTGATGGCCACGGAAGACTTCAAAATTGAATACGCCGTTAGTGGTTTTGAAGCTGGTATCCAGGCTGAATCATTACACCCTGATTGTGTAATTGTTGATTTTGCTATGGGGCGAAATGAAGCTCTGATGATCGCTCAAAACCTGCGACGTAACAAAGACTACACAGACTCTGTTCTGATTGCTCTGCTTAGCGATGAAGATAACGCCAGCGGATTCGACAGAACTTTGTTCAACGAAACTTTCCGGAAACCATTTGACGCTGCATTACTGGCCGAACGGATTCGGACCTTGGTTGGACGTAAAAAGCAAATCGCCTAATGACGGGCAGGAATGCCTCGAGGTGAGATTGCCAGGGACGTCAGGTTCTCGATATTATGGACGGTCTCGAGAGTACGGCCCGCTGGCCCAACCAGAACAATCGCAAAGGGATTTGCTGGTTTGCGTGAACGACTAAACCCGCCCAAGAGGTAAAACTCTTGGTCGGGTTTTTTTACGCGCACACTTTCTGCATAATGACGGGTATGACTCAACTCAAGCCTCCTTCTGAATCTGAAAACAAACAGCGACCGGCTGCCGCGTTCTGGTATCTTCTGCTGGCCTGTCTCGCGTTTGTGCTGGTTGCGGCCCAACTTGATTGTGCACAGGATCTGAGCCTCACGGGGCCAGGGCCCGGCATGACGGTGGATGAACCCTTCAATGTCGGGCAAGGCGTGTTTCTGGTCCGGGCAATCCGGGTTTATGGGTTAGGGGTCATTGCTCCTGAAAGTCTGCGGGAAATCTTTGAACATCCCAACTATCTGCCCGATCATCCTCCCCTGGGGCGTCTGCTGATTGGCATTGCCCACGAGACCGTCGCCGGGGTTGCAGGCAGTGATGAGCGCCCGTTCGTTGTCACCTATGGCCGCTACGCGTCCGCCTTTTGTTTTGCCTGTCTCGTGTTTGTGGTAGGTTGGTTTACTTTCCGACGATCAGGACACACAGCCGCTCTGATTGCCGTTGCTTCCTTGGTCGCGATGCCACGCCTGTTTGGCCACGCGCACCTGGCGGCTCTGGAGACCGTGACCGCTCTCTTTTATGTGAGCACGGTTCTGGCTGTGGTGTACTTTTGGGATACAGAATCACCACCCACTCCCAAGCGAGCCTGTCTGACCGGGCTGGTTCTGGGGCTGGCTTTGCTGACGAAGATACAGGCCGTATTGATTCCGATTCCCGTCATGATCTGGGCGCTGTGGAAATGGCGGCAGAAAGCGATTCTTCCTTTAATCTGCTGGGGTGGTATCGGCGTTCTGATCTTCTTTGTCGGCTGGCCGTGGCTCTGGTTCGATCCTGTGGGACATCTCAGTGAATATCTTGGCAGAACCACCGGACGGGCGGCTCTCTATGTCGAATATTTCGGAAGCAAGTACGCCGACCGCGATCTGCCCTGGCATTATCCCTGGGTTATGTTGCTGACGACCATCCCTGTTGGGCTGTTGGTCCTGGGCTCTGTCGGCTCCACAAATATCGTACGTGCTTTGAAAGGGAGTCACCGTCGACCCAGCGGAGAAATATTATTACTGCTTTCTTTGCTATGGCCTCTGTTCTTGTTTTCGCTACCTGGAATTACCGTCTATGATGGCGTGCGTCTGTTTTTAATGGTCTTTCCGCTCGTAGCCATTCTTATTGGGCAGGGAGGAGCTTTGGCATTCGACTGGTTACGCCAGCGTATTCCCAGTAAACCCGCGACCAGTGTGGCGGTGCTCCTGTTATTGTCACAAGCATATGCCACTTTGGCTTTTGCTCCCTACTGGCTCAGTTCCTACAGTTTGCTGATCGGCGGGCTGCAGGGAGCGAATGCCGCGGGCATGGAGCTGACTTACTGGGGCGACTCAATTACCGCCGACATGTTACAACGGGTGGTTCAGGACGTTCCCGAAAACAGTGTTATTCAACTCGCACCACTACTTCATCCAGCTTATCTGCAAATGCTGCAGGAAACCCCGGAACTGAAACAGAAGGGGATTCGATTAATCCCCTTCGAGTCTGAGAAGCCTGTTTCAGAATATGTATTGTATTTTCAGAGAAACCCGTACCTGCCGGACACCTTGAAGCCGCAGCAAATGAAAGTGGGGCAGGTTATCAGGGAAGTCAATCACCAGGGGGTCGCCCTGGCTCGATTAATTCGCTTGAACGAGGTCCGCTGAAGATCCTATTTCTTGACAGGTAAAGAGGGGTGGAACCCGGGGATCTTGCAGGGAATTCGATACAGACCGCTTCCAGCGGTGATATATAGCGTGGAAGCATCATCGCCGATTCCAAAGGTACAATTGGTTGGCAGTGTGGGAGTCGGAATGTAAGCCAGTTCTTTTCCTTCGGGAGAAAAGACGACAATCCCAAATCGGCTCTCCGCCCGGAAGGCGGCATAGATATTGCCTTTCTGGTCAACCGTCATGCCGTCAATGCCGGTCTCTTTCCCACCAAAGTCAGCCAGTACTTTTTTCTTACCCAGCGATCCATCTTTTTTAATCGGAAACGCATTCAGAGTCATTCGTTTTTTCGGATTTTGGGGTGGTTCTTTTTCAAGACCGGTGACACCATTGTCAGTTTCTGCCACATATAGCGTTTTTCCATCGGGAGATACGACTGTCCCATTGGGCTTGGTGATGTCGGTTGTGGCTCGGTGGACCGTTTTGGTTTTGGGGTCGTAGCGGAAGACACTCATGTGATCGAGTTCCAGAGGCTCGGTGCCGACATATCGGGGGTCGGTGAAATAGACCCAGCCTTTGGGGTGAACGACCAGGTCATTCGGAGCGTTGAATTTCTTTCCCTCAAATTGATCAACAATGCATTTTACTTTTCCCTGCTTCGTGATACGGGCCAGACATTGTTTTCCATTATTGGCACCGCAGGCCGCCAGCATGTTTCCTTTCTGGTCGATCATCAAACCGTTACTTTGTCCGCTATCGGCGCTGAAGACAGTGGTTTTGCCCGTTGCAGGATCAAAGGCCATAATCTTACCAAGACCGCCTGCGAAATTGATATCGCTGAAATAGATGATGCCATCCACGTCGACGCAGGCACCTTCAGTGAAGCCTTTATCGACCCAGAGTTCTTCCACTTTCGATTGCGGAGAGACAACGGACGCATCCCCCGAGGGGGCAGGTGTCGCCGCATAGACCATGGAACCTGCGAATCCTGAAATAGCCATTCCCCAAACAAAAATCTGTTGCCAGTGAATCATGGTTTGTTCCTCTCTGTCGTTGTGTTTTACAAAACGAGCGGTTTCGATTTATTGTGAAGACGTCACATCTTTTTTCTAATTCGTCATTGGAATTTCACGATTCCAATTGGTCTGGAGTCTCATCCGCAGGAGCCTGATTGTGATGATTGCGGACCAGCCACAGGGAAGGGACCGCCAGGATTGCACCGGCAATAGGGCCGACAAAATAGAGCCAGAGCGAGTTCAGGTTTCCGCTGACCAGCGCCGGGGCTAATGAACGGGCCGGGTTCATGGAGGCACCGCAGATCGGACCAGCAAACATCGCTTCCAGCGCGATCACCGAGCCGATGGCGACTCCGGCCAGAATCCCGGTTTCCTTCGCGCCCGTACTCACGCACAACACGACGAACATCAGCATCCAGGTCAAAACGAGTTCCAAAATCAGCGATTGCATGTCACTCCCGGCAGGAAGCGTCATGCCATAATTGGCCAAGCTTGGGAAAGTCAGTTTTAATAACAGGCACGCTGCCAGTGCGCCGATCACCTGACAGATAATATAAGGAATCACCTCTTTCCCGGGAAAACGTCGTGCGACCCAGAACGCGATTGTGACTGCTGGATTGATATGCGCGCCGGAGATTTCACCAATCGCATAAATTACCGAAGTAACCACCATCCCAAAGACAAGGGCAATCCCGACATGGGTGACTGTTCCCCCAGAGACCTGATTTGTGACGATGGCACCTGCACCCGAAAATAGCAGGATAAAGGTGCCAAAAATTTCCGCATAGTATTTCTGCATCAGTGATGGATTCCAGGTTGCGGGATCAATGTTTAATCGTTTTCAGGACGGGCAGGGTTAAGCCAGTGACCGGACGGATCAGAACCAGACACAATTACTCCTTTGGCGTTCCAGTCCATGCCGGCGCGGACGTCGGTGGCACAATACCGGAGTGTCAAACCACAGCGTCTGCGGTCTGACTCGTTCGCTTCGGAACCGTGGAGCAGCAGATCGGAGTGAATAGAAATTTCGCCCGCTTGCAGCGAGTCGTCAATCGGGGAACCATATTGCTCGGGATTATCAATCGTCTGATTGAGCACGTTGTCTTCATGTGAGCCACTCGGACGATAGGTCATATGTCCGTGATGATGGCTGCCGGCAATGAATCGCATGTTGGCATTTTCAGGGTCGGCATTATCGATGGCCAGCCAGACGGTGACCGCCTTCGAAGGAGACAAAGGCCAATAGCTGGCATCCTGATGCCAGGCAACCGATTTTCCATCATGAGGCATCTTACAAAAGAAATGCGAACCCCAGGCGACCAGATTTTCTCCCAGCAGATCTTTCACGTACGCCACAATTTTGGGATGCGTCAGCAGATCGTAGACTTTGCCATACTTCATGTGGGCGGTGCTGATGGAATAGCTGTTCCCGCCGGCTGCGATGACAGTTTCCAGTAGACGGTCAAAGTACTCTCGATTCTCCGCTACTTCCTGATCATCGAAAATGCGAAGACTGCGCAGATAACCGTCCCGATTGAATTGCTCGATCTGCTCAACGTATAACAGCGCCGGGTTCGTGGTTGTGGAAGGGTAGAACTTCAGATCACGCTCAATTTGAGACAAGTCTTCTTCCTGAGGAACTGCCTGGAATTCTTTCGATTCAGCCATGGTGCGTCTCTTTGTGTTAAGATAAAGAGTAAATCAGTCATGAGAGCGATGCGAGACACCGAACCCCCTGACAGAAAACTGGTTCTATTGTAAATAGGGATAGGCTTCGGAACAACTTAGTAGGGGGGGTTCGTACATTTTACGTAGGGAAGGCCTGAGGATTTAGGATATGGCAAAAATGTAACTGATAACCAGGGATTGGAATAGAGTGCTTTTCAAGTACTGAAATCGGTCTGTGCTATTCATTTCTATTTATGATTGAGAGAAGCATTAATTGGATGCTATTAAGAATTGAATCTATGATGAACGAAATTAACCGCATTAAGGTAGAAGCAAAAAAAGAAGTTCTGAGCTTACTGCAAAGATGCTTTGAGGTTGATCGATTATTTCCAGAGCTTCAACGGACTTTTCAGTTGATCTCCAGCCGGCTTGTATGGATTGATCCCTTTGTGATTACACTTCAGGAAACAAAAAACAACATAGATCCCTGGTACTATGACACTGAATTTCAATCTGACTATTCGATCGTCTTGCAGCAGGCTAGTGAATCTAAATATTTATTTAGAGAATTCAACTATTGGAATTTGGACGATGATGTTAAAGAGAACGAGGAAATAGTAAATCAAATCTTATCCTGGTCAGCGACGCGTAAACCCAAAAATGTCAGAGAGATTATGGGGTTGATTAAAGATGGTTTTTGGAGATTTGATACTCAGACAATTCCAAAGCTATCCGCACAATGCCCAGCTGATATACAGGAGCTGATTTCGTGGGATGAGAAATGTGTCCTGACTGGTACAAATATGCAAAACATGGATGTGATTACCAGGGAGCAATGGAAGCAGGTTGCAGAGAGAGAACAATGGTACAATGATGAAAAGTAACAGGGCAATGATGATTCAAACCCGTGTTGTTACGACTTACTCGTCGTTTTATCCGGTTTGGCTTTGGGAGTCGACGCAGTGGCTGTTTTGCGGCTGGCGGCATTGGATGCCAGGCCTTCCGCCGAGATGAGATGCACTAAGTCTTGTGCATTTTGGTCCATTTCCATGACCAGTCCATCCACGCGGCCTGCCAGGTACATATACATGATGAGCGAGGGGATCGCGATTCCCAGACCGAAGGCCGTTGTTAACAGGGCCATCGCAATTCCGACAGCCAGCTCTTCGGCTTTGCCCATTGCGCTACTGTTGGCAATTTCATTGAATGCCTGAATCATACCGATGACGGTTCCCAGCAGACCCATCAGGGGGGCTACGGTAGCCACGCCATTGATGACGCGCAAGTGTTTGCGGAGTTGCGAGAGTTGTCGCTCGCCGCCATCGATGATGGCCTGTTCGACTTCGACACTGGGTTTGCCCCACTTGCGAACACCGTGCGCAAAGACCGAGGCTATGGGGCTCGGATTTTCTTCGCAGAGTTTCAGTGCGGAGCGCGCATTGAGTTTCCCATCCTTCAGGAGTTTCAGGAATCGGCTCACAAAATGTCGGGGGATCACACGTCCTGACCTGAGAATGACCAGTCGCTCAATAATAAACCACATGGAAATGATCGAGGCAATCACAAACGGCAGGAGAAAATAACCCATCTCCTGAATGATGTCTTCCGGCGTGGAAGGAATGACCGTATTCCGTTTGATCGGCTGGCCGTCTTCAGGCAGTGGTCCATTGGGATCAGTGACCTCCACCATTTTTCCATTGACCGATTCCACGAATTTGGGTAGCCGTTCCTGAGCTTCTGCAGAACCGGAAAACAGCAATAGCGATATCACAGGAATCATGATGAGCTGCAGCAGAAACCGAGAAAGTCGCTCGTAAGAGAAAATCGCACACTGTCCCTGATCGGAGTGATCAGCGGAAGGCTGTTTTGGGCTGCTGATAAAATTGATCATGTGCAATGAAAGTCACTCTAAATTGAATGGAGACGTGCCACAGGTTTCTGATGCTGGCCTGATTCAGGTCTAATACTGCGCTGTTGGAACTGAAAAACCTGAGATTGTAATTACGATACTTTTACATGATGAGACCTAGTTTACGTCAGTTTGGTTTTCCCGTCGAGTCTGGAATCGGAATTCCCAGGCGGAACCGGCGGTGATGAAAGTCTGCAGAAGGGGGCAGGGACTATTGTTTCTTGTTGATTTGAGCCTGAACAGCCTTTAGGCGTTCTTTGACGCGAGGTACCAGTTCATGTTCAGGGAAACGCTTCAGGAAGTCCTGATATGTTTTTAACGCCTGAGCCCATTCGTTCAGCGCTTCGTGGCACGTCCCCGCCTGAAACAGGGCCGGGGCCTGCCATTCGGGAAATTTATACTGGATATCGACTTGCAGATATGCCAGGAGTGCTTCCTTGAACTTTTCCTGAATCATCAGGGTTTCCGCCAGTAAGAACTGGCACTTGGCTGCGGTTTCGGTGCGTCTGCCATTTTCGGAATCGATAATCTGCTGAAAGACCTTGCGGGCCTCTGCAAATTTTGCCTGATTTTTCAAACTGCGTCCGAGTACTTCATCCGCCTGATACAGAAAGGGGCTTTTCGAATCCCAACTGCGGAACCGATCAACCGTTTGTTGGACTTCGTCATATTTTTTCTGACGGAAATAGGTTTCTGCTAACAGCACCCAGACGCGCGGGTACCAGGGTTCCTGTCCCAGTTTCTCTGTTTTCTTGCCATCGACCAGTTTCAATAATTCCTTCTGGGCGGCTTCCACCTGATTTTGATAGAGGGCCGCCTCGGCCTGATGGAATTGGGCAAACGCCACGTATTCGTTCTTGGGAAATCGCTTGAGTAATGCTTTCGAAAATTTTTCAACCTGATCCCATTTTTGCAGTTCCAGATTGATTTCGATTAGCCGATACAGGGACACCTGCTGTACCTTTTCATCGGACTTGGGTGAAGCCTGCAATTCGTCAAATGATTTCGCTGCTGCTTCCAGCTTGCCGGCGATTAAATCACTTTCCGCCAGGCTCAACCGGGCATTGTCGGCCAGATCACTCTCAGGGGTTTCTTTTACCAGGCGTCGAAAGATCGCATCCGACTGTTCAAACTGTTCTGCTTCGTAATTGATTAACGCCCATTCATCCAGGATCTTGTCCAGGTTGTCTGCTTTAGGAAATTTTTCCAGCAGTGTTTCGTAGGCTTTGTTGACGTCATCGATTTTATTTAACTGAAACAGGGTGCGTGCTGCCTGCAAGCCAGCCAGCATCGCGTAACGTGAAGGAGCAAATTGCGCTAATGTTTTTTGATACACGGCGACTGCTGCCTCCAGCTGCTTGTTGCTTTCCAGGCTGCGACCTTGCATATAGGTCGCTTCAGCAGCGAGCGGGCTTTTGGGAAATTCTTTGACAAACTGTTCAAAGTGAGCAGCCGCCTGTTGATTTTCACCCAGTTGAAATTCACTCCACGCCAAGCCGGAAAGGCCAGCCGGATATTCCGGTGAATCCGAACCGAGCTTGACGATTTCCTCGAAGAATATTTTAGACCGTTCCCACTGCTTTTTCTCGTAGTTTCGTTCTGCTAACTGGCGATACGTTTGAATGAGCAGATCGGCGTCCGGCTTTCGTGTCTGCAATTGCTTGAGGTACTGATCGACTTCTTTCGGCTTTTCATTTTTGTCGGTGATGATGATCAGATTTGCCAGGATCTGATTAAATCGGACTTCATCGGGAAATTGTTTCAGATATTCTTTTGAAAGCGATTCTGCTTCGGCATACTTCTGCAGTGAATTAAAACTGTTACTCTGCAGAATCAGCGCGTCGGCATATTCGCTTGATGCTTTGTCAGTTTTTGGATCTTTTAAATACGACTCCAGAACTTGAATCGACTTGTCATACTCTTTTAATTTCTGATATGTGCGTGCCAGATAAAGCCGGGCCAGCAGTCGGGTATTTTCGAGCTTCGTTTGATCTAACACCGTCTGGAAGTGATTCAGTGCTGCCTTAAGATCTTCTGGCTTACCTTTGGCATCGCGGATGCGGCCTTTGAGTAGTTCCTGGTGCAGTCGCAGACCGCTTTGGGGATACGCTTTTTCAAACTGTCCCGCCAGTTGCTCGGCTTCTGCCAGTTGATCTGTCAGCATGGCGGCTTCAACGGCAAAATGCAGACTGTCGTCGGCGAGATCGCTCTTGGGCGATTGCTTTACCAGTTCGAGGAATAAGGTTTTGGCAGCCGCCGGTTTCCCGGAACGTAACAAAGCGTCGGCCAGTTGGTAGTTTGTTAATTCTTTTTGTTGGGGAGTCGGGTTTGATTTGAGCGCCTGTTCAAAGGCGGTAATCGCATCAGTGAGTTGACCGGCTCCCTTCAGGCTGACCCCTTTCCAATACAGAGCATTTGCAGCCTGTTTCGGATCTTTGGCGACGATTTCAAACTGTTCGATGGCTTTTGCGTATTCACGCAGATCGTAAAACGCGTACCCGGCATTCAGCCGGGCTGTGATTCCCAAAGGACTCTCCGGAAACTTCACCGGTAGTTCCAGAAAAGCCTTGGCCGCTTCCTGAAATTGTCCACGATCAAACAGCGATGTTGCTAATGACATCTGTGCGTCGCTGGCACGAGAATGATTTTTTTTGCCAGCGATTTCTTTGAATCGCTTTTCTGCTTCGTCAGGCTGTTTGTTCCGCAAATACGCAGACGCGAGACCGAATTGTGAGTCTTCGGACATGGCCCCTTTGGGGTGCCGCTCCAGAGATCTCTGAAAACTTTTGATTGCCAGTTCGGCGTTGCCACGCCTGAGCATCACATCGCCAAAATAGGGATAGGCCCATTCTTCCAAAGCATGATTGGGATACAGTTTGAGAAAGTCTGTGAATTCCTTTTCCGCCGAGTCCAGATCATCCAGCAGATAACTGCATTCCGCGATGCGGTAGAGCGCATCGGGCAGGTTTTTGTTTTTGGGATACTGCTTGGCATAATCCCGCAGAACGTCCCGGGCTTCCTTGTATTTCTGCTGATTGACGAGTGTCAGGCCGAGATAAAATTTCGCCAGAGGGACATTCTCATGCGTCGGATAATTTTTCAGATATTTCTGAAAGGTCTCCGTCGCCAGTTCCCAGCGGTTTTGTTTATAGAGTCCGATGGCCAGCTGAAATTCATCAGAGGCTTTATCCGCCTGCGCGAACGAAGCAGGAAGTAAGGCCAGAACCAGGGCAATCAGACAGAGTCTGTTTAAATGCAAGTCAGATAAAATGGAGAGCTGGATACGGTGAATCATCATATTGGAATTGTCAGATCGATCTAAACTAGTAAAGTAACGCTCCCTCATATTATCGAGGGATTTCAGGCAGAGGCAAGCGGCGTTACTGAAATCTCCCTCTGTAGAAGTGAAAACCTGGTCGATCGAACGCTTTCGGTATCGGTAAAAGCTCCGAAAACACCAGCCTGAAAGACATTACTTCAAACTGGTGTTCAGATTATTGTTTTACGAGAACAACTCCCAATGTTAGCTGCCTTTGAAGTGTGTGTCTGCAAAATCGAGGTATTGTTGCCAGTCAAAATCGGTGACATCATGTTTGCCAGTCCGCATATGATATCCCATCTGCTTTTGGATCGGCTGATTGACTTTCGGCATTTCTTTGGCACCGAATCCTGATGTTCCCAATAGTTCATAAACTGGCTCAGCGTACTTTACGGATAAGAATTCCCCTTTGGGATCTGCCCATCGATCATCCTCGGCACTGGCAACATACACGGGACGCGGGGCGATCAGAGAGATCAACATGTGTTGATCCACGGGTAACTTATTTTCTTTATCGATGTACTTGTTGAAATTGTCACAGAACCAATGTGGAAATGCATTATTGATGACATTCAGTGTCTCTCCGAAACGGCGTCGGCTGAGAGCCGCTCCGCCACATCCGGAGTCATTCGAAATCACCAGCGCAAAACGTGGGTCTTGCGCACCGGCCCAGAGGGATGTCTTACCGAGGCGCGAATGTCCCATGACGGCGACCTTGTTCGCGTCGATCTGCTTGTCGGTTTCCAGGTAATCCAGGGCGCGACTGAGTCCCCAGGCCCAGGCCGAGATGGTGCCCCATTCATCGGGGGTGGGTTTTTGTTTCGCGTTATAGATCGCGTGGATTCCGTTTTTAAAACCATCGTCATAATCGGGATCGATATCGCCGCAGTAGATGGCGACCAGTCCGTAGCCACGATCAATGATCTTTTCGATGGGCCAGCGTGAAGCCGAGGCCCCACGCGATTTTTCTGTGGCGCGGTGATCTACAATGCCTTTATCTTTATTAGCACGCATCCAATGATCGTTGAGTTTGACATCTTTTTCTTCGGTGATGGTATGGTTGCCATAAAAGTTGAGTCCCATGAAGACAGGTACCGGTTTCGTGGCTTTGGCGGGCAGATAGATCAACAGATCCATCCGCGGCTCTTCTTTTTTACCCGAGAAATAAACAGAGACCTCTTTGCGGATCGCTTTGCCGCCCAAGGCATCGTTTTTGACTGACGTGACTTCAAACAGCATGTCTTGGGGAGCAGCAGGGCTTTTTCCGTAAACTTCACTTTCAAACAGATGCAATACTTCAGGCCGTCTGACTTTCCACCAGAGTTCAGCCGAATCCACCTGCTTGCCATCCGCAGTCACCAACGGATCGGGCAATTCGAACTTTGGAACTTTTGCTTCGTCATAGTTAGGTTTGGGACGCTGTGCCTGACTGGTTTGACTGCAAATCAGGCAGATGCTGAAGACAAGGGCGGTGGTAAGGAGCAGTCGTTTCATATCCTGAGGGCTTTCGTTCTGGTGGGATTTCATCAATCTGAAGTCTGTCTCAGTTACTTGGAACCATTCAAACTATCATAATACAGACAGAGATTTCAAATCTCTATTCTAAAATCGTGCCCCTTTCCGCAACGATTGACAATAAGAAATCGAGCTGGGCTGCAATAGACCCGTTTTTTATATCTTTTGAACCACGAAACTCACGAAAATTTTTATATATGCAGGTCGGGGGAATCGAGGCGATTCACTGTTAGCCAGGCCATCATTTTTTCCAGGCCTGGATGATATAGCGTTTCATTCGAACGCCCGCTTTCTCTGCCAGTTCGGCATCCACTCGCTGGAAGTAGAGGTCGAGAATTTCGTGCATGAGTTCTTCCCGGAGTTCGGCTGATACGTGGCGGGCAACGGGGACCCAGGAGCAGAAAAAGTCAGCCAGGGCCTCTCTTGTGCCGAAGTATTCGTCGCCAATGATTTCATCGAACCGCTCGATATAGAATCCATTGCCGCGTATACAGCGCAGCATGAACTCGCGTGTCCAATGGTTATAGGGATCGTCAAAGTCCGTCAACAATGGCTTCCAGCGGCTGCGTTGTGAGACCGTGGAGACTGCGTCCCAGAATTCTTCGTGGTCGGCCTGGAATCCTGCCAGCACACGGCCACCGTCACGCAGTGCGCAATGGATACCGCTCCAGACGTCCCATTGCCTTTTGACCCAATGGAGGATGCTGAACGAACAGACCAGATCAAATTCGTTGTTGAATTCAAGCTGATCGGCGCTCATCTGCTGAAAGTCGATTCGTCCCGGTTTGGCGTACTGTTGCTGGGCGAATTCCACCATGGAAGGAGAGACATCGATTCCAACGACCTGACCGGCGGGCATCTGCTCAGAGATATATTTCGTGACGGCGCCATTGCCACAGCCGATGTCGAGTACGCGTTCATACGAACCAACGTCGATCCGATTCAGAGCTTCTAACGCCTGGCGATACTGCATCGATGAATTATCTGCATATTCAGACCCATCCCAGCGGTCTTCTGCGTCTATCATGGCAGGCTCCTGGCTCTGTTTTCATAAAAAATGATATTTCCTGTTGGCAATCGTGGTCATTTTCGCAAGGATTGGCAATATGAAATCGCGTCTGGATTTGAAAAGCTGGCTGTTTCTTTATCCGCTGCTGCAGGGGCTGGGCGGAGTAGGGTGGTGGTGTCTATTACTGGCGGTCCCCGAGAGCCGTTCGCTGTTTCTGTCAGAAACACTGCCGGAACGGGTGCTGCTGGCCTTTTGGCTGCCGGACGGCGTGATTTTTGTGACTGGTTCCTTCGTGTTGGCGTATGGTCTTCGGAAGCAGCGCTATTGGGCGGGGTCAGTGTTATTGTTTCTGACGGGGGGGATCGCTTACGTTAGCCTGTACTGTCTGTCGCTGAGCCTGGCGACGCAGGGGGGCTGGTTGGGAACCGGCTTAATGCTGGTCTGTCTGAGTCTGATGTTGCTGGTCTGTTGTATTCACACGGGCGGTCATTGCGGGAAAGCCGAGCATGTTCAAAATCAAATTCCGACCGACGACGCCTGACGCACCACTCTGGTTAATTTTACTGAAGATTTTTGGCCAGACGGTCATTTTCTGGAGCCTGTTTCTGCTGGTGATCCCTGCGGCGCTGATTTGGCTGGAATCGATCCTGGGCTGTCCGGCATTTCGGTTCAACGGGCAGCGGGTGCTGGGAGTGATTCTGTTCGTGCTGGGGGGGAGTCTGGGACTGACCAGCGGTGCAATGATGGGAATCTACGGCCGGGGGACACCGCTCCCCCTGGATACGGCACGTCATCTGGTTGTCGTCGGCCCCTATCGGTATGTGCGGAATCCGATGGCCATCGCGGGCCTGACACAAGGTGCTGCGGTCGCTTTGTTTTGTGGTTCCTGGTTGACGCTAGGCTATATCATCGTCGGTTTTTTTCTCTGGAATTATTATGTGCGACCCATTGAGGAGCAGGACCTCCTGCATCGATTTGATAGAGCGTATGCCGACTATCAACGTTCCGTTCGCTGTTGGATTCCCTGCTGGAGAGGATATTCGCCAAGTACCCCGGAAACGCAGGGAAACGACAAATAATTTTCGGTATCTCGTAATCCTGGTATATAATCGTTAAGATGCACTGATCAAAACCGTTTGTTTACTTAATGGCACCGTGGGGTGCCTGGATCTAACATAATGAAAAATCTGTCCCAAGCTGAAGAGATTGATGAAATCCGCACCTTAGTGCGCAATAGTGGTTTGCGCAGTACAGCAGCCCGGATCACCGTGATTCAATTCTTACGCAAGGCGACTTCACCTCTGACTCATGCCGAGATCGCAGAAGATCTGACTCCGATGGGGTTTGATAAGGCAACCGTGTATCGCAATCTGATTGATCTTGCTGAAGCGGGACTCGTCAAACGGACTGAACTGGGCGACCATGCATGGCGGTTTGAGCTGCGCAACCCGGATGAACCCGAAGATGCTGAGCACCCTCATTTTGTCTGTACTGAATGTGGCAGCGTTTCCTGTCTGCACGATGTTGAGTTCAAGACGCCCAAAAATAAACAATGGACTCAAGTCGGCACTGTCACGGAAATTCTCTTGAAGGGGATTTGCAGTGAGTGCGAGGAAAAATGAGCGGCACTCTTTAATTTAGTGCTCGTGATCGTGCGAATGTCCGGAATGACTCCCATGATCATGCACGTGACCAGGCTCAATAAATCCGATGCCGTAAGCCAGCGCGATTCCCAGCAGTAATACAAACGAGAGTCGGAACCGGTTATGAGAATGAAATTCCATTTCCGGCAGCAAATCTCCCAGTGAGATACAGATGAAAACACCAGCCGAAAAGGCAAGGGCGCAGCCGATGATGATGTGCTGATTGCCGGAAAACTGCTGAACACCCAGGAAAAACAGCAAAGCACCCAAGGGGCACATTAAGGCGAAACCAATATTCACGGCATTTCGCCAGCCTGCAGACCAGCCACCGGCGGCCATCAGAGACGTGATGGAAACCGCATCCAAAGGTTTGTGTAACGTAATCGCTAGAAATGTTCCCAGTCCGAACAGAGACAGAAAGACTTCATGGTGTTGTTCGGCGATGATACTGGCGCCCAGCGCCAGCCCGTCAATCAGCGTGTGCAGTGCCAGACCGAGTGCAATCCCGATCCAACTCAATTGGTGTGAATGGTTATGGGAGTGCGAGTGCACCGGGGCGTGCGCATGATGATGATCACAGTCATGATCATGGTCGTGTTTGTGATCTTCTTCCTCATCAAGTTCCACGGTTCCGTGTTGGTGAAAGTGGAACGTTCGCAGTAAGAAGAAGAGTGTCACGATTCCCGCCATCATCCACCAGACAGCGCGATCGACCGACCCCATTTCAGCAACCGCGTGGGGCAGCAGATGGAACACGCCGATGCCCAGCATGAGGCCACCCACAAAACTGATTAACGTTTCCATGCGCGTATGTGTTAAACGGACCAGTGAAGGCAACCATCCCCCTAGCAATGAAGAAAAGACGATCACGCTGCAATAGCCTCCCAGCAGAGTGTATGCCCACGTTTTGCCAGTTTTCTGTGGGGATGCTTCTGTTGTCTCCCCCGGTGTGTCGACAGCATTTTCCGATTCTGGGTGCGGATGAGTGTGCTCTGCGGCCAGGGTTGCGCGCGAAATGAAAAATCCGGGCGCGACCAGAAACAGAACCAAGGGAATCATCAGCAGGAGCAGCGTTAATTTTATGTCATGCTTAAAAGGAGAAAGGGGTTTCATGGAGTTAAACAGTCACCTGAGATCCAAATTGATCATATGAGATTGCCGGCATGGTTTCACCATCGGCATGCATGTATTGTAATAGCAAACTAATTGCGATTGAATTTAGCTTTTATAAGAGATCAAGGCAAGAGCCTGTTCGGACCTTCTCAGCTAAGTTTTCGAACTTCTGCTCAAATGTGAGTTGCGTCAAAGCCAAAACCCTTAAAATACGGTTATTTACCTTATCGATCGACAGGCATTGATTGACTGGCAGCCACTGGGGCATCACTCAATACGTAGTGATAAGTTCAGATGAGTGCGAGCTTTACTGCGTTAAAATGTTCCGATTAGGGGCTCTGTCGGGCGTGTAGCTAATGGGAGACGGAATGCAGAGCTTCTTCATCATTTCTTAATATACGCTTAAAAAAAGAATCACCGATAAGCGTCTATAGGAATCGGACTATCTAGTGCAGACGCACAATGAATAGTGAAATTAGCACAACCTTGCCTGTAATGGATTATGGGCGATGATACATCAGGGATGAAGATGCGCACATTCATGAAACTGACGGGGATTTTACTCCTCGTGGGGGCAATTGTACCCTCTCCAAGTGTCTTTGCAGAAGACACAAAACTCAGTTCTGATCAACTGGAACGACTGCTGGACCGGTTAGAAACTGCCGAAAAGCGAATCCAGGAACTGGAGCAGCAAAAACAGGAAAAACGAGAGGAGCAAATACAAACTCCGCCTCCAGCACCTGCTCTACCTCCTCATTTGAAAGATGTGGGTGGTGGTCTGGATGATTCCGAACAACTGTTGATCAATAACTTTGCCGCCGGCAACGAAGATCTGGCAAACCGTCTCTCGACGCTCGAGGAAGACTGGAAAAAGTTCAGCGAATCTGAGCAGGAAAAGAAAGCCAAAGATGCATCCAAAGTAACGACATTGAAAGTCTTTGGTCGAATTCATTTAGATAGCTGGAATTTTTCTGACAGCACTCCCGGCATTGCCGCCTTCAATAATCCTCCCGACCCGATGGATCCAGAAAACCGGTTTGAATTCCGCCGTCTGCGTATTGGTGTTTCCGGCGACATTAAAGATAACATGCTCTACAAATTTGAGTATGACTTTGGTAATCCTGGTAATCCGGCCTTCAAAGATGTTTATATGGGATGGAAAGATCTACCCGTCTTTCAGACACTCTTAATTGGTAATCAGAAACGGCCTCTGGGTATGGATCACCTTAACAGTAGTCGTTACAACACATTCATGGAACGTCCGTTGGTGATTGAAGCATTCAATGAGGATGCACGTCGTCTGGGGATTTGTGCTTATGGTGTTTCGGAAGATGAAACCTGGAACTGGCGCTACGGTATCTTTAATCTGGAAAACATTGCCGGAGATGGCCAATACGTTGGTGATGCAGGGCAAATGAGTGTCAACGGTCGTCTGGCGGGAACTCCCTGGTATGATGAAACTTCTGGTGGTCGCGGTTACCTGCACTTGGGTATTGCCGACATGTGGGCGAATCCTGATGGTGACGCCACCGGTTCCGGAACGGATAACAATGAAGCCCGTTTCCGAACACGCCCCGAAGCACGTACGGGAAGTACTCGCTGGTTGGATACTGGTCGGATCGCTGGCGCAACCTGGTTCAATACACTTGGATTTGAAGCCATGTTAAACGTAGGGTCCTTCTCTGTTGTCAGTGAATATCAGGTTACGAATGTCGGTCGCGGCAGTTCTGGTTCCGATCTGACATTTGAAGGTGCTTATGTGCAGGCAGCTTACTTCCTGACTGGCGAATACCAGCCGATCGACCGGAAATCGGGAACGATTGCTCGTGTGAAACCTCTGGAAAACTTCTTCCTCGTCAATACCTGTGACGGTGATACCGCAAGCGGTTGGGGAGCCTGGCAGGTTGCTGCACGCTACTCATATCTTGACTTAAGTAACGGCAATGTTACTGGCGGTGACGAACGCAACTGGACACTGGGTTTGGTCTGGTGGTGGAATTCTCATGCCCGAATGCAGTTTAACTATATCCATGCTGAAATTGATGACCGCGGTCCGATCGATGGCTATACCGGTGGTAAGTCAGACATCTTTGGTACACGGTTCATGGTCGACTTCTAACAGCAGGTCGAATTGGAATAAACAGTGTGAACGATCAAAAATAATCTTTCAGGAAGTGAGTCCTATGAAATATCTTGGAATTGTTTTACTGGCAGTCACAGCCATGACCATCGGGGGAAACCAGAATTTTGCCAATCCTGGTGCTCCCTGTTGTAACAAAGTGAACGGTGCATGTGGAAACAGCAACTACTGTTCACAAGGCTGTAAATCCTGTCGGCTGTATGTAGAAACATTAAAAGTCAAAAAGCATTGCTACAATATTGAGTGCAAAGATATCTGCATTCCTCCTGTGCGTTTCCCCTGGCAAAAATGCTGTGAACTGAAATGTGGAAAAATTAAAACCGTACGTGTCCTGAAGAAACATAATTATACGTGTGATAAGTGTGGCTATAAGTGGGTTGTTGAATGCAATTGCGGCTCTTGTACATCGGGGAATTGCGTGACAGCTCCTCAACCTCCAGTGCACTCGGCAAACGCCCAACCTCCTTTGGCTCCTGCAACATCAATCAGAAAAAGGTAAACCAACTGACTTCTGAAGCAGAACTTCTGTTGTGATTTTACCTCTGATGAATCTCCAAAGAACACCTCCTCTACTATTTTAGAGGGGGTGTTTTTGTTTATGTTGGAATGCTGGATCTTGTGGTGAAAGAAATTGACCGAAGATCTGTATTGGCGCTTTTAATCACCGATGGATTTGACATAATTGATGGGCTCTGATGGTCTTTTCCTTTCCCATTGATTGTGTGATCTCATGATATGTATCTCCGTGACTCCCGAGTCTCGTAATTTTGCGAAAGTTGATATTCTAAACGCAGCCGCCCAATCGGACCTGGTAGAGCTCTGTCTGGATCGATTGATCAAAACTCCGGACATTGGAGATTTGATTTCCGGGTTTGAGATACCGATCCTGGTATCGTGCCGCCGCCCGGAAGAAGGGGGCCAGTTTAAAGGAACAGACTCCGAGCGAATTCAGTTGTTGAAGCAGGCGATTATTGCAGAGCCTGCGTACATCGAACTTGATCTGGAAACAGCACAACAAGTGCCGCGATTTGGCAAAACCAAACGTGTTATCAGCTATACGAGTCTCAGGAAACCACTCTCGCAGGTGGATGAGATTTTTGATGAAATGGCCGAAGCCAAAGCGGACATCATCAAGTTCACCTGGCCAACTCCCACCCTGCAAACTGCCTGGCCTCTCCTGGCGGCGATCAGTCAGAAACGCGAGATCCCCGTTGTAGGACTGGGACTGGGGGCAGCCGGCATTACATTTTCGCTGCTGGGCATCAAATATGGTTCTCCCTGGATTTACGCTGCTCTGGAAAAAGGGATGGAAGCGTTTGAAGGACAACCCACGTTAGCGGAATTGGATGAAGTGTATCATCACCGAAGCATCTCTGCCAAAACGCGTTTTATCGGGGTCGCCGGACTGGGAGTTGCCGAACGGCGCACGATCGAAATTTTCAATAATGCTTCAGAACAGTTAGGCCTGGATTACACCTGCTTGCCGCTGGTCATCAACGATTTCAAGCAGGTGCATAAAATGTTGGGAATTTTGAAAATTCGTTCTTTGGTGGTCAGCCCGCGGATGGGAGAATTTATTTTACCGCTGGCCGAGCATCTGGAAGAGTCATCGGAACAGACCGGTTATGGTGATTTGCAGTTAAATCAACCGGATGGCTGGCACGCCTATGATACGATGCGGCGGAGCGCGCTCAAAAGTCTGGAGGCAACCTTCGAAGGTAAGGCGACGGGAACGGAGAATGTCTTCCAACGCAAAAATATTCTGGTCCTCGGTCAAAGTGGTTTGACGAAAGCCATTGTATACAGTCTAGCACAACAGGGAGCCGTCGTCAGTGTGACATCAGACAATGACCGGGCCGCACAGGGTATTGCGCGGACGTTTGATATTCGTTATGTTCCATTTGCCAATTTGTATGATACGTTGAGCGATGTGGTAATCCAGACGGACCCTGATCTCAAACTGGGGCACGGAAAGAGTGAATTCAACCCGGCCTACCTTCGCGAGACTATGACGGTGATGGATCTCAGCCAGTTGCCTGAAGAAACCGATCTGATCCGGGAAGCAAAGGACAGAGGGTGCCAGGTCGTGTGTGTAGACGAAATTTATCGTAAACAGCTGAATCAGATCTTCAAGGCGATTACCGGACAGGAAATTCCGGAAGCCGTCTTTGCAAACCGTAGCGATTACACGCGTTGAATCGCGATGCGTCAGACATTTTTCAATCGGGCAATGGTTTGTGCCTGTAGCAGTCGCAGACCATTAAAAATAACCAGCAGTGAGGCTCCCATGTCGGCCGCAATCGCCGCCCACAAAGACGCATGGTTCAATACCATCAGCATCATGAATAAGACCTTGATACTTAAGGCAAAGATGATGTTCTGACGGATGATTTTCAGTGTACGATGCGAGTGCCTGATCAACCACGGAATTTTCATCAGATCGTCAGTCATTAAAGCGATATCAGCCGATTCAATGGCGACATCACTGCCGGCGGCTCCCATGGCAATCCCCAGACTGGAGCGACTCATCGCCGGTGCGTCATTCACACCGTCACCCACCATCGCGACAAACTCGTATTCTTCCACCAGTGATTCGATGACAGATACTTTATCCTCCGGCAGTAATTCAGAATGAACCCGGTCCATGCCGACTTCTTCAGCGACGGCTTGGGCGGTGCCGGCATTATCCCCTGTCAGCATTACCAGTTGTTCAATGCCGGCTGCGTGCAATTCCCGAATCACTTCTGCCGATGTTTCACGCACGCGATCTGCCAGTGCGATAAATCCGCAGACATGCGTTTCATTGCCGATTACGACTACGGTTTGCCCTGCGTTAGAGAGTGTTTCCAGTTGTTCATGGACTTCGGGCGTTTCTTCTTTACGCTCTTCCAGATAACGGTGCGAGCCCAGCCAGAATTCCCTTCCCTTGATCAGCGCTGTGGCGCCTTTTCCTTGAATGATCTGATAGGAGTCTGCTGGTTCAAAAGCTATCTGACGTTCCTCCGCCGCGTCCAGAATGGCGACCGCCAGGGGATGATTGCTGTGTGCTTCCAGAGCAGCCGCCCGTTCCAGAAGCTCTGATTCCGTATGACCATTCAAAGGAACAAGTTTTGTGACAACAGGTTTCCCTTGAGTCAGTGTGCCTGTTTTATCTAACGCCAGCGATTTCAATTTGGAAGGGGTCTCGACAAAGACACCGCCTTTAATCAGTACCCCATTCCGGGCAGCAGATGCTAAAGCGGCCACAATGCTGACCGGCGTTGATATTACCAGTGCACACGGGCAGGCGATGACGAGTAGCACCAGTGCGCGATACAGAGAATCATGCCACGAGATCTGTAACAGGGTGGGTAGTGTCAACAGCATCAATAACGCCACGGCCATCACGATGGGGGTATAAATTTTGGCGAATTTTTCGACCCACAATTCGGAGGGAGCACGGCGGGTTTGTGCTTCACCAACCATGCGAATGATTTGTGCCAGGATCGTATTTTCGGCTAACTTGGTGCAGTTTGCTTCCAGGAGTCCATCACCGTTGATTGTACCAGCAAAGACTTCGTCGTCTTCCTGTTTGACTACCGGGACTGATTCTCCGGTAATCGGTGCCTGATTCACTTCGCTTTGGCCTTTGATGATTCGGCCATCCAGGGGAATCTTTTCGCCGGGTCGAATAATAAAAGTGGCACCCATCGTGACTTCCTCAGGAGCGACAACGGTTTCGTTTCCGCTCTCATCACGTACGCGGGCAATCGGCGGTGTCAGATCCATCAGTGCGGCCACGGCCCTGCGGGCGCGGCCGACACTCCACGCTTCCAGTAGTTGAGAGAAAGCGAACAGAAATGCAACGGCAGCTGCTTCGAACCACTCATCAATACAGAGTGCTCCGATGACGGCGATGCACATCAGCAGGTTCATATCTGGACGCAAACGCTTGAAGGCATACCAGGCTTTGGGAAGTACAAACCAGATGCCCGTGATGATAGCAATCAAGTACTGTATCCGCACAGGAACCGGCATGAAACCGTTCGTTGCTTCTTCAGCACCGAGAGCTGCACCAATGCTGCCTGTTAAGTAGACATGAGTCAAAAAAGCGGTCCCCATCATGACACCGCTCAGACTGGTGAGCAGAGTTCTCCCCTGTCGAGACCAGAATGAGGCTGTTGTATCCTGCTTTTTCTTCTCATCCCAGATCTCCGCTCGCATGCCTGTCTGGCTGACGGCATCCATGATCGCTGCGGTTGTGATATTTTCTGTCTGGGGATTGACGATCATTCGTCTGTTGAGAACGTCAAAGAACAAGTGCTCCTCGCCGCCAACCAGCGGGGAGAGCTCCCGTTTGAGAATTGAGACTTCTTCGACACAATCCATGTCCTGAATTTTGAAGATCAGTTCGGTCGGTTTCTGTTCCATGAAAAATCGATATTCAGAAAAAATTGAGGAGAGACAGTTCTTATCCAAAAGCGATAGACTGCTAAAATCATAGCACCTTGGCAGAAGAAACAGAAACTTCGGTTTTTTTTCTTCGCAAATTTCTGATAAAAGGTATAAGATCCGGCATCGATCGTTTTAAGTGGAATAACTTCGATAACCGATTTGATCGAAGTGGTGGATTGAAAGTAATCAGATCAAAATTAGCAAGTATGACTCACAGGACTCTCCAGCTTAAGGAACAACATGAGTAAGGATTATCTCGCTGCCCGGCAAAAGAAATTAATTTCACAACTAAAGCGGATCGGTGCAGAGGCACTGCTGGTAACCAGCGAAACGAATGTGACCTATCTGACTGGCTTCAGCGGCGATTCGAGTTATTTGCTCATCGGCAAAAGTCAGACTGTTTTAATCAGCGATGGTCGCTACACCACACAGCTTGAAGAAGAATGCCCCGGTCTGGATGTTTATATCCGTAAGGCAACGGAATCCATGACGGCAGCTCTCGAAAAAGTGCTTAAAAAAGCCCATCTTCCCAAATTGGGGTTTGAAAGCCATGTCGTGACCTGCGACTTACTGGATGCGTTAAGCGGTCTCACGCCGGCCGTCCAGTGGATTCCCGTTTCCGGACTTGTGGAAGAATTACGGATGATCAAAGACGTCTCCGAAATTCAGGAGATCCGCGAAGCCGTTTCTCAGGCACAGCGGGGCTATGAAGTGTTTCGTGCGATGTTGACCGACGAGATGACCGAGCTTCAGGGAGCCCATGAACTGGAGCATGCGATGCGCCGTTTCGGAGCACGCCAGGCTGCCTTTGATCCGATTGTCGCTGTCGGCGAACGCGCTGCTCTGCCCCATGCGATACCGACACAGAAGCAGGTGGGAGAAGCCCCCTTTCTGTTGGTTGACTGGGGAGCAATGACGCAGAAAGGCTATCGAAGTGATTTAACCCGCATGATTGTGCACGGGCGCACTTCCGCCAAATTCGAAAAAGTTTACCAGACTGTTCTCAAGGCTCAGGTGGCAGCCATTAAGGCAATCCGTCCCGGGGTATCCTGTCAGGAAGTTGATCAGACCGCACGCACCATCATTCAGAAAGCAGGCTTTGGAAAACAGTTCACCCACAGTCTGGGGCATGGGATCGGCCTGGATATTCACGAAGGGCCTCGATTGGGGGGGAACATTACTACGGAATTAAAGCCAGGTATGATCGTGACGGTCGAACCTGGTATCTATCTGCCGGGATGGGGCGGAGTCCGAATTGAAGATGATGTATTAGTCACTCGAACCGGACATGAAGTTCTCACAAGTGTTCCTAAGGACTTTGAATCTACCATCTTATGATTTCAGATCGAGATGATTGCGGTACTATCCAAACGATAACTGATTTTTGCTGTAGGCGTTCTCTGATCACGCGGGTCCCTAAAATCGTTAAAGTTGTACTGCTTTAGACTTAGGTCGTTTCCTGAAATCCAAGAGCCAAACACGCGTTGTGCATGATTTTATTAGAGAAACTCCCCCTGTTTCGCTTGGTTTTCAAAGGCGATTTGGCTTAGAATCTCTACCTTAGCAAGTCGGGCAGGGTAGAGCGTGCGCGCAATCTGTGTGCGATCCCTTTCCAGCTAGAGTCAGGTACATTGAGTTTGAAACTGAAATGCGTTGCTGACGACAGTTTGCGTTGATATTCCCTCAGGATAACAGGCAATGCGAGTGCAGCTTGAGAATATGAAATAAGGTAGGTCAATGGCAAAAAACGAGGTGCCGAAAGGTGAACCGTTCGATTTGGAAAAACTTCAAACACTGTTTGAAATGATGGAGAAGCACGGACTGACGGAAGTCAATCTGAAGCGTGGCGATGAGACCTGGAAATTAAGACGTGGTCCGCAGGAGACCATCTCGATGGTTCCTACGGCGATGCCTCATCCCGCTCAGCATCAGCAGCCCGTCGCGCCAGCGCCCCCTGCTGCCCCCGCGGCTCCACAGGAAGCGGCGGCTCTCGCAGCGGAATCAGGGCCCGTGATCAAGAGCCCGACCGTTGGTACATTCTATGCATCTCCCAGTCCGGATGATCCTCCATTCGTGAGTGTCGGTTCGAAAGTCGGCGCTGATACGATTGTCTGCATTGTGGAAGCAATGAAAGTCTTTAATCAGATTCCTGCTGAGATGAACGGGACGATTTCCGAGATTTTGGTGAAGGATGGTGAAGCGGTCGAATTTGGCCAACCGCTGTTCAGAATCACGCAAGGCTAATGCCTTTTTGTAGAATGTTCGCGATGCCGTGCTTTAAACGGTGGCGATCATAATTTCAGATGTAGGTCCTTTTACCAAGTCAAAAACACATGTTTCAAAGAATACTGGTAGCAAACCGAGGAGAGATCGCACTGCGGGTCATTCGCGCCTGTCGTGAAATGGGAATCGAAACCGTTGCGGTCTTCAGTGAAGCAGATCGGGATGCACACTACCTCTCATTAGCCGATGAAGCCATTTGCATCGGACCACCGGCGGCAACAGACAGCTATCTGATGATCAATCGCATTATCAGTGCGGCTGAAATCGGTAACGTGCAAGCCATTCATCCCGGTTATGGATTTCTGGCTGAGAATGCGCACTTCGCAGAAGTCTGTCGCAGCTGCAATATTGAATTTATCGGCCCGCCACATGAAGCGATGGCGCAGCTGGGAGATAAAGTCTCCGCTCGCGAAATTGCGAAATCAGCCAACGTGCATTTGTCACCGGGAACCGAAGGTCTGGTAAACGATGAAGCAGAAGCATTAAGCGTGGCGAAAGAAATTGGTTATCCGGTTTTGATTAAGGCGACGGCCGGGGGTGGCGGTAAAGGCATGCGGGTGGCCCGCAATGATATTTCTCTGAAAGCCGGCTTGAAAGCAGCTGCAGCAGAAGCAGAAGCCGCTTTTAAAAACGCCGGTGTTTATATCGAGAAATACATCGAAAATCCCCGCCACGTGGAAGTCCAGATCATGGCCGACAACCATGGGAACGTAGTGCATCTCTGGGAACGCGATTGTAGTCTGCAACGGCGACATCAAAAACTGGTGGAAGAGAGCCCGGCTCCCAATTTGCCTCACTCTGTTCGCGAAGATATCTGTAAGGCTGCCTGTCGACTGATTGAAACAGCCGGGTATACCAACGCCGGAACGGTTGAGTTCCTGGTCGGGCCTGATAATCAGTTCTACTTTATCGAAGTCAACGCGCGAATTCAGGTCGAACATCCGGTGAGTGAACTAGTTACCGGCATCGATTTGATCAAACAGCAAATCAAAGTTGCAGCCGGGGAAAAACTGGATTTCAAACAGAAAAATATTCCCTGTAACGGCTCCGCGATTGAACTGCGGATCAATGCGGAAGATCCCGAAAATGATTTTCGTGGTTCACCCGGAAAAATTACAAAGCTGCGAGTTCCCGCTGGCTTGGGAGTCCGCTTTGATTCGCATATTTACGAGGGTTACACAGTGGGCCCTTACTATGATTCTCTGATTGGCAAACTCATCGTACATCGCCCCACTCGTGAAGAGTCGCTGGCGTGTATGAGGCGTTGCCTGGATGAATTCGTCATTGAAGGGATCAAAACCACAATCCCGCTGGCGAAAAAAATCTTTAATCACTCGGCATTCATTGAAGGTAAGGTCGATACTACATTTATCGAACGTACCTGGTAAATAAACACCGTGCGATTAAGGCGATATCAAATCGGATCGTTTTGTATTGTAACAGACTTGTCAGATTACGCATTCGCGCATCTCAGCTGAGTCCCCTGTCGGCAAAACGCATCGGTTTATAAGGCGAAGGTTCGCTCACTTCAATTTGTTGTATGGTACATTTTCAAGTCTCGTTTCAGATCTCGAGACTTTACTTTTAAGAAACAGGTACAGGAAGAATAATGAAAGTCGGTATTTTAACAGGCGGTGGGGATTGTCCCGGTTTGAACCCAGTGATCCGCGGTGCGGTACGTGTGATCTGTAATGCAGGCGGTGAAGTTTACGGTTTGCTCGAAGGCTGGCGTGGTGCCATTGAGGGAAACTACATTGAACTGACTTCCGAAAACACAGATGACATCATCTTCAAGGGGGGGACCATCCTGGGTTCTTCACGCACAAATCCTTATAAGAATGCGGAAGAAGATGTTCCCAGAGTAATTGCAACACTTGAACATCTCGGCCTCGATTGTCTGATTGCTATCGGCGGAGACGATACACTGGGTGTTGCCAACAAACTCTGGAATGATCATAAACTGCCTGTCATCGGCTGCCCGAAGACCATTGATAACGACCTCAGCTCGACAGATGTGACGTTTGGTTTTGATTCATCGATCAATATTGTCATGGAAGCGGTTGACCGTTTGCGTACGACTGCTGAGTCACACCGCCGCGTCATGGTTGTGGAAACAATGGGCCGACATGCTGGTTGGATTGCGTTGTTCTCCGGCCTGGCAACAGCAGCCGACTACACACTGGTTCCGGAAGTCGAAATCGATATGGACCGGATGGTAGAAGTCTTAAAACGACGTCGGGAAAAAGGTAAAAAATATGGCATCGTGATTGTCAGTGAAGGTGCACATTTCAGTGAAGCAGAAGGCGTCACCACACAGGATGGGGAAATCGACGATTTCGGTCACGTCAAACTGGGGGGCATCGGCGAAACCGTTGCCAAGTTGATCGAAGAACGAACCGGCTTCGAAACCCGACATGTGACACTCGGGCACCTGCAACGCGGCGGTTCACCCAGTGCTTATGACCGCGTACTCGGAACGCGTTGTGGTGTTCACGCCGGTTGGCTGGCATTGAAACACCACTTCGGCTATATGGTCGCGCTGCGGGGAACACAAGTTGTTCCTGTTGCCCTCGCTGATGCCGTCGGCGAAATGCGGGCGCTGGAACCCAACTTCCTGGAAGAAGCAGAAGTCTTTTTGAAGTAAAACAAATCCAAAGCGACAAACAAGACCCAGGCGCTGGCAACAGCGCCTTTTTTTACGCCTTTGCTTAATTCTGATGGTGACCCAGGTCTGAATTTGGATTTTCTCTCCGAAGGGAAGAATTACTTAACAATCTTATCTATTTGGCAATCTTGGGTTTCACGCTAGATAAACGTCCCCCCGCCTGTTTAAGATAGTAGAGAGATTCGTATCAGCTTATCCTGCCAGAGTGAGAAACGACCTTTCTCATTTGATTATCTTCCCGGAGGGACTAATGACGTCACGGCGCTTGATCTACATTCATACCCCCATTTTTCTATCTTTATTCTGTCTGGCTTTCTTTTTAAGCCCTCCTGTTTCTGAAGCAGGCGAGGACGGGTTCAAGCCAATCTTCGATGGCAAGACACTCAAAAACTGGGACGGCGATCCTCGTTTCTGGTCTGTTGAAGATGGGGCCATCACGGGTAGAACCACTAAAGAAAATCCAACGAAAGGTAATACCTTTATTATCTGGCGTGGCGGAACTCCCGGCGACTTTGAATTAAAACTCAAATACAAAATCATTGGACATAATTCGGGAATTCAATACCGCAGTTTCTCAGTTCCCGGCGATGACAAATGGCGGGTCGGCGGATATCAGGCCGATATGGAAGCCGGTGATAAATATTCGGGTATTCTGTATGGCGAGCGCTTTCGCGGCATTCTCGGTTTACGCGGACAGAAGACGGTCATCGGGAAAGATCACAAACCCAAAGTTGTTGGATCAGTCGGCGATACAGATGAGATTCAGAAAAAGATCAAAAAGGAAGACTGGAACGATTACCATATTATCGCTCGCGGCAATCACTTCATTCATAAAATCAATGGCGTGACAACCGTTGACGTGACTGATGAAGATGTGGAACAGCGACGGGCTGACGGAATCATCGCACTGCAGCTTCATCAGGGGCCACCGATGGTTGTGCAGTTCCGCGATATTGAGTTGAAAGAATTCCCGAAAGCAAACAAAACTTCTTCGACCGACGGCGCTAAAAAAAAAGTCGTTCTGATCGCCGGTAAAAAAAGCCACGGTTATGGAGCACACGAGCATCGTGCCGGGTGCATCCTGCTGGCAGACGCGTTGAACAAGAGTGGTTTGAATATTGAAGCCACTGTTGTCACCGAAGGCTGGCCTCAAGACTCCAGTATTCTGCAGGATGCTGATTCGATCGTGATTTACTGCGATGGTGGCGGTCGTCACCCTTATAACGCCCATCTGGATGAGCTCAATAAGCTGGCCGAGAAAGGCGTCGGCATGGTCAACATTCATTACGGCGTTGAAGTACCAAAAGGCGAATCAGGAGATGCATTTCTGCGTTGGATTGGTGGCTACTTTGAAGAATGGTGGTCGGTGAATCCTCACTGGACTGCCGATTATCAGAGTCTGCCCGCTCATCCCATCTCCAACGGTGTTGAGCCGTTTGCCATCAATGATGAATGGTATTATCACATGCGGTTTCAGCCCGACATGAAAAACGTGCAGCCGATTCTGACAGCGATTCCTCCCAAAGAAACACTCAAACGTCCTGATGGTGCTCACAGCGGAAATCCCGCGGTACGTAAGGAAATTGGGCAGCCGCAACACATGGCCTGGGCCTACGAACGTCCCGATGGCGGGCGTGGTTTTGGTTTTACCGGCGGCCACTTTCACTGGAACTGGGGCCACGATGATTTTCGCAAATTGGTTTTGAATGCGATTGCCTGGACGGCCCATGTCGAAGTCCCTTCTCAGGGCATCGATTCGGCGCCTGTGACAGTCGAGTTACTCGAGAAAAATCAGGATTATTCTAAACCAGATAACTTTAATCCCGCACGCATCAAAGCGATGCTCGCTGAGTGGAATCAATAAACAACTTTGGATTAAAATGAACCTCACGCCCGGGACATCAGCTAAAACATAAGAAGGAAACTGACTCCATGAAGTATCGTTGGCTTGCGATTATTCCCGCCCTGTTTCTGAATACGACATTCAACCTCGCAAACGTGTCTGCACAGACGGAACATGACCCCAGCCAGGCTGTCCCCAGTTTAACGGTGGCTCCCGGCCTGCAGGCAACTCTGTTTGCGTCCGAACCCAAAATCAGCAGTCCCTCCAGTATGGACGTCGACTCACAAGGCCGCGTCTGGATCTGCGAAGTGGTCAATTACCGCGCCAATCTGCGTGGGATTCCGACCCGCAAAGAGGGCGACCGGATTCTGATTCTGGAAGATACAGACGCCGATGGAAAAGCCGATAAGACAACCGTTTTTTATCAGGGAAATGAAATCAACGGTTCACAGGGGATCTGTGTTCTGGGAAACAAAGTCATCGTTGCTGCTTCACCCAATGTGTTTCTCTTCACCGATGAAAACAACGATGGTAAAGCAGACAAGAAAGAGTTGCTGTTCAAAGTTGCTGGATGCGAGCACGACCATTCTGCCCATACTTCGATTTTTGGTCCCGATGGAAAACTATACTGGAACTATGGGAATACCGGAAAACAGGTTTTTGATCGTGATGGAAAACCGATTCTTGAAAGTGACGGACGTCCCGTTTTGGATAATGGTAAACCTTACTGGGGAGGGATGGTCTTCCGTTGTAATCTGGATGGCTCTGACTTCGAAGTGCTGGGGCATAACTTCCGAAATAACTATGAAATCACCGTCGATTCTTTCGGCACCCTCTGGCAGTCAGATAACGATGACGACGGTAACCGTGGTGTCCGCATCAATTATGTAATGGAATACGGAAATTACGGCTATCTCGATCAACTGACGGGGGCGCGCTGGAAGACGCCACGAACTGGCATGCATACTGAAATTCCCCTGCGTCACTGGCACCTGCGTGATCCGGGCGTGGTTCCAAACTTGCTGCAGACCGGTGCCGGCTCACCGACGGGAATCTGCATTTATGAAGGTTCTCTTTTACCGAAAAAATATCAGGGTGAAATTATTCACTCCGATGCCGGACCGAATGTGGTCCGCGCGTATCCGGTTGAAAAAGAGGGGGCTGGCTACAAAGCCGAAATCGCCAATATCATCACCAGTGAAAAAGACAAATGGTTTCGTCCGTCCGATGTCTGTGTTGCCCCCGATGGGTCCCTGTTCGTCGCCGACTGGTATGATCCCGGCGTGGGGGGACACCGGATTGGCGATCAGGAACGCGGACGAATTTTCCGTATCGCGCCTCCCAATACGAAATATCAATTCGAGAAGCTCGACCTGAACACAATCGAGGGAGCGATTGCCGGCATTAAAAGCCCGAATCTGGCAACCCGTTACCTGGCCTGGAATAAATTGCACGAATTACAGGAGCAGGCGGAACCACAATTGGAAGTACTCTATCAGACTGACAACCAGAGGAACCGCGCTCGCGCCCTCTGGCTGTTGGCTGGCATTAAGGGTAAGGCAAACCAGTACGTCGAACGCGCGATCAAAGATGAGAATCCTGATATTCGCATCACCGGCCTGCGTGCGGCACGCCGTTACAAACTGGATGTAATTCCCTATGTGCAACAGTTAGTGAAAGATCCCTCACCGCAAGTGCGTCGTGAGTGTGCCATCGCACTGCATCACAATCAATCCTCGGCCGCACCCGGACTTTGGGTCACACTGGCTGATCAATATGATGGTAAAGATCGCTGGTATCTGGAAGCACTCGGAATTGGCATGGATGAGCAGGAGTCAAAATTCATGTCAGCCTGGCTCAAGCAGGCGGGCGACAATTGGGATACTCCCGTTGGCCGCGATCTACTGTGGCGCTCCAAGATTCCTTTGGCTGTGCCTTATCTGGTTAAAATTATCGAGAACCCGGATACGAAATTAGCTGAGCTGCCTCGTTATTTCCGTGCATTGGACTTCATTCCCGGAAAAGAAAAAAATGCAGCGGTTGCGGAACTGGCACTCATGCAGGAACCAGGTAACAAAACCCGGGAAACCTACATCATCGCAGAAGCCATTTCCCGCATGCCTGCGAACGTTGTGACACAAGATAAAAAGTACCAGCGTGCATTGGCGCAGGTGATCGACAGTAGCCGGGGTACTCCCGAGTTCACAAAGCTGGTCGGAAAATTCAAGGCGTCTGATTACTATCCCGAGTTAGTCGCTTTAGCCAGCCAATCGGGTAAATCACAGGCAGCCGTCGATGCGATTAGCGCTGCTCTCAGTCTGAAACAGAATGCGTTGATTCGGAAATCGCTGCAGGATAAAGGCGATACCGAAAAAGAACAGAATCAGAAACTTGATCTGATCTGGGCATTGGGAAGTGCCGGACATAATGGAGCTAATGCGATCCTGTTAAAAATCATCAAAGACAATCAGGAACCACTGGTCGATCGTCGCGAAGCCGTCCGGGCGATTGCCAAGACTCGGCCCGGCGCACATGCGCTGCTGGACCTGGCAGAGAAAGATTCTTTTGACTCACAATTAAAACAGACTGCTGCTGCTGCGATGTCTTCAACGATTATGAAAGATGTCAAAGAACGGGCCGCCAAACTTTTCCCGGCACCGCCCACCAAAGACAACAAACCTCTACCTCCCATTAACGTTCTGGCAGGGATGAAGGGTGATACGCTGGATGGTCGTGTGATGTTCAACACCAAAGGTACTTGTGCCAAGTGTCACGTCGTGAATGGCATGGGCAAAGAGGTGGGGCCAAATCTGTCTGAAATCGGTAAGAAGCTGAGCCGCGAAGCGCTGTTCGAGTCGATCCTCTATCCCAGTGCCGGCATCAGCCACAACTATGAATCGTATACACTGATTCTGGAGTCGGGAAACGTTGTGAATGGACTCCTGGTTAATAAAACTGACGACGCCATCACGATCAAGGATGCGGAAGCGATTTCACGCACCTTCAAAATGGATGACGTGGATGAGATCATTCAACAAAAGATCTCCCTCATGCCTGCTGACCTGCAGAAAGTGCTGACTCAGGAAGAACTCGTCAACATCGTCGAGTACCTGACCACATTGAAGAAGGCCAAAAAGAACGAAAAAGCGAGCCGGTAATTTGAACCAGGGGGGCGTTGGGCTTTACCGTTCCTCCTGATGCCGCCCTTACCTGGCTCAATGAGGTGTCTTGGAGAAGTCAGATGGAAGAGCAGTCAGACTTATCGTCTGAAGTGTCAAGTGAGGTTCGTAATAAACCTCGCCTGAGCACAAACGGTATTGGTCAATTCATTTTTGCTTTGTACAAGCGAAGATGGGGGTGGATTACAACGCCTTTTGGCTTATTCGTTTTTGGTGCGGCACTCGTTTTCATGGCGACAACTGCCGACAGTAAAAATACGCTTCGACATCAATCAGCAGTTAATATTGTGACTTTCAGTCCAGATGGTAAAACTCTGCTCACTGCGGGTCACTACGAAGTAGCGCGGCTATGGGACGTTGACTCACGAAGTCCCAAAGGGAAGTTGTTAAAGCATAACGAAGAGGTCCGCGCATTGGCCTTCAGCTCTGATGGCAGGACAGCGATCACAGCCGGAGAATATGGAGCTGTCTGCCTATGGGATGTTTCCAGCGGTCGTTTGAAAGGTAAGCCAATTAAAAATCTGGGAAACCTGTATGCTGTGGCAATCAGCCCCGATGGTCAAAAATTGGTTGCAAGTAACCGGAACAGTGAAGTCACTTTCTGGAATATTGAAAGTGGTGAAAAAAACGGAACCCAACTACAGTTTCGAGGTCAAGTTAATGCGTTTGCATTCAATCCGGATGGGAAAACGATTGGCATCGCAAGTGGTGATAAAGTACAAATATGGAATCTAATCACTGGCGAACTTCAGGGAAAAACTCTTGAGAACAAAAGATTTAATGGTGTCTACGCACTTGCCTTCAGCCCCGATGGAAAATCAATTGCCACTGGAAGCAAGGACAGTATGGTGCGTCTGTGGGACTTAGCCAGCGGTGAGCTCAAAGGGAAACCGCTGCCGCATGAGAGATTCAATCCCGTGAAAGCAGTCGCATTCAGCCCTGATGGAGAGACCCTGATCACAGGAAGCGAAGACAATACTGCGCGATTTTGGGATGTGAAAACGGGCGAGCTCAAGGGAGAGCCAGTTCAACACGAAGATCGAGTGACGTCAGTCGCTTTTAGCCCCGATGGGAAACTGGCGGCGACTGCAAGCTGGGATGGTACAGCGCGTTTGTGGGAAGTGCCGTAGACACTTAAAACATTCGCAAAAGTGATGAAGGGCAGTCCCAGTATCACTCCGAATCATAAAGGAGAACCAGTTGCGCACCACGAATCTCATTGGCTGGATTGGTGTGGTGCTGGTCACCCTCGCTGCCGGCTTCTGGTCGTTCTGGGGGACCATCGAAGCTTTTCACGAAGGTTGGTGGCAACCTCTGTTAGGGATGCGGTTGCTGCAGACGGCCGCTTATCTCAGCCCGGCAGTCGTTTTTAGTGGTGTCGCCGTATTGGGAATTCGCTGGCCCCGTGTCGGCGCAGTGTTGTTTATTTTGCTGGGAGCGGTGATCGCAACTCTGATCATCATTGATCGGTCGAGTATTTCAATTCAGATCGTACTTTGTTTGACGGCCCTGCCGATGATAGTGGGCCTTCTGTTTCTATTCGGGCGACCGCAGCCCAAAGCAGCCGCTTATGCTGTTGCGGTGGGAATTCCTCTGTTGATATTACTGGGATCGGGGGCAGAGCCTGTCTATCGGGTTTGCACGCGATTCGATGATGGTGATCGGGGAGAGCGGTTGGTGGAAGGGCTGGGGGTGACTCTCGTCTGGGCGCCGGCCGGTCCGGGGTGGAGTCGGGATGGAGGCGTTGACTGGCACGAGGCCCGCGAACGCGTTCGCTATCTGACTGAAGATGGTCTGTCACTGGCCAACGAACCGCAAGGTTTCTGGCGGTTGCCAACGCGCGAAGAAGTTGTCTGTTCATTGACGCGCGGCAATCGAAATGCAGGCGGAACATGGGACCCCGTTCGAAATCAACCACACTACAAACGCAAACCTGATAAAGAGTCTCCGCTCTGGGATCCCTTTGCCCCCCTGATTTATCTCTGGACATCTGACGAAGCGGACGAACGAAGTGCCTGGATCGTGGTCTATCATGGCGGCATCTACCCCAAGCCCAAGACTCTGGCATCACCCAGTATCGGCTTTCGTGCCGTCCGCAAACCTGGGGCAACCAAACTTTGAAAACGGTTCAGGAACAACTTTTCTCAAATTACTTTAATATCTCGTTAACAGATTTATTTTCAGATCACCTATGCTAAGATAGTTTTAGTCAGTGTTTCATTTTATCCTGTTGGCGTTCGACATGAATACGAGCATCGCAGCCACAGATCTTCCTCGGCTTTCAGACATCGGTACTGATTTACTTCAGATTACAAGATGTCAGCGGATTCGAACCCTTTCAGTCCCCTTCATTGCCTGTCTGGCGTATTGGCTGTTTGCCTGTTCTGGATACTGGGGCTTTGCAGTCTTATCACTGGTTGTAATGAGCTTCATTACTTACGGTTCTACTTCACACGATCTGGTTCATCACAATCTGGGTTTACAGCGCAGGACCAATGAGTTTTTCCTATTTCTGATCGAAGCGATCGCGCTTCGGAGCGGTCATACTTATCAGGTGGTCCATTTGAACCACCATGCACGATTTCCGCATGAAGATGATATTGAAGCTGATGCATCCCGTATGTCTTTCCCGCGGGCCATCCTGGAAGGTTTTGTGTTTCAGTTTCGAATTTATATCTGGGCGCTGCGAAATCCGCGAGGTCGATTGAACTGGATTATCGTGGAAGGCGTGGTTGTGTTTTGCCTGATCCTGGGAGCCCTGATTGCGATTCCGTATACTCTTATTCCTGTCATCTATGTCGGTCTGATGATTGCCGGGAGCTGGATTATTCCGCTCATTACTGCATTTATCCCACATGATCCGCGGGCAACCGATGCCGTGCATCAGACACGGTTATTTCGAGGGACACTGTTTCGGTTCATTGCCTTTGATCATCTCTACCATCTGGAGCATCATCTCTATCCGAACGTTCCTCATCAGAACTGGCCTCGGCTGGCACAACGTCTGGATCCCTGGTTTGAGAAAATGGGGCTCCAGTCGATCCGCTTCTGGTTCTGATGAGCAAACAAGATTCCTGTGGGGGAGAAGACAATGATTGGAAAATGGCTGCGGTTTCTATTGTGGCAGCCTTATGCACTATTCTGTCGGCGTTTTCCCTTATGGCCCTTTCGTGTGACTGTGACGCAACCCGTGGAATATATCACCTGTATCCAGATCGATAATTTACTGACACGCCTGTTAAGCCGGTTCAGTGGAGGATACGATTACGCCGTCTGTTATCTCGTGGATGGATCACTGCTGATCGATACGGGCTTTCCCTGGGCACGTCGCAGTTTGAAACAGACACTCATCGAACTGGGAGTCGTGGATAACATCACCACGGTCGTCAACACGCACTATCATGAAGATCATACGGGAAACAACGACCTTTTGGTCGAGCTGTGTAAAGCACAGGTGCTGGTTCATCCGGATGCGATTCCGGAAATTCGTTTTCCCGTCGAATTGCGCTGGTATCGCAGTTTTCTATTTGGCCCGACTCAGATTGCGGATGCGAGTCCCATCGGGGCGTCAATCAAGACAGAGCATACGCAATTTGATGTAATCGAAACGCCCGGTCATTGTCCGGGGCATATCTGTCTGTTTGAACCGGACAAAAAAATCTTATTCAGCGGAGATCTCTACATCGCCGCCGATCTGGACAGTCAATTGGGTGATGCGGATGGTCCCCAATGGATAGCCAGCCTGGAAAAGGTTTTGGCCTTAAGTCCCGAATGGCTATTTGATGCCCATGGCACCGTTTTTGAAGGGAGCCAGGCGGTAGAACAGCAGTTACAGAGAAAACTGGAATTTCTGCTGACGATTCGCAGTCGGGTACATCAGTTTGCGACGCACGAGCAGACGATTGAAGAATTGACTCGGAAAGTGTTCGATCGCCATAGTCTGGTTGATTTTCTGTCTTTTGGTGAAGGCTGGCTTTCCTTGATTACTGGCTCCGACTTCTCTCGGAGTAACATTGTGAAGTCCTTTCTCCGCGAAAAATTTCGTGCTGAAGCTTCCGATGAGAAGACATTCATAAAAAAAGAAGTACAGGACACAGCCATATCTTCGATGGACGCTCAACAACTCTAAGAGGAATCAGTATGATGAAGGTGAGAACAAAAGCCGATTTCCTCAATCAGCAGTGAGAAGCTTTCATGCCTGAAACCACCCGTTATCGTGAAATTGAAGTCACTGGTACGCCCCGTGAAATGGGTCAGCAGCTGGGAGAGACAGCCAGAGAAGAAGTGCAGGTGTTTTGTGAAGTGGCGCTCGAGCGTCTGCAAGAGACGATGCAGGTCGGCTGTGATCACGCGAAATCGCTGGCGGAACAGTGCTTGCCGTTTGTGAAAGAATATAGCCCGGATTCTGTTGAGGAACTGCGGGGCGTTGCTGAAGCCACGAGATTGCCATTCTGGAAAATCATGCTGTTGCAGATTCGTAACCAGTTCACCCCGGACTCCGACTCAGGTTGTACCTCAATCAGCCTGCCTGCGACTTCTAAATGTTCCGCGATTGTCGCGCAAAACTGGGACAATGATCCTACGCTCGATCCCTTCACCATCATGCTGACACGCCGCCCGGTTGGAAAACCGGCACTGATGACACTGACCCAGGCAGGATTAATTTCCTATATCGGCTTTAATGAAGCCGGGATCGGGGCCTGTCTGAATTCGCTGCCGGCACCGAGTCGCTCGCTGGGAGTTCCACATTATTTCACGCTCCGCGAATTATATGAGGCGACCAGTCTGGATACCGCCGTCCACGCGATCAGGCGGGCACAGCGCGCGATTCCGGCGAACATCATGTTGACCACACCCGAAGGGCCTGCCGACCTCGAAGTCACGATAGACGATGTGCAGGTTCTACGTCCGGAAGAAACCAGCTGGATAACGCATACCAATCATTGTCTGCATCCGGATTTGTGTGAATATAACGAACAATTTCCGGAGCTGATCGGTTCCCATCCTCGCAAAGCCCGGATTGATGAATTGCTGAGTGCAAATACCGCCGAGATCGGAGTTGAGGAGATCAAGACGGCGCTCAGAGATCATCAGGGCCATCCCCGTTCCATTTGCCGGCATGTCAATGATGATCCAGATCACGGATTCTGGCAAACCGTTTTTTCTGTGATCATTGAACCAGGAGAGAGACGCATGCACGTCTCACGAGGAACACCCTGCAGTGCTCCGTATGAGATCTATCAGTTATAGCCCGTCTTTTCCTGCTCCAGACTGAGGATCAAACCACACATCCTATCAATGGCTGCGTCGGTCAGTTCCGGGTAACAGGGGAGGAATACCGTTTGGTTTAACAGATGCGTTGCATGCGGGCAGTTGAGTCCAGGTCGATCAGTGGGTGGAGGAACTACCGCCAGACGTCCCCGCTGAGTGCTGTCGAAGCCCTCTTGTTGTAACTGCGAGATCAGTGCCTCAGGTTGATCGCTCAGCAATGGGAACAGCCAGAACGAGTGTTGTGGATTAATTCGTTCCGGCTGTGTTAGTTCCAGTTCTAACCGGGTGATGATACGCTGTGCGTGTTGAATTCGTCGGTGGATTCGTTGAGTATCGTAGGTTTGCAGGCGATGTTTCAGCAGCTGGAGTGTGCCGGTGCTGGGCTGTTGGCGTAACTGGGCCAGCAAATTATCATCTGAGAAGCCGCGAGTTAGACCGCCGAGGATGTCGTCAACACTTTTTCCAAGTCGTCTGGCAAGTGCGGTGATGGTACCGAAAAAGGGTTTTGTCGAAATCGCTTTGAGGCAGGCGAATTTACAGATGTTGCAGGTGAGTTTTCTACCGACCTGAACGGGCTCCTGTGCTTGTCTGTTTCGCATACAATCAAGAATCGCAGGATCACTCACACGACAAAGTGCGCCGCCCAGCGCCGTTGCCGTTTTAATGGGACCGAAGCTGAACAGACTGGCGTCTGCTTGTTCGCTTCCGCGCCACTCGGGTTCACACCATGCCTGAGCGCAGTCTTCTATGACGTAGAGATTATGTTTGCGGGCCACTTTGAGGATCTCTTCCATCTCAGGTCGGGCGCCGAACAGATGCGATACGACAAGCACTTTCGATTTTGAAGTGACTGTTTTCTGTAAGGCGGTCAGATCAAGCTGAAAATCGCTACCGCTGAGATCAACGGGGACAGGGATGAGATCGTGAGCTTTCGCAATCAGTGGCATGTCGGGAATTGTGACTGCGGAAAACAGAACTTCTGATCCTGTCGGCAGGTCAAGGGCCTGCAGTAGCAGATCGAATCCACTACGGACGGAGAGACATACCAGTGCATCATTGTTGCCTCCCGACCAGAGGTCTTCCAGTTTTGCCTGAGCGACTTGCCTGCCTCCCGGCAGTAGTGAACTGCAGAAACCAAAGCATAAGTCGCGCCAGCCGATATCCAGCCTCAGGCGGATCCACATTGATTTGCTTTCATGATCGTGACCGAGAAAATCAGACTCGTAATCTTATTCTTCATCATACTCGATCTCTTTCTCTGGATTGCCATATTTCTGATAGAACTGATTCTGGAACAGTTCCTGCGGATCATAGTCTCTCTTTAATGTAAAAAACTGCTTAGCCTGTGGGTAGGCTCTGTGAAACTGCTGTGGTGTCGCGTGCAGACGGTAGGGCAGGTAGTATCGGCCGTCTGCTTGAAGTGCTGCTTCGATCAAATCCACAGACATTACCTCCATTTTTCTGTCTCCCCCTTCCGTTCGTGGTTGATAAAACAGCATCACGAATGCAAACATCTGCTGGTCTGCATAGCGGAGAAAGGTATCCTGATCCGTATTAATCTGGCGAACGGTCACATTCAACAGGTCCTGATTATGTCGTGGAATGATTTCACGTAACGCTTTGACAAATTCCGCAAGACCTGTCTTGGGGATAAAATACTCGTGCAGAATGTCGGTGTGATCTGCAGAACGATTCTCAAAGATTTCCACACCTTCATTCAGTAATTGGTTCCGCGAATAATATTTCTGTTGCAAGTGTGGTTGCAGTTTTGTCTCCGCATTCCAACGCAGTTTTTTTCCATACTCGTTGCTGCTGGAACCTCGAAAAATAGGACGTCGAATTGCCGCTATGCTGGGTTCTGTTAGATCAGGTATTTTTCCCGAAGTAGCTGGATCAGGATAAAATACATTGATGATGACGTCCTGCAGGAAATGATCGGGGGTGATATTCATTCGAGCGAATACCATTGCGACATTGGGATCGTCGATCATTGTATCGAACGTACCGAGGGCCTGCTCGACAGGGACGATTGATTGTTCCAATCGGTATCTCTCATTCGGTACCACTCGCAAATCAACATCCAGAATTACTCCAAACAGGCCATACCCACCTAGCGCCAGTGAAAACAGTTCTTTGTTTCTGGTTCGACTGCAATGGACAATTTTCCCGTCAGCCAACATCAAACGAAAGGATTCCACTGACGAGGCGATGGGAGGTTGGCCATATTGCCAGCCATGACAGTTCACACTGATGGACCCGCCGACAGTAAAGGAATTGTTCGACTGCATGATCGCGACGGACTTTCCTCGCTGGTTGAGCCAGGGAATGATTTCACTCCATTTTGCTCCCGCCTGAACGTGCAGCAAATTTTGTGCTTCATCCAGTTCCATTTTTTTGAAGGGCGTCATGTCGATCATGATCCCGCCAGGAATTAGAGTGTGGCCTCCCATACTGTGACGCGAGCCAGCAATCGAGATGCGTAATCCTGTTCGATGCGCGTGCGCAAACAGTTGTGCGAGTTGTGTTTCGGCTGCTGTCGTATCCAGGGGAACCGGCCAAACCTGATGGATTGGGGTTAAATTCATTCGGCTGGCATCATCCATGAAACCTTCCGGCGGTGATTCGCGCACTTCGGTATCCTGCCAGGCCGTTCGAGCTAAGTGCAGCAATGGTCGCCCGATCAGCGCTGCCGTCAGTAAGAAAATGACCATACTTACGATAGCACAACGGCGGCTTCTTCTACCCCACTTCCAGTGTCGGGACCGAAATAATGTCCATCGCATCAAGAACCCCCCCTTAATAATGAGAACCTGCAATTATCAAGGCGGGGTCTTCAGGAGAATATCACGGCGAAAGTTGCTGATTTTTATAAAAATCAGCAGACAGATTGTTTAATGTCGGAGAAGCTGCTTTAGCTGGCACATATTTGACTATTCTCTGCTTCATGAACATAACTGGCCACAACTTCGATTAGTTTTCTGCGGTCAATTGGCTTGGTCAGATAGTCGTCGCAGCCGGCATCAATACACTTTTGACGATCTCCACTCAAAGCATGTGCCGTTAAAGCTATGATCGGTCCGTTGAAATTTGCTTCTCTTAATTGTTGAGTGGCGCTATAACCGTCCAAAACAGGCATTTGCATATCCATCAGAATCGCGTCGAAAGGATTTCCCTCTTTCATTGCGGCTGTCGCCTGATCAAAGGAAATTTGTCCATTCTCGGCTAACGAGACTTTCGCGCCTGCTTTTTTCAAAATAAAGCTGATCAGTCGTTGGTTGTCGATTCCATCCTCAGTGACCAGAATATGTTGGTCACGTAACGGGAACTCACTTGGTACTGCCGTCTGTGTGTCGTTTTTCTTGATGACTGGTGCTGTGATATGACCTTCAATCAAGGGAATCTTCTCCAGGGAACCAGTGTTAATGGTGAAGGAAAAGGTACTTCCTTTTCCAGGAGTACCGGAAACAGAAATGGTTCCTCCCAGAAGTTCTGTCAACCGTTTGCTGATTGCCAGTCCCAGACCAGTTCCACCATATTTCCGTGTCATGGAACCATCGGCTTGGGTAAACGGTAAGAAAAGCAGATGGGTTTTATCTTCGGCGATCCCAATGCCGGTGTCGATGATATCAAACTGGAGTTGAGGTTGCTGGCTATTTTCATTGACCAGGCGAGTGATCACCTCAACGGTTCCTGTCTCCGTAAATTTAATGGCATTTCCAATGAGATTGATCAAGATTTGAGTCAATCTTGTGGGATCAGTATTAATTGTTTCTGGTATGGGACCATCAATTCGGAAATCAAATACCAGGCCTTTGGTTTTTGCCTGGAGTTTCATCAGGGAGACCACTTTACTCATGATTTCGTGAGGAGAGCACCGTACTAATTCAACATGGAGTTTTTTAGATTCGATACTGGATAAATCGAGAATATCAGTAATTAGTTTGATTAGAAATTCTCCGTTTTCCTTGATCGTACGTGCCGCTTCTACTTCGCCCGGTTCACCGGCACTGTCTAGAATAAGATCACTGAACCCCAAAATGGCGTTCATGGGGGTTCGGATTTCATGACTCATGTTGGTCAGGAATTCACTTTTGGCGCGGTTCGCCGCCTCAGCTACTTCTTTTGCTTTGATTAGATCGACTTCAGCATGCTTACGCGAGGTTATGTCCGTTGCATACAGGTTGACGTAGCTCTCTTCTTTGGCAATCGGTGTCACGATCAGAGAGTAATATCGATCGATGGCATCGATTTCGAGTTCAATTGTTTCATGCGTTTTCAAAGCCTGCTGACACGTATAATAGATTTCGTCAGGGAGTGGTTTTTCCTTTTGGGTTTCCCAGAAGTCAAGTAAATGTTTACTCGATTTATTGGCGTAAAGTAACGTCCCGTCAGCAGAGGCTCGCATGACCGGGTTGCTGTCTTCGTCGGGGAATCGTGACAGCCGCTCAATTGCTCTGGAAGATCGTTGCTGTTCTGTAATATCCAGTATGACGGCTACAAAAACCTTTCTCGTTCCTAGAACAGAAGATTCAATGTGCACTTCGACTGGGTATTCTGACCCATCTTTTCTACGATGTATGCTGTTTAATTCGACACAGCTTTGCAAACCAAGCTTGAGGGGTTCCAGCATCCTTTCTAAATCAGGCATTGTGAGCCCCGAAGTGATATCCACAGGAGTGAGTTTTTGTAACTCTTCCAGATTGTAACCAATATTGAGTCGCGCTCCTCGATTGGCATAAATAAAATGGTAGGTATCGGGATCGCCGATAAATATTTCGTTATGAGATTGATCTAATATTTTACCAAAAGCGCTGAGTTGTTCGGCCCGTTCGTTTGCTGCCAATAACTCTTCAGCCTGCTGTTTCAGTTCCTGGGTTTTCAGCTCTAAATTACGGTTATTTTCCGAGATCAACTGGTTGGCAGTATGTAATTCGTGTGTTCGTCTTTGAACCTCTGTTTCCACTGTTTCATTCGTTTCTTCCAAGGTTGCCCGTTGTCGTGCCATTGCTTTCATTTCACCTAAACTCTGATTAATGGCAATCAGCAAAAAGATATCTTCAAAGACAACCCAGGCACCATGTTCCACAATCCGCCATGGACTTGCTGTGAGCGTTCCGAATACAGCCTGTGGATAGAAGAGACCAAATGCTGTATGATCGATTACCACAACGGTTGTGGCAGTGATCAGGACGCGCCAGTCTCGATAAAAAGCAAGAAATGCCAGCGATCCAAAAATATGGAAGTGTGTTTCAATGCGTCCCCCACTCAAATGAATTAAGAGTGAAGCCGTCAACATTTGGCCAATCGCGATCGAATGTCGTGTTAAGGTGGCACCAGGACGGAGAAAGGTAAAAAGCACAGGGAAGAGAGTAATCAATCCACCAAATAATATTGCCGCCCAGACATGCAGATGTGTTTCGCTGACAGAGCCGATCCATGTTCGGGGAGTTACCAGAAATGCGGCTCCGATCGCAGCAAACCACTGCACAATCATCAGACAGGCAAAGAGTCGGTCGGTTCTTCTGTAAAGATCTCGCCGATTTTCCGTAAATAGCTCATCAGCTCTTTTCGAAGCTGTTTCATTCATCGTTGTAGATAAAATATGAGTAGGCATTATTGATTCTCCTGCTGACAAGCGTCGTTTCGTCCTAGCAGAGGGCATCCAAAGGTGAATGTTGTTTGTCTTTCGGTATTGCCACCGGTTAAGATTGTCTCGATTGCTGTTCTTCCCACGTTGTCACCTGAATGGCCCCGTGAACCCGTGATACCACCGTGAAATAATAATTGTCCATTTGCATCATAAAGTAAGACATAACCGGAAGTCGTGGCACCAAATAAATGGGCCTCAGAACCATCTATGTCACTCGAAACAGAGACTCCGGGGATATGTTTCGCGGTTTCCCAGAGATCTGTCTTTTCCCATCCTTCAAGAAAACTGGCAGGTTTATAGAATAATACGCGGGCATCAATCCGTTCTGGACCATGTGCCATGATCAAGGCCAGTTCACCAATGCTGGCACGCGTGCAAGGGCAACGAGGGTGCGCAAACATAACCAGAGTCGGCCGTCTATGATTACAGGTCATACGACTGTCGGCTGGCCAATCTTTTGGTGCATCGGGAAGTTCACCCGGCGTCACTTGATATTCCCAGATCACAGACATACCAAGTAACACAGCACCCAGCCAGAGAACGAGCATCGCTGGTAGAGCCAGGCTTTGGCTCATCCCTTCTTGAGGGGGTAAATCTTTTTGGTCAATCATCTTCTCAGTATGTGACATGTGAGTGATTACTTCGTGAATTCAATTTATCAACTAAAGTGAGTTTCCAGTTTCCTGAAAATTGTTTTAAAAAGGCGACATTGCTGTATAAGAGTAAGTTGCTTTTCTGGGTTATGGCTGCAATTTCAGAACAAATAAAGATCGATTAATCTTAAATATGAGGTTTTGAATGAAGAGACTTCATAATCGGTAAAAGTAAATGAAATCGTGGAGGAATTCCGCTGAAGCTAAAATAGACCTCCCTTAAGCGGTCTCATTTTCACAAGTGAAATAGAGGTTGGGAGTTGCGATTTTAATAGAAGATTGCAGTGTGTTTGGAATCGATCAGGCGTTCTAATTTAGTCGCGTTTGTTCAGAAAATGAAACGATCCGATTCACCTCCTCTCTTAAGAGAGAAGATTCCCTCCATCAATGAAAATGATGAAGCAGAGGCGCGTTATTAAAGAGTGACTTGATGTCGTTCTATGCAAGAATTTGAATGAAGAAACTAAAGTGGAGGCAAAATCATCATCCCGATTTCGTAACATTTGCAACCATACATGACGGAATCGAAAGCATGGCAACAGGTCGTACCTGAATGAGCATATTCCGGCAGACGGCCTGTGATTTTTATTGACATCGCAGGCACTGATCATATCCTGTGCCTCTTCGGGAGTCGCCTGATATTTCCTGGGAGATGACATGCCAATTCCCACGAGGCAAAACCAGATCACAGTCATTACTTTAAACCGAGCCATCGTTTGTTTTAATGATGGATGTCTTCCTATGAACACCAGGGGGGCTGAATAGGGATAAGTAAAAAACTTCCCGTCATGTCATGATTATCGAGAATCAACTATGATTCTATATCGAATTCGTGAGGAAGGTTCTGAGGGTGATAGGTCCCCTCTTCTTGATTCATCCGATTAATTACTGAATGATGTAGTATCGGTTTTGTTACTTCAGGGACGACTGATTCAATCGTCCTGCGAGCCCATAAGTTCGGTGTCTTCCAGATCTTACTGCCATGATTTGCGGAAAAACTCCGCCGAGGAATGAGTTCAAATTCTGGCATTCATTTGTACTCACAATATGATGAGTGAATACAGATGGTCCTTGAGATTAATTACATCGCGAGAAACATTGAAGGATACTCAATATTCTATTTTATTAAGAATAAACTATAGAATTCTGCTGAGTTAGAAAGATCTTGTCGACTTTGCGAATGAGATAATTTACAATACGAGGTCGCCCATCATTGCACAGTTTGAATCAGGCAGGAAACGAGTATGAAGCGAACTCACTCAGTGGCTTTACTCATCGAAACTTCTAATTCCTACGCGCGAGGTGTTCTGGAAGGAATTGCCAAATATGTCCGGTTACACGAGCGCTGGTCTATTTATCTACCGGAACAGGAACGAGGTGGGCAGCCTCCTGCCTGGTTGTCTGAATGGAAAGGAGATGGCATCATTGCGCGGGTAGAAACGGATAAAATCGCAGCCATTTTGAGAAATACCGGTTTACCGATCGTCGACGTAAGTGCTGCTCGTCATCTGCCAGACATCCCTTGGGTAGAAACGAATGATGAAGCGATTGCTCAAATGGCCGCAGAACATTTGATGGAGCGCGGTTTTCAGAATTTTGCTTTTTGTGGTGATCCTAGTTTTAACTGGTCAAACTGGCGAAAGCAGTATTTTGCTCAAATTATTAAAAATGAAGGACGACAATACTTTGAACTCGATTCCGTTTCACAGAACTCTTCTGAATATTCGTGGAGTGTGGAGCAAAACGAACTAGTCAAATGGTTAAAAAAGCTTCCACGTCCCGTGGGCATATTTGCCTGTTTTGACATCAAGGCACGCGCGTTACTTGATGCTTGCCGGGAACTTGAAATCGCCGTTCCTGAGGAAGTTGCTGTTTTAGGAGTTGACAATGATCACCTGCTGTGTGAACTCGCAGACCCACCTCTTTCCAGCGTTCGCTGCAATGCTTCTCGGGCAGGTTTTGAAGCTGCTCACTTGCTCGACCGTATGATGGCGGGCGAATCCGTGAATCCCAATGCATTATTGATTGAACCGATTGGTGTTGAAACCCGTCAATCTACAGACATTCTCGCGATTGATGATCCGGAAATTGCTCATGCCGTAAGTTTCATTCGTAAAAATGCTTATTCAGGGATCAATGTTAATGACGTTCTGCAAGAGATCCCGATTTCACGACGTGCAATGGAACATCGATTCCAGAAATTACTCGGACGAACTCCGCATCAGGAAATTATCCGACTAAAAATTGATCGGGTGAAAAATCTACTCACTGAAACGGAGCTTTCACTGTTCGAAATCGCGAACTGTGCAGGATTCCAACATGAAGAATATCTATCAGTTGCGTTCAAGAAGGCGGTCGGCATCCCCCCCAGTCAATACCGTCGTCAACATTCCAATCTTTGATGAAATCTTGCTGAGATAAGTTTAGCTCCCTTTGTAATTTAAAATTCGATCTACTTTTAAATTACGAAACGTTGGCGATAATCAGGTGTTTGCGAAGTGTGGTCGATGCTTGATCCAGCCTCATTCAGCTATCAGAATCTGCGTCCAATGTCATTGAAATGAGATTCCCTCCCTCGAGGAGCCACATTTCCTGGGAAACTGGCACGTTTTCGAATTTTTGTACTTTTCCCGAAGTCCAGCGAACAATCAGTTCATCAATTAAACTGGCACGTCCCACACCAACTACAATACGGCGCTCGTTGCTGGCTTGATACCCGTCTCCTGCAGTGAGTTGACGTGTAATCGTGTTGCCGTTGATTCGAACTTGAATCGTTGTTCCAATCGCATCTCGATTTGACTCAACGCCGAAGAATCTGAGTGAAAGAAAATGTCCTGTCGAAACACTGGTATTTGTTAATAGAGCGGAGCCACCATCAAGATGACCAACGATCAGATCCTCTCGCCCATCTCGATTCCAGTCAATTCTAGCAACGGATCGTCCCAGTCTTTGTTGCTGAAAATACGGACCCAATGTGGTTGCATCGACTTTCAAGAATCGCTGTCCGTTCCCCTGATACAGATGTGGTCGCATTTGATACGGTCGTCCGTATTGGCGCAAGTCATCAACGTGTCCATTCGAGACGAATAATTCAAGACGTCCGTCAAGATCCATGTCAAGGAATTGTGTTCCAAACCCGAGGACATTTAATGTGGGAGCATGCAGCCCCAGCATACGGGTTCGATCTTCGTAAAATCCTGTCGTCGAATTCGTATAGATGGTATTTGATTCGCTCAGGAAGTTCGTAATATGGACATCCAATTCTCCATCATCATTGAGATCGCCAAGGCTAATCCCCATACATCCTTCGGCCTTTCCATCCTCATTGAGTGCCAGGCCGGCCAGGGTCCCACGTTCCTGTAAACTGATCTTACTGTTACTGTTCGACTCGTTGACGAAAAAAAAGTTCGGCCCGGTGTCATTCGCAACGAGCAGACTCAGTTTTCCGGTTCCGTCCGAGTCCCAAACTGCGACACCGAGTCCTTTTCCGTTTGGTTTTACGGAGAGAAACTCTTTTGTCGCATCAGTAAAGTGTCCGTTTCCGTCATTCAACCATACACGGTCCGTCTCCCCTTCAAAGTGAAACGGTAAGCATGCGCGCGGTGTCCCATCAGGGTGTTTACAAACTCGTTCGAAGACATCTTCTGCGGTTAAATAGTTAACGGCGTAGATGTCTGCCAATCCGTCAGAGTTTAAATCGGCTAGAACGCAACTCGTCGTCCACTGATTACCACCGACCTCTGCCACTAACGTCACATCTGAAAATGTACCATCACCATTATTCATCCATAAATAGTTCGCCCCAATGTTGGCTACATACAGATCTGGAAACCCATCTGTGTTAAAGTCCCCGACGGCAACTCCCTGCCCAAAGCCGCTTTCTCGAATACCGCCGCCGCTCGTCACATCGTCAAAACGAGTTGCCCCACGATTCCGAAAGAGACGATCGGAGAAATGATTCACTTGCGTGTTGAGTGGCCAGGGGCGTCCTTGTGTGAAATAAATATCGGCGAAACCATCCATATCGAAGTCAAGGACGCCGATTCCGCCGCCTGTGAATTCAAACATTCTCCGCGAAGGGGAGCCCTGGGTCCCATTAAAATACTGGAAATTCAAACCATTTGCTTGCGCATCGTCCCGAACAGAAATTGTTGATGAAGTGATTAAACTAATATTGTCTGGAGATTTATGAGACTCATGAAAGTTTGGAAGAGGATACATCGAGAGGTCAACAGACTTTGCAACGTTCGCTGTATTGGCTGTCAGCTGCAGCGCGATGCCCTCAACTTGTTTTTTTAGTTCATTCAGATAGAGCTGCGCATTCTGATGTAATGGATTAACTCGCACAGATAAGAGGCACCAGGCATAAGCTTCCCAGAATCGGCCAACTGATTCATAGCTTCTTGCTAATTCCAATACGGATTCGATGCTTGGTTGATCATTCATTGAAAAAATCCGATCTTGGGTCACATTCAATTTCTGTAGTTGATCAACGTGTTCTGCAAATTTTTCTGCCGTTTCGGTGTCTCCCGTTTCAAACAGTAAAGTTGCGAGCCGAAAGTTTGGAAGTTTTGATTCCGGGGCGCGCAGGGCCGCTTCCCAATAACAACGAATCGCCGCTTCTTTCAATCCCTCTTTCTCTGCGGCTTGTGCACGAATAAGCCAGGTCTCCGAATAATGTTCTGCCTCAGGCGGTATCTGTTTTTCCCAGAGAAAAAGTTCATTGAATCGACCTGTAATCAGCAATTGACGCCCCAGCGCTACATGGGCGGCAATAAGATCGGGCTGTCGATCGATCGCGTCTCGAAGTAATTGGATGGCGCGTTCGGTTTGCTCGTTCTCTGCAGCGTGCCAGGCAAGACCCAGCAAAGGATTCGCATCATCGCGAACCTCTACATTCGCCCGCTTCAGCGCATCCTGATCGTGAATGACACCTGATTCTCGCGCGAGCAGCATCAGCAAATCCGTTTCTACTCCCAGGCGAATCAATTTTAAGACGTGGGGAATTGCGTCAGTCCGCCGCCCGCAGAGCCCCAGAAGTCTCGCCAGATTGGAGTTGGCCTGTATGTTTTCCGAATCAAGATCGAGCGCCCTGCGGTAGGACTGTTCTGCATCGGTAAATCGACTCAGCTGATAATGCTGCAAATCTGCTGTGAACAATGCTGCACGTAGAAGCACATCCGACTTGGATGTTTGCAATTGGTTCAGGTAGTCGAGTGCATGTTGATATTTTTCTTGTGATACGGCGCACTCAGCTGCGAGAAATACCGCTTCATCAAGTCCAGGGTTGATATTCAGAACTTGAGCGGCTTTTCTTTCTGCCTGTTGTTCCCGTCCCATCGCATGGTCACGTTTAGCCTGTTGCATCAATCGTTCTGTACTAACATTGGGGCTCCACAATTGATACCAAGTTACCCATCCGCATATTGCGAGGATCAACAGAACAATACCCAGCCCAACCCGCCTTCGATTGGATCGAGATTGTGTAAGGGGAGAGTTATCTTTTGCGGACATTATGTTTCTCCGAGACCGCATTGGAATTTGCCAGCTTACTTTCATATTCCAATTTTAATTCGGCATTTGATTTTTCGAGATCCGAACCGCGCCATAGTGCGAAATGAGTCTTTCCCTCCACCAACTCCAGAGTGGCATCGACCGGAGGGTTCTTCATTCTTGACATACCACCCGAAGGCCAGTGGATCAGGATTTCTTGAATGGAGTCAGCTGTTCCCAGTCCGAATTGAACCATCCGCTGATTACTCGCCATGTAACCATCCCCGGCCACGATTTGCTTTTTCCAGCGTCGATCTTCCGTGACAACCTCCACGACAGTACCAATCGCATCACGTGCGGTTCTCGTCGCATGCAGACAGACATTAATGAAATGGCCACTTCCAGTGGTCCGATTTGTCATGAGAGAAACAGGTTCGCTGATTTGGGAAACGACAAAATCCGGCAAGCCGTCCCGGTTCCAGTCAAGACGTGCCAACCCTCGTCCTAGAATTTTTTTCTCGAACCATGATCCTACATCAACTGCGGGAAGTTCGATAAAACGCCCTTTCCCCATGTTTTTGAAAAACTGAGAACGCATTTGATATTCGCCTCCCACATCACGATAGTCGTCGACATGACCATTTACCACAATGATATCTACCGCACCGTTGAGATCGGCATCCAGAAACTGCGTCCCCCAACCGACAAAAGGCCAACTCGGGCCAGCCAGGCCAGCTTGTTTTGTCGCGTCAATAAAGATTCCCTCTGTGTCTTGCGAATAGAAAGTGTTTGATTCATCTTTAAAGTTCGTGACAAAGAAATCGATCCGCCCATCTCCGTCTGCATCGTCGGCGGCAATGCCCATACAAGCCATTGACAGTCCATCTTCGTTGTGGGAGATTCCGTCAATGAATCCTCTATTTTCCAAACGAATACTGGAAGAATCGTCTGTGCTGGAAGCCTGAAGCAGAAAATTAGGAGTTTGATCATTGGCTACAAACAAGCATGGTCGTTTGCGATCATGTAGATTAAGTGCCACGACCCCCAGGCCTTTTGCTCCCGCTGCAGGAGTGATATCCGGAATGCAGGCAAATGTTCCATCACCTTGATTCAGATGCAAACGATCTGGAGTTCCAATGAAAACGGAGGGAGAGCATGCTTGCCCCTGGCAGATTGCCGTATAGATATTCTTTCCTTGCAGGTAGTTAACGTCAAACAGGTCTGGTAATCCGTCTGCGTTCAGATCAACGACGACACAGCTTGCCGTCCAGTCTTGTCCTGTTAGTCCACATGCATCGGTAACATCTTCGAACGTACCGTCTCCATTGTTCTTGTAAAGCCGATTGCGACCGATGTTGGCGATATAGAGGTCGGGAAATCCGTCATTATTAAAATCGGCTACAGTCGGACCTTGTCCATATCCCTGATTTCCGAGACCTGATAAATCCGTAATGTCTTCAAATGAGTCTCCCAAGTTTCGGAACAAGTGGTCTGTATACTGCTTGGAAGGCGACGGCTCTGTCTTACCGGATTTCCATTCCGTCCCTTGAGTAAAGTACAGGTCAGGCCATTCGTCTCCGTCGAAGTCCACAACTGCTACCCCACCACCGTTTGACTCAAATACACGTACACCCTTTGTCGATAGATCGGGACTATTGAAGTAGGTGAAGTCGATGCCGGTGTCTGATTGTGAGAACCGAATTTGAGCATTGACCTGAAATTTGGAGTCTTCGACCGAAGAATTCAGATCGACTTGCGGTAATTGGAACTCTGGATAAGACGTTAAGTTAATTCTTTTTGTCAAATTTTGAGCGTCTTGCACCAGTGGCAGGTCGCTATTCAATAGAGGCGCACATCGCGCTAAATATTGTTGTGGCCAATCGGATGTATTAAATTGGTTACGCGCCAGGACCCCCCAGGCGCATGTCTCCCAAATTCGTCCCATTTTTTCCAATAAATCCAGTGTTTGATGAACGGCTGCTTCATTGAGTCCCCCACTCCGTAGTACGTCGTCGACTTGCTGTGTCAGTTCGACCATCTGAGCCGCTCTCTCACGAAATGCTTCCGAAGCTATTTCGCCAAGTGATGCCAACACCTGACTGAGTTGAACGTTCGCGCGCCGGTGTCTTGGGTCGCGGCAAACACATTGCCAAAAGCAATGTGCGGCCATATGACGTTGGTCATGTCGGCGTGCCCAAAGCCCGCGAACATACCAGATATCCGGATGCGATTCGGCTTCGTCCGGTAAATTCAGGTGCCATTGCACAAATTGTGTTTCTTTATCATCGAGCAGTAATTCTCCCAGCATTGCCTGTGCGGAGATCAGTTCGGGAGTTTCTAAAACAATCTGACGCAAGCTTTCTTTTGCCTGATCTGGCTCACCGTCCCAGAACGAATGCGCGGCTAGCCCGAATCGTACATAGGGATCATCTTTTGATTTTAGCAAGCAAGACTCAAGGAATGCTTTATGCTCAACATGTCGATCAAGATCCGCGAAGATTGCCAATTCATTAATCGTGGCTGTGCCACTACGAACCAGAAAAAAGAAATGGGGTAATGCTTCCCAGCGTGCTCCGGTAGTACTGAGTAAGAATGCGAGCCGTTCGTGAGTGGCAGCATTGTCTGGGTTTGCATTCAGCACTTGCCGATAGGCCTGAATCGCATTCGTCAATTGTCCAAGCTCACGATAGACTTCGGCTAATGAAAATCTGGCTACTTTGGTGTGTTTTGGGGTTTTGCTGGAATCAATCGCCAATTGAAAGTATTCCAGCGCATCGATGAATCGTTTATCGTGCATGGCAGCTTCTCCGGCCACGATGAGAGCAGCTGAGCGTTCGGGGGCACTGGCAGGAATATCCATGGCAAGTTTTTCGGCGCGGTCGAAGTCTTTTTTGATGAGGGCCGCTTCAGCCTGCTGAAGAGACATGGCCGGATCAACAGGTTCTGACTCACAACCGCACACACTGGCCAAGCAGAGTGTTCCGACGAACAATGCCACTTGCCATCGAGCAAGTAGCATTGCATCAATTCTCAAGTGTCTCCCATTGGACATAGTGCAATCAGCACTCCATCCCGCTATTTGAGTTCGAAATCGAATTTGTTCTCTCCACCGGATTCGACATTTGCTGATAACGGAGTCGTGGCCACATCGGAATATTGTGCCGAAATTACGTTGTCAGTCGTTTGCGTCGCTTTCGCGTCGTGGCCGCTGACTGAATCGTAGTTCTTTGTAGGGTCGGTTCCATGAGCAGCATTAATGTTACTGGCGTTAGCTGCTTTGCCTAAGTACTTGGTAACCAGCACAGCATACGTGCCGGCAGCTGCTCCGTCATCGGGATCGTAAGTCGTCAGTTCAAACGCGCCAGAGCCGTTGGTGCGTCCATAAGCAACGGGTTGTTTTTCCCTGGACACAAAAGTAACGCTTGCGCCTGATATGGGAGCACCCCCTAATTTCACGGTTCCGGTCACTTTATAGACAGGCTTCCGATCTTCTTCACTACCTCCACTACAACCGTATGAAAACATGCAAATAGAGATGATAAGTAAAATCCGTACTCTCATTGTAGGAATCCCTTAGAAATTGGTATCACGAATAACGCTACACATAACCATTGCGGAGGGCGGTACTCTGACCGCCCTCCGGTTTTCAGGTCGATGGTGAATAGACTGATTCAGCCAGCCTAGAACTCGCCGATCGTTTCGCTCCCTGCGACAGAACCCAATGCGCCCCAAATACCATAGGGGCTCCTTGTGGCACCTGCGGGAGATGGTGAAGCGGGATTGCCGGCGTCAATGTTCTCACTGATAAACCGAACTGCTCCATCCCCCATAAGAACCTGGGCACCTCCTGCGTGATGGCTGGTTGGATCCTGGATCCCATCGTGATCATCACCTGGCTGAGTACAACTCGGCTTATTGGGGCCAAGGATGGTGGTCATACCGGTAAAACTTACCGTTCCATCCATCCAACGCAAACCTGCCCAACGACTCGAACTCCCGGCATATTGGTCGGTTGAGTTATTGTAGTTATTGAGACAGACCGATGCGTCTGCACGATATTGGGCTTGAGTAATATTTGTGGCAATTGCACCAGTCAGAATCGAATTTCCACCCGGCTTTGCTTTAATACGCTCACCCATGGCAATCGTGTTACTTAAGCCGTCGGTGATGTCGCGGATTCTTCGCACGTTGGAGTTGCCTGATCCACCAACAAAGAAACCTCTCAGGCCACGACCACCATTTCCGTTCCATCCGGGGTTGGTGTCCCAGGCAGTGTCACCTCGCGAGAACATGTAGTTGCATTTGGCACGTGGATTTTCTTCGGTCGTGTCTCCGTCTGATGGACACAACAGCATGGGGATTTTTGTTATGACAGCTTTGTGATTGTTATCCCAGGGAACAAAATCGAATCCATTATAATTTGTGGTCCCATCGACTGCAGCGGCAGTACCACCCGCTGCAATTAAATTAAAGAGTGGAGCCTGATCAATAAAGGGAAGCATGCCCACAAACCCACTCTGCCGCCGTCCTCCCGGACCGCCGTTGGACCCAGCTCCCATCGGCATACAGCCATGCACTTCGTGATAACCATGCATCGCGATTCCCAATTGTTTCAATTTGTTTTTGCATTCTGTCCGACGGGCTGCTTCGCGCGCCTGTTGAACAGCTGGTAGTAGTAAGGCAATCAAAATGGCAATGATGGCAATGACAACCAGTAACTCAATAAGTGTAAAACCATGTAATGAAAAACCACGTTTCCGCTGACGTTTCAGGTCCATGCCTCTCTTCCTTTCATTAAAAAATGAGATAAGACAAATCGTGATAGATGAATTTTTTGCCAAAAGTGGCGTATCGATTCTTAGAACCGTGAAGGAATTTTCCGCAGGCAACTCCAAAATTAAGAACGATGATTCTGGAACTGCAGTGGAGGTAAATGCCTTTTAATTAAAGGTATTTACAAAATAAAAATGCATAAATAAAGCCATAAACATACAGATTGACCATTGGACTACGTTATACAGCAGTATTGAGAAGTGCTAACGAAATTTTGAAAATAAAGAATTTTGCGTTAAATCTAAGTGAAGACAACATTTCATGAAGTGTAAGTTTTCCCTCTTTTGCGGAAACTTAGATGATTGAGAATTAGCCTTAATTATTACTCATTAAGACATTAAAGAATGTAGTCTTCTTTAAGAACATCTAACTGTGCAAAAGGCATTTTACTTGTTGAGGGATATGTACTAATTCTTTGATTCAAAATTAGTCGTATAGCAAAATATGTTATTTCAAGCCGCATTGCCATGAGTTAATGCGTATAAGACTTGAGAAAAATTGCACGAGGTCGCATGCCTGGAACTGATTGTCCAAAAGCGTTGTAACATTGAGACCATGTTGAATGTGTTACAAACGATGAGTAAAGTCTTTCCGCAGCGAGAAATTAGTGAGCAATCCTTTGATAGCTGGCTAGCTCAGTTTCGTGGGAGCACCTTTCAATGCATCCAAACGGCTGAAAGAGCAGGAACATGAAAACAGGCAACGCAAAAGTTGCTCACTGAAGCAGGGCGGTGTGGAAGCATCATAAATTGTAATGCAAGCTAAATTAGCTCCACATTAAAAGTACCCCATGATTCTGTTTCACGATTCTGTTTATTGAGAAGAAATACGAGCTCAAACTACCCGGTTGATTAATACCGCAATACTCAAATTGACAATCCTCGGAAGCCCGGTATCCTGATGAGGGAGCTGTTTTCTCATGATCTCTCTTCTGTCTGATTCTTCTTTCAATCGTTTCCAATGGTAGTTCTGCATTAACAGTCATTTTCATATCTGTGTCTGAGACTTGAGGTAGTTTGATGATCGATGGGAGCCATTTCATTGCATGACTTTATCAGTCCGAAGAGTAATTAAATCAAAACCAGCTTTCGGAACTCTTGTCGTTGTTATCTATGCAACCTTGGCTATCTGGTCTACATGGCCATTGGCACGTTGTCCGACAACGTGTTTACCAACGGGGACGTCAGACTCATTAACAGTTCCGATGTTCAATCTTTGGACAATCTGGTGGAATGCGGAAGGGTTTTTGCAGGGGACTAACAGCTATTGGAATGCGCCGATATTTCATCCAACCCCAAATACATTTGCATTTTCGGAGCCACAAACAACTACGATTCTCATGGCGCCCCTCTTCTGGTTCACCCAATCTCGCGTTCTCGCCTATAACATTTATCTGTGGTTTGCATTGTTGCTCAACGGACTGTTTGCATTTTTGTTATTGAGAAAATTAAATGTAAATCGTTCCATTGCAATCGTGGGGGGAGCCATGCTGTTGCTGCTGCCGATTGTACACTGGCAACAAGATGTCCTGCAGTTGACCCCCCTTTGGGGGATCCTGTGGACTTGGATCGTCTTGTTGAAAATTTCCCGAAGCTCTTCCCTTTTTCTTGGAGCGGAACTTGGGGTCGCGTTCGGACTCACTTTTCTGACCTGTAGTCACCAGGGCTTCTTTCTGGCGGTGCTGCTTCTCGGGGCTGCAGGGACATTGTGGAAGCGGCTGCTGAATCCGAATTTATGGGCCACTTTGGTCATTGGAATTTGTGTTGCAGCAGTGATGACAGGCCCCGTAGTTTTCCATTTGAGAAAAGCCTCTGAAGAAAACTCCTTCAAACGTCACCCGATGACAGTCTTACAACTTTCTGCTCTACCAGGAGACTACACCGCATCGAAAGGCAGGCAGTTGATCGAATTTGATATCTGCGCAGCGCGAGACCAGAGTCGACTTTCTCCCGGGTGGTTTAAGGCCGGGTTTGCTATGATCGGAGTCATTCTGGGATTGAAGCGGAAACGTTGGCGATGGTGGACGATGTTTATGCTGATTACCATGCTTCTTGCCTTTTTGCTTTCTCTGGGACCGAACCTTCTTATCTATGAATGGCGACCCTGGTGGACTTTGACAGAGTATTGCCCCGGATTTTCTCTAGTACGCAATGTTTTTCGATTTGCATTTTTCGTGCAAATGACGATTGCTCTACTGGCCGCTCAAGGTCTTTATGGAGCTTTCCTGATTAGTCGAAGATTGTGTTCGAGAAAACAGCAAAGTTATATAGTAAAACCTGCGCTTCTAATCCTTTGTCTGATTGCTGTGTTTGAGGTGTTTCCATCTGAACCTGCGCTTGAAAAAATTCCCAGTGCCGAAAGTCATGCTGGGTGGATTCAGTTTATTCGAGAGAATACTCCCCCCAACCATGCAATAGCTTGTTTTCCCTTTGCCGCTGGATTTAAAGTCAAAGACTTTGAGACCACGGCAAAGTGGATGTACTTTGGCACGTTCCATGGTGTCCCACTTGTCAATGGCTATTCCGGTTTCTTTCCGGATGAGTATTTCGACATTTGCGAAGCCATCAACGCAGAACCCTCATCAGAAGCAGTGTTCCGAAAACTTGCCGATTCCAAAGTGAAATTTCTGGTGGTACAGCGATCTTGGGACAAGAAAGGTGCGTTCAGCGATACCAGATTCGATTCTATTTTAATTCAGTCTGTTTATTCTGATCCCGTTGGTATCGATGTCTATCGTTTACAGCGAGTTGAAACTTCGAGTGATCAACTGAAATAGACCTCAGACTAAAATGTGAGCGTCATTCCTGGGGGAAAATGCCTGCAGCATTCCTTTATCAGAAATCTCTCATCCCATTCGATTGACCAAAGGCTGATCAATGAATTCGTCGGACACATGACTGAAGAAATACACCGTCGTTACTGTCATCTCTTTCCCGAAGTAAAACAGGCTGCGATTCGGTCAGTGTTTCACCAAAAGCACTCCAATCACATTAAAATATTGTCCGCAGTAGTCCCGTTCATAAGAAAGGACTTAGAGCGATATTGCCCTAAGTCCTTTGATTTCAAAATGCCCAAACGAGGACTCGAACCTCCACGCGGATTACCCCCACTCCCACTAGCCCCTCAAGCTAAAAATGGGAGATTGGGAAAATGCTGCTTTCACGTTGTAACTACGTTGATGCCAGAAAGATGTGTTGATTTTACACTGCGATGCCGTTGTAGATAAATTGCCTTAAAATTTCCAATTCTGTCCGCGATTTGTCCGCGGTAGTAATAGCCGGAAGCCCACTACACTTGCCGTCGATGAACTGGTAGTTATTCAGTTCAGCCTCTGTTGGCTCTCAAAAGAAAAAATATCGCGATGCCCGTTGATAGACCGTGTATTTCCTGAAACGGTTACGAAGTCTGGACGAAAAGTGGCCTTGTGACTTTCTATTTGCTGTTTGTAATCGAACTGAAGACACGTAGAACGCATTTTGCTGGTTGCACAATGAATCCACACGAAATTTGGATGAAACAGATCGCCAGAAACCTGTCAGATGAGGACGAAGGGTTTTTGCGTGAGATGCAAAAAATAATCATGGATCGAGACACGACTTTTTCTGAGTCATTTCAAATGATCTTAAACCAGTCAGATACTAAGCCGATTGTCTTGCCACCACGGTCTCCTAATCTGAATGCTTTTATTGAGCGATTCTTTCGCTCACTCAAATCAGAGTGCCTCGACAGAATGATATTCTTTGGGGAGAACTCGTTAAGAAATGTAATTACAGAATACCTGACTCATTATCACACAGAACGGAACCACCAGGGACTCGATCATCAGATCATTGAACCGGGAGAGGAAGTTGGTCAAAGCGCTGGTGAGATTGAGTGTCGCAAACGGCTTGGTGGCCTGCTGAACTATTACTATCGCAAAGCGGCGTAGTAGTTTTGATCATATCATTCAGTTTCTCCAGCGATCACAGTACGCAAACTTCACAGAAATTCAGCACGAAACTCTCCTATCTTACCAGCGTAGGATGAAAGTCAGTCAAGAATGGATGGTATCAACTGATTAGAAAGCCAGGTTATCAAAGATTTTATCGCACGGCTGAATTAATTGACCATACGGGGACAATATTAGTCATTTGAAGCATGCTCTTAGCCAGATGATCGGTCCTATTTTCGGACAATCTCCGCTGCCGCAGTACCTGATTCTGCTTGACGTAAAGCAAATGTAATTTGTGCTTCGGTGTAGCGTTTTCGTTTCATAGATCTGATCCTTTTCCTGAATACAAGATAACAAAATCTCTCACATTCCGCATGAATCAGGAAACGGGGAAAGGTCAAATGTTTGTTTAATTTTCTGTAATAATTCTTAAGGCCATTGGATTAAAATGTCGACAAATAAGCAGGCAGACTACTGTTCTTGCATCCATATGTCACTCTGGATTGAATCCTAAGCTTATAAAATATACGGATATATTGGAGCTTTAAATTGTATTTGTTATTGAGAGTGATCACGGGAATTTTCCTTTTTTTGCCACTTGCCGGTTGCGTAGGATCAAGATGCTTCGAACCTGTAAAAGGGGTAGTCTGTAGAAGCTATCAAAGAGTGCTTGGTCAGCATACTCCCCAATCACATAACTTCTATTGTAAAAAATGCAATGGCAACTCTCTGGATGCTGACCAAAGGTCAACTCCTGCACCTCGGTTCAATGAAGCGGCTTGTAGTGCTCCAAGAGGAAATTGTTTGCACAGACCAATCGTATCAAACGCAGATACATTCAATTCCATAATGTTTATTCCCAAAACAGTCTCTCACGTTTCTGATTATAGACTAAAGGAGAACATCAGAAGATTGCCGTTTGCACCAGCCGTTGATGAGCAAATATCTTTAAGGTCTCCGAAATTAATGGACGTTCCAACTACGATTCCTAGTTCAGCACACCCATTCTAATAAATCACGTCGAGTTCAGCAGGAATCTGATCTGGTTCGGTAAAAAGGGATGAGTTTGCCAGGCGAGTGAGGAGCCTGAGCAATGGGTGGTCAAACAGTGTGCCTGAGGAATCAAACGGTGCCCACGAGTTTTCGGCGCATCCGTGATCGCTTGCCGGAAGTTGCTTGGGGTTTGCCATGTTAGGTTGCTTTCGAAAAATCGGTGGCAAACGCGTTCACCGGCCGACCGCTATCGCGCCGCGTTGTGACCTTTGACAATCTTCTCTCATACGGCACCAAGTGACTTCCGCCGCCCTACCCCACCGGGCTTCTGAACAAAGAGCTTGAACTTCCGCTTGCACGCTCGCGATGTCAAAGCCTTAATGATTATCTGTCCTTTCGTGTAACGAATACTAAACCTTCAAGTCCTGGATTCTTATTTCGACCAGAGCCCAACGGGATCATATCACAACGCCGGGCAACACAGTGTGCTGCGACATTATCGGCATGACAGTAGGCTCGGACTTCGACCAAGTGTGACAGAGAAGCAACAAGGGCTTTTGTCGCTTCGACAGCAAACCCGTTCCCTCGATGTTCTGGATTGATTGTAAAGTAGCATTCGACGACAGCATCGTCATAAGGTGCGAAGCCGCACGACCCGACATATGCATCCGAGTTTGCATCGGCAATTGCATACGCGTGCACAACATCGGGTGAATCGTAGTTCTCAATTACGTAATTAAACAACGCCCGTGCACCGGCCTCCGTTGTCTGTTCTTCGTCGAAGGCAAGAAACCGGGTTGAGCCATCGTCAAGCATAAATCGCAGATAGCCGCTAGAGTCAGTCGAAGTGAATCGGCGGATTAGCAGGCGTTCTGTTCTGATCGAAATTCCAATCAGAACAGAACGCAACCGCTCTGCGAACGTTGCTCCCATTACGTCGTCAAAGTAACGTCCCTGAATGGCGACCTGGAGGTTTACTCAGCAATTCAGAAACGACTGTAATTCCGATTCCTGCCTCAGGCTGTTAGAGACATTCTACTAAGCAGGCGATCTCATGTGCTTATATGTTCTTAAAGTAAGATTCATTAAAAAAACGCAATTATTCATTCAACCCGGAAAAGGATTGACATTTTGTAAATGCCATTGCTAGAATTGACTGGTTGTGCATATATCAAAAAATAGCTATTCATAAATTATGTGTGTACGCACTGAAACCATTTCTACGTTTTTGCTTGTTGACGATACCACCAACAAGCAACTCAATCATGTTTCAATTTGTATCACAAACTCCACCACAGTTTCTTTTGGCGTGAAATATTGCGTGATTTTTATGTTTAAATTTGCTTAATATGTGTTTGAGGTTTGAAACCATCACTCCAAAGTGGGAATAGAGTCACGTTTTGTGAAGCGAATTTCTTATCAACTTTGAATTGAATTCTCATCTCATGATGATGTGAGAAAGGGCCCAACAAATGAATCATTTCTTTCTTCGATCGTGCCTCCTGTTGTGTTTTCTGATTTGTTTTTGTTTGGGAGTTTCTGGCTGTGGTGGTGTGGAAGATGCTCCTACTTTACATCCGGTCAAGGGGACCATCAAAAAAGATGGAAAAGGTATCAAGGATGTTTGCGTTTCGTTTGTCCCTGCTGAAGATGGGATTCCCGCAATCGGTGTTTCAGGTGAAGACGGCAGTTATGAAGTGAGCAATCCCAAAGGGGGAAAGGGAGCTCAGGTTGGTACATATAAAGTTGTTTTATCTGTGACTCCCAGCGAAGAGAGTTATGCCAGTGGTGGTGATCCCAATAAAGCAAAATTACCATTTCCAAAATCGTATACTTCTAAGATGACAACTCCCAAGAGTGCCACCGTAAAAGAGGGTGAAAACGTCGTCGATATTGAATTTTAACAGCACAATTTTTCCGGTTTAATATAATGTTTTAAGATGCCGATTTTTTCTTTATTTTAAGTAGGTACCGGTTCAGCTTTAAAGGATGCATTTTAGGAGTAGTTCTTTTTTTTACTTTTTCAGGAGTACCATTCAATGAAAAATTTATCTATGAAGCTACGAATGCGAACACGCGCATTCACTCTGATTGAGCTGCTGGTGGTGATTGCCATCATCGCCATTCTAATTGCTTTACTCTTACCTGCAGTGCAGCAGGCACGCGAAGCAGCCCGTCGATCTACCTGTAAAAACAGTTTGAAACAGTTGGGTGTTGCGATTCATAACTATCATGATACTCATGGAATTTTTCCTCATAATTATGATGCCTCTCGCAGTCCAGGACAGGTAGGCTGTTCGGTTTCCTGGATTTCCATGACGCTGCCATTTATGGACCAGGCGCCGTTGTATAATCAAATGAATTTTGATGACATCACCAATACTTCGGGATCTACTTCGTCCTTCCCGGGCATGGACAGCGTTTCGAATGATTCTGCCCGAATAACCACGATTCCGATTCTCCTGTGTCCCAGTAACCCACAGCCCAAGCTGACCTCTTCTGCCATGCACTATAGCTTTTCTGGTAGCGGTGGAAATTCGCGGGCACTTCAGGCTGCTAGAACCGATTATGTTGGCAGTATGGGTTACATCTGGACTGGTTGGAAGGACTGTAGTGATACCGGTTCCAATGGTGCACCCTGGGTTGATGCTGGTAGAGACATTACCCACAATGATCTCAGTCGCGTCGGGGGGATTTTCTGGTACCGCGGTTCGGCCCGAATTCGCGACATTGTCGATGGTACTTCAAATACGATTGCCATTTATGAAAATCATCACTGGAATTTCAGTAAGAAATTTCCGTCTGAAATCAATAAATGTGCTGCCTGGATCAGTCCACTGGGATCCATTGACACTCATACCTCTTCAATCAATGCCGATCCTGAGCAAGTTGCAGGTGGCAATGGTGCCGACGATACCCGCTGCACCAACTGGAGCAGTTCTCATGTCGGGGGAGCTCACGGTTTATTGACTGACGGATCTGTCCGTTTTGTCAGTGAAAACCTGGACTTGGGAATCAATAAAGCATTAGTGACAAAAGCAGGTGGTGAAACCTTAGGTGAGTTCTAAGTCGCCGAGGACTGTTTTTGTTTCGATTGATTCATGCCTCCCCATCAGCCCTGGTGGGGAGGATTTTTTTCCGTTGCATTTCAATGAATCAGGACGGAATCGTTTCCTTTTCAGAGAGTCTGAAAATTCATAATGAGCCCGAGCGTCTATCACACGGGGCGATTTCTTTTCATATTATTTTTGATTCCTCTTTGCATCATCCGCTGAACATGCTGCGTACCAACTTTCGCAACCACATTCGACTTTATAACAATTGAGTTCTGCTTTACTCATCCCCCGTAGGGTCAATTTATTCAGCCGCGCGTTAAACTCTTTCTCGATTTAGCTTTCTACTCAGTTGAGACAATCAATTCTCGGCCGACTGTTACCTATTTTGATAAAGCTGAGAGCGTTCAAGTGCAATTTTAATAGAATGCGCGCACTGTGATCGCAGAAGAAACAGAATGAGATGATCAGAATCACTATGCCGCTTTGCGATAGTAATAGTTCAGCAGGCCGCCAAGCCGTTCGCGACAATCAATCTCTCCAGCACTCTGACCAACTTCCTCTCCTGCTTCAATGATCTGATGATTGAGTCCCTGGTGATTTTGACCTTGCCCCCGTTTCTTGATCCATGCGGAATGTGAGAAATATTGTTATTCTTTCATTTTAAAAAGGACCAGATCTATGAAACGAAAACGCTACACAGAGGAACAAATCGCTTTTGCACTACGGCAAGCTGAGTCAGGAACCGCTGTCGTTGAGGTGACGCGCAAGATGGGCATCTCCGAACAAACGTTCTACCGCTGGAAAAAGAAGTTTGCCGGAATGGGAGTCGCTGAAGTACGCCGCCTGAAGCAACTCGAAGAAGAAAACAAAAAGCTGAAACAGCTTGTAGCCGATCTCAGCCTGGATAAAAAGATGTTGCAGGATGTTGTCCAGGGAAAGGTATGAGGTCCGATCGTCGTCGAGTAGTGGTGAAACGGTTGCAAGTCAGTTATGCCGAAAGTGAACGTCGTGTTTGTAAAGCCTTGAACTTTCCGCGAGCTAGCCACCGTTACCAAAGTGTTCGAGACGAGCGGGCCGAATTACGAATCTGGTTACGTGATCTTGCCAGTACCCGTGTGGATTTCGGTTATCGGCGGTTACATATTTTCTTGTTGCGTGAAGGATGGAAAGTAAATCATAAGCTGGTTTACCGACTTTATATCGAAGAAGGCCTACAAATGCGTCGAAAACGTCCACGGCGGAATCGAAGTTGTCAGGTCCGAGTAACGCGACCGAAAGCCAGCTGCACTAATGAGAGTTGGAGTATGGACTTCATGTCCGACCAACTGTTTGACGGGAAGCGATTCCGGCTGTTAACGTTAGTCGATAACTTTAGTCGTGAGAGTCTGGCCATTCGGGTCGGTACCCGGATGACGGGGGATGATGTCGTAGCAGCTCTGGAGCGAGTCAAAGAGGTTCGGGGCTGTCCTCAATCGATTCGCGTGGATAACGGTCCTGAGTTCATTTCGAAGAGCCTGGACTGGTGGGCTTACTTCAACAAGGTAACTCTGGATTTTAGTCGGCTTGGAAAACCGACGGATAATGCGTATATTGAATCGTTCAACGGACGGGTTCGCCAGGAATGTTTAAACCAGCATTGGTTTTTAAGCCTGGCAGATGCTCAGGAACAAATCGACCAGTGGCGGCTGGACTACAACGAAAACCGCCCACATAGCTCACTGGGAAATCTGACCCCGGTGGAGTTTGCGAAAAAATCATCCTCGGCGCGCCGAGGATGATTTACATTGGATTTCTAACGTTCCAACTGGCTCAAGGTTGGGGGGAAGGTCAATCGATTATAACTAAATTTCTAAGCATTCTGAACAACTGATATTTTAATTACGGCTTTTTACATAACACCAAGATTTCTCTATATCATTCCATTTGTTTTTTACGATTAGTGATGTTGCTTGAAGTCAGTATGCATTCAAGGATATTTCGCATTTAGAAGTAACTTGAGCATTCTTTCCAAATGAACGGTGTTTATATATGAATGAGATGTTGTTTAGCTCGACGAAACCAGAGACAAACTGGTAATCTTTTATCATGCCCTCTCTCAAACGTGCCCAGGCAATTACTGTGATCAACCTCAAAGGAGGTGTCGGCAAAACCCATACCACCTGGCTTTTAGCTGGAAACTGTGAAGAGCAGGGGAGAAGAGTTCTGGCTGTGGACCTCGACCAGCAGGGAAATTTAACACGTAATTTAATGCAGGGGCCCGATCAGAATTCTTCATTCGGCTCCGCAGTTCTCTTCGATCCGACTCAAGACATTGATCCTACGCAAATCATCCAGCAATCCAAGTTCTCATACATCGATTTCATCGCCGCGAATTCGGCCCTGCAGCCGTTAGATGTCGCCAGTCAGAAAGAGTGGGAGCAGGCTGATCTGCAGTTCAGTCTGGTAGATCTGGTACAGCAGGTTCAAGGCGACTACGACTACATCTTGTTTGACTGTCCTACGAAATTATCGCTGACCGGCTTTGCAGCCTTAACGGCCTCGGATTTTGTGATTGTGCCCTTGGAGCCCGCTGACTGGGGCGCTCAGGGAGTGGAAAAAGTGACGCAGGCGGTTGATTATGTCAAACAACGACACAATTCCCGGCTGGAACTGCTGGGGTATCTCATTTCCCGCATCAAACCCCGTCGACAATACCATCAAATCTACTCAGACGAATTAAGAAGTCGCTACGGCAAAAAAGCCTTTGACATAATGATCCCTGATTGGGCAGGCTATGAACAAGCTGTTACTCATGCCGTCCCCGTCAACCTCCGCCGGCCAAACAGCAAAGAAGCCCGCATCGCACGGGAATTCTTTGCCGAAGTCGAAACCCGCATCCGGCAAGCACAAAGCAGCAAAAGACGCCGCCGGCGCCGCGTTTCAAAAAACGGACTCACTGCCGTTTAAACCGATCGAAGCGGATGTCGGGAACAGTACCGAGGGACGCAGGCGACTCAAAGGGGCATTTTTGATTGCGATTGAAAAAATTGAGCCCGATCCCAACCAGCCTAGACGTAAGATCGATCCTGCTCACTTGGAAGAACTGACGAAGTCGGTCAAGCAGCTGGGGATCCTGCAGCCGATCAGTGTGCAGTATATCGAAGCTCAAGATCGCTACAGAATTATTGCCGGTGAGTGTCGTTATACGGCTGCCGAAGCAGCGCATCTGACGGAAATTCCCTGCTGGGTCAAAACGCCCAAAGCGGAAGAGGTGTTACTGGAACAGATCGTGGAGAACTGGCAGCGCTCGAATCTGAATCCTTTTGAACTGGCCGATTCCTTAGCAATCCTGCGTGACGCCAATGGCTATTCTCAGACGGAACTGGTCCGGCAGACCGGTAAATCCAAGGGAGAAATCTCCAAACTCCTGAAGATTCTGGATCTAGACGAAGGAGTGCAAAGCCTGGCACGTCAGGATACCAGTGGTCGCATCAGCCGTCGGCACTTGTACTCATTGGCCCGCCTAGATGTGGAAGGACAAATTCGCCTGCTCAAACGGATTCAGCGTGAGGAGCTAACGGCCCTCGATACGGAAAAACTGGTGAGCCGCTACATGCAAAAAAACGGCCAACCCAAACAACCGGGGGCACCAGTCACCCGTCGCAAATTTGAAACCAAAACAGGTTCAGTGCTTTTTACTTATCGCAAACAACGCGTCTCTGACACCGATCTGCTAATGACGTTACGGGAAGTTAAAAAACAGATCATCGAACGGTCTTCCGATCCGGCAGACCTACAGTGAATCAGTGAGCGTGTTTGGCTTACGAAAGCCAACAATCAAAATGTTTTTCGGGGAAACTCCATTTTCTTTCCAGGTTGCTTCCCTGCTTCCTTTTTGATACTTCAAACAATCACTAATTTAGTGAACTACAAATCAGCGAACAAATTCGCTCGTTTGTCAATCTGATTTCTCGATAGGTTACAGACAAAACCTCGATCGATTACGGACATTTTGCGCGATGGCCTAAGGACAAAATTCTTAAGGTCTGATACCTGTTTTCAGCAACAGTCAGCCAATCTTTTCAGCTTGTTGGAGAGTACCGATCACTTACAGACCAATTTGAGACCACATACGGACATTTTTCGCCACTCATTGGAGGATTCCGGCTTGAATTCCACATAACTCAAGCCTCTTGATGTCTTACGGACGAAAGCCGACGGGTTACAGACCGCAGGCGATGAGTTACGGACGCAAATTCGATCAGTTAAGGACTTTTTCTGTTCTCTTACAGACAAAACGGAATCTGGAAACCTCCACTTTTGCTGTTGGAATACCGGTAAACACGAAGTCATCGACTTAATGGGAGACTCTGTAGTGTGAGTGTGTTTTAAAAAATATTTAATCACTCACACACTCACTGCGCGAATCGATTGTTTTTGGCCCACTTGGCGCAATCGGCTTCCTGTGGCAGTCTGCTGGGGATGAGCGATGTTGCAACCAGTCAACGGCTGGAACCGAGCCATGAACGGGGGCGGGATGAGTTGAACCTGATCGATTTTCCGATCGCCGTCCTGCAGCACCAGCAGCCCAAGGACAAGAATGGGGGACGACCGGATGAACTGGTGAGTGAAATTGAAGCGTTCGACAAAGATCTGAAAAAAGTCGTCCCTCGGACGCTGACCAGACGCACCGCTTCCAAGCACGGTTTTCCGACGCCTTTGGAAGATGAAGTGCTGGTCGCCTTGCTGACCCTCACTCGCATCAAAAACGGATTTTCGCAACCTCGGGTCAAATTCCGCAATGGCGAGCTCTTCGATCTGATGAAGTGGCCGCACAACGGGAGCAGCAACCAGCGTCTGGCCATTGCCCTGGATCGGTTGACCGGACTCACGCTCAAATATGAAAACTCCTGGTCGACGGAAGCGGGAACCTTTGAAAAAGAGTTCACCACCGGGCTGCTGGAGTCTTATCAATTGACGAAACAGGTGCGGGGACGCGGAGAGCGGAGCAGGGAAGCGAGCTGGTTTCAGTGGGCGTCGGAAGTTTTTGCCGATATTCAGCGGGGCAATGTCCGTACTCTGAATACCGACCAGTTTTTTTCACTCCAACGGCCCATTTCTCGCCGCATGTATCGCTTTCTGGATAAGCATCTGTCCGAAGAACCGAAGTTTGAGATGGATCTGATCATGTTTGCCAGCCATCTGGGGCTGGCAGAGACACAGCATATCGGCAAGATCAAGGAACGTCTGGCAACCGGCGTCCGTGAACTGGAACAGATTCCGGGATTCATCGATCCATTGCCGCCATCGGAACGCTATCAGAAACTGGGACCAGGGAACTGGCAGATTCAGTTTCAGCGATCTGGAGCGCAACAGACGACAACGGAATCGCGTATCCCCACCTCCTCGCCAAAGAGGGCACCTAATGCTGCCGAAAATATGATCAAAGACTTCTATCAGAGCTGGAACGGGAATCAACAGCATCAGCCCACCGTCAAAGAACGGCAGCAGGCTGAGCATGTGATTCAACAATATGGACTCGAAATGGTTCAGCAGATACTACCCGGTGTCATCAAAGCCATGCGGGTGCAGTTTCCGGAAGCCCGTGCCTTTGGAGCGACGATGGTCTATTGGAACGACGTGGCCCAACAATGGAACCAGCGGCAACAACGAGAGCAGCAAGAAAAAGCACAAAATATTCAGGAACAACAGGAAGAACGTCAACGTCAGCAGGAAAAACAGCATCAGGACAAGTACCGAACTCAGTGGAACCAACTCCCTGAGGCGGATCGGGATGAGATCCGTCAGGCAGTCATGCAGACCTGCAGCCGGACGGTCAGACAGTTTATCGAACAGGGAAAGTACGATGATCCCCTGGTGATGATGGCCTGTTTGGCTGAGCTGGCCAAACGAGACAGCTGACGCTGTTGAAGAGTGCTCATGTGAGTGATCATATCGTTGATCATCCGTCTGATCACCGCGACGATCCTCAGAGAGGAATGCGTCGTTGGCTTGACAGAGCCAAAATCCCCTCGTATGAGGGCACACCACTCGCGGGACGATTGCCCGCGAGGTCCCCGCTTCCGACAACTCCTGCGATCAAGATCGACGGGCTGCTGCACCGGGGACCTCGCGTACATCCGGACGTGAGACTATGAAGACCAATTCGGGCAGGAAGTTATTTCCGACGCTGATCTGAGTCGGGCCAGTCAAACGGTCCGGACGCTCGTGGTGTGCCGCACGCCGCTTCCCACGCCGGAGGCGACACCGCCGCCCGTCGAGCAACGGGCTCACAGCGCTTCCCCTGTCTCCCCCGACGTTGTCGGAAGCCTTGTGCTGAATCGGAATTGTTATGAATCAGACGCCCCGTTCTTCGGTGGGCATCCCACTGCCGCCGAGAGGCGGCAGCCGCGCGCGGGAGATTCCGTGAAATGGCATCAATCAGGGATTTCCTGTCGAGTGGCTGACAGGCTGTTGACACCTTTTCCCAAACATCAAAAATTGACTCTTTTTGAAAACTCTGTACAATCATTTCCGGAAGCAGCACTATGAAACTGACCGATACTGAAAAGCAGGCACTCTCAAAAGGAGAAACCATTCAAATCACGGAGGATGGGATCCACGTGGTCATTATGCGCGCGGATCTCTATGAACAGTATCGGTCAGTTCTTCCCTCTGAAGTCGTGACCCAGCTGGTGGATAAGTCGTTGAACGAGTATGACAACGACGATCCCTTGCTTGAAGGCTACCAGCGTCCCTCTGCATGAAACGTGGGGAGATTGTCCTCATCGATTTTCCTTATACGGACGGACGTTCCAGTAAACTGAGACCTGCTCTGGTTGTCCAGAATGATGTGGACAATGCCCGATTACGGGACACGATAGTGGCCATGATCACGGGTAATATTCGTCATGCTCAGGAACGGACGCATTTTTTAGTGGATCCGACTACGTCTGAGGGGGCCGGTTCCGGCCTACATGGGTCTTCCTGTGTCTTGGGGCGGCATCTGTTTACTGTGCGACAAACATTGATCACGCGGACATTGGGAAGTCTGTCAGATGAAGTGATGCAGCACGTAGATGAAGCATTGAAGGCGGCCCTCGGACTTTAAGTCTGCAGCAATGCGGGACGCAGGTATTCGTTCCATTCTTCGTCAGTAAGAGATTCCGGCTGCCGCCCCGCAAATTGCCCCCCATACATGCCACTGGACCAGCCCAGCTTCACACTGATGTCTGGCTGTTCGTTGAGCTTCCAGAGCAACTCTTTAAAGCCGGCCTCTCCTTCTGGATCACAGTCGGGAAGCAGGACCACCTGACCTCGGGCGACCTGCTTGGCGAAAGTGACAATTTTTGCAATCTGGTCATTGGTAGCCTGGTTGGAGCAGAGGCCGACGGCCCCCACATTCAAACAATCCAGGCGAATCACGTCATTGGGACCTTCGACCACTGCCAGCCCCAGTTGCTGCAGTGATTCCTGGAGCCGGTTTTCTGATAACCGCTGTGCACCATTCTGGCCAAATAGTTCAAGTCCCCGCTGAAAGCCTTTGACAAAACGGTGCTTTATCGGTTTGTTCTTTTCACGGGCGCCCTTTTGTTTCCATGCTTGCCATTTCCGGTCATAGGCGGGATCGCGACCAAAATAGGTGAGGATGTCGTTTTGTTCGTTGGGATAGGCATAGACGATCCGGCCCCTTAGCAGGCTCTTGGCCGAATGTGGCAGATAACCCATCCGCCAGCGGCGGGCGATATCGGGAGTCAGCCAGGGGCGTTTCCGAAAATAAGCGGCCGCGTCCGGATTCATTTCGTCCGGATGTACGATCAAAGTTTCGTGGAGCGTGACCAGGTCACGGGCCCGCTCGTTGTCCGAGTCGTGTAGGGGGATGTTGAATGCCGGTTCTTTAGCGGACGATGTTTGTGTTGGGACTGATTGCTCAGACATTTCTTTCTCGTGTGGTTCGTCTCCCAGAATCTCTTTGAGCAGAGCCACGGTTTCCTTAAACTCGTCCCCTCGTAGTTTACCACTCGTGGGAGGGCGATGTTCGGAAAGTCCCCAGAGAAGTGTGAGCAGATTTCCCCGCACGCCGCAGGAGTGGCAGAAAATCCGTTTGGCCACATCGCTCTGATTGATGGTCAGCGAACCATAACTGCTTTCCGCACAGTTTTCATTGAACATGCAGGGCATTCGATATTCGCCCGTGGTTTGGTCGGGGAGCGGCAGATGAAAATGACTCAAGACCTGTTCCAGCGAGGTCTGCTGGATCAACTCATCAACTCCCTGTGTAAACTTCTTGCGAGGTGAATTCACAATCCAAAATGGAAAACAAACGGTCCGGGAAATGGTAAGCTGTCTGTATGCGACGCGCAACGAAAACGACTCTGAAACTGACGGAGCGGGATACAGAGATTCTGTTCTATCTCGACTGCCATCCCCTGACGGCCCAGCAGCTTTTCAAGTTGAGTCAGACTTTTGTCGCTCCGTTTACCCAACTACGTTTACTGCAACGGCGATTGCAAAAACTGACAGAAGCCGGCTATCTGCAAGCCTGGCCCTATGCGACCACTGGTGTGGGAACGCCCCATTATTTCAAGTTGACCCGATCGGGATTTCAAAGGTTACACGGTGTGCAAGCGGAATTGCCGCGCCGGCGGTATTTTGAAGTAATTGCCGAAAATCATCATGGGCATACCCGGTCACTGGGAGAATTTCTGGTGCATCTGCTGGTAGCTGCTCACAAACAGGGAGTGCACGTCAAAAATCTGGTCCGGGAAAACACACTGAAAATCCAGGCTGGTGACAAAACGCTCTTTCCGGATAGCGGATTTCAGCTGGTAACACCGGAAGGCAAAAGATTTCAATACCTAGTGGAGTTGGATAACAGCACAGAACGGATCCGCAGCAATAAAGCGGTAGAATCCATTGAAAGTAAACTGCGCGGCTATGATCAGCATCAGGGAACCATTGATCCTTTTGAACCGGAACATTATGTGGTGCTGTTTGTCACAACCCGCAGCTCAGAACGTCTGGATCACATCATGCAGGCGGCGAAACAGGTGATGGCCAATCCCCGTCGTACGGTCTTTCTGGGAACACACCTGCCGACGTTTCTGTCCTGTGGCAATCCGCTCAATGAAGTCTGCCTGGTCGATAATCGCGACCGGCAGCGAGGATTGCTTCCGCAAACCTCTTCTCAGGATCGCCCACAACGCAACCAGCCCAAACACCAAATGGCCGCGACTTTTGAAGTGTGATATTCTCGGGCCCTTGTCGGCAGGCCAACTCCACTGAAGTACCGGGGAAGTCCGGGCTTGCGCTCTCCCACGCCACATGCTCGCGGGCCTTTCAATCAACCGGCATTTGTGGTGGATGCCGGTTGGCTCCCGCCTGACTTTCGGGACTGCGGTGAACGGGGCAGGCCACGGCAAGCCCACCCCCGAGCGGTTTCCCAGACGTGACGGGGTGGTGTCTCATCAGACCGGGAAGGGCTCGTTTCCAGAAATGGTCCGCACGCTCGCTGGCGTGCTCGCCTGGCATCGCTGACCTCTTGATAGACCACTTGGGTGAATCAGGCCGAGAATCTGGCTTATCTGAGCCAAAACAGCCGAAAGTTTCTCGGGGAAACGGGACGGTAAGCTTGAGATCATCGTGTCTCGGAAATGTTTGATAAACTGGTGCAGATGTTGTTGACGGTTTCCGTTCCCCCCGATAATCCGCGCGGCCCCCAATACATGGAACAGGTTCTGGATGCCCTGTTCACAGGCCAGCTATTCGCTGGCAATGTGGAACTACGAATCGAGCGAAGAAGAGGGGAGGTCATGCTTGCTTGTCGCGCCTCCCAGTCCTTACTGACTCGCTTCCAGCAGCAGTTGCAGGCTGCTTATCCAGACAGCCATCTGGTGCGGGGCACGGATGACGTTGATTCCCCAACCCGTTTCAGGCGTTGCTGGCTCTTTCTGCAACCTCAAAACAGTCGGTTACGCAGTTGGCAAGATTTTACAGACCAGGACCAACGACTGCTTGCCGATCCATTGTCGGGTGTATTGGCGACCATTGCTGAGAGCGCGATCGCTGCTCTCGTTCGCATCCAGTTCAAACCGTGTCCAGTTTGGCGAAAACGTCTACTTGAGAGACACTGTGATCAGGAACAACGTTGCCATCGCCGTCTGTTTTTAGTGAGACTGGCGGTTGAAGTCTCTACTGGCGATGCCTCGTGTTCCCTCTTTCGCCAAAAGCGGGACGATCTGATCGCTGCCCTGGGACGTTTTCAAGCAGAGGGCACATTTCGATCGTCGTGGTTTCCTCGTTCGATGGTACTCTCGACTCCGGAACTGGCCACACTCTGGCATCCGGCTACGGTTCAGGTCTGCTCTCCCACGCTGGCGACCGTCGAGAGTCGCCAGTTGCCGGCACCGGTACGGATTCCCCTCAAAAGAGAGGAACAAGAGCTAGCCGTGCTGGGGAAGACGACTCACAACAACCGGTCTGAGCTGTTTGGTATTCGGCCCGCAGATCGTCTGCGCCATCTGGTCATTGTGGGGAAGACCGGGATGGGGAAGTCAACGCTGTTGTTGAATTTGCTAGCCTCTGATATCACAGCGGGAAAAGGCATTTGCCTGATCGATCCGCACGGAGATTTGAGCGAGGCAGTGGCAGCCACTGTCCCCCGGTCGCGTACGAATGAAGTAATACTGTTTGATGCTGGGGATCGAGCGACTCCCCTGGCTTATAATCCCTTGGAATGCCTGCAGGAGACGCAGCGACCGTTGGTCGCTTCAGGAGTGCTATCGACATTCAAGAAACTGTATGGCGAGAGTTGGGGACCTCGGCTGGAGTATATTCTGAGAAATGCTTTGCTGACTTTGGTTGAACAGCCGGGAACGTCCCTGGCCTCCTTGCTACAGTTGCTCAACGACGGAGCCTATCGCCGGCAGATGGTGAATCGAACCAGCGATCCAGTGGTGCGTGCATTCTGGGAACAGGAATTTGCGAAATGGAAGCCGCAGTTTCAAGCGGAGGCCGTGGCCCCTATTCAAAATAAAGTCGGGCAATTTCTATCGCATCCGATTCTGCGTGGGATTCTGGGACAACCGCAGAACAAACTCAACTTGCGGACTGTCATGGACCGGGAACAGATCCTGCTCATCAATCTGAGTAAGGGGAGAATCGGAGAAGACGCCTCCACCATGCTGGGTTCTTTCCTGGTAACCGGCCTACAGCTTGCTGCCATGAGTCGTGCGGAACTGGATGCTTCCGACCGCACACCGTTTTATGTCTATGTGGACGAATTTCAGAATTTTGTAACCGAATCCTTTGCAACCATTCTTTCCGAGTCCCGGAAGTATGGTTTGAGCCTCACTATTGCCAATCAGTATTTGGACCAGATAGAAGAACGGACCCGTCATGCGGTCTGGGGAAATGTCGGAAGTCTGCTGGCGTTTCAGGTGGGGGCCCGGGATGCGGAAATTCTGGCTTCTGAGTTGGGAAATCATCTGGCCGTTCAGGATCTGGTAAATCTCCCCCAGTATCGGGCTTACGTGCGGCTGCTAGTCGACGGAATGCCCAGCCGACCCTTCTCGATGGAGACGCTTCCCCCGCAACAGTCCAGTGACCCGCGACGTCTGGAAATTATCCGCAGAACGTCCCGTCAGCGGTATGGTCGCAATCAAAAAACTTCTGTCGCTGCGGACTGAGATGATTGATAGAATGGGAGAATGAAAGATTTCGGAACCGGTAAGACATTGAGCGAAGCCTCTCCCTTTTTACGGGACTCGGCCCGACGTCATGCATTGATCCTGGAAGTGGTTGAGCGAGATAGCGTCATCGAAGGGTTGCCGCCGTTTACTGAAGAATTTCGTGCCCGGCTTAAAAAACAGCTGGAAGCAATGGCTCGTTCCGAAACCGTGGAATAACCTCCCTGATCTGTAGAGTGACATTTTTTCCTTGTACAGAAGAGGATTGGGAGATCAGGGAGTGGGAGAAAGTGTTTCTTTTTTGCTGACAGAATGTGCCACTTTCTGCTATACTAAAACCATGTTAAAACCACGACTCACCGAAGAACAGCGGAATGCCCTCGACGAACACCACGGACTGGTGGAAGTGGACGAGGAAGGGCGAAAGTACATCCTCATGTCGATTGAGATCTATCGAGATATGCTGGGGTTGGTACGGATGAGGAGTTGGCAGCTTCCCTCAAAGCATTAGAGGCAGGGCTGGCTGACGTCGATGCGGGGCGAACCCGTCCCTTTCGTGATGTCCTGTCCGAACTCGACGAAGCATGACATTTCGAGTGGAACTTTCACGCCGGGCGGAAGCGGACATTAAAAGTGCCTACGCTTATATCCGCAAGCATGGACCGGCAGATCCGAGTGCCTGGAAAGCCCGATCTTGAACAAAAATTGACCGGTCTCGAAACCTTTCCGGAAGCCTGTGGACTGGCTCCCGAGAACGAGTTTGTCAAAGCAGAAATCCGTCAGGCCTTGTACGGTCCGTTTCGGATTGTTTTTACGATTCGGGAACAAATCGTGTTTGTGCTAACCGTTCGCCATGCGGCCCGGCTTGCCTTGCAGCAAGACGAATTAAACAAAATCCAGTAGTTGCCGCTTTGCTGCGATGCTGTTTCTCCATGTCGCTATTTTAGCGGGGCATTTCCCAGGTCGGACAGCTTCTTGATGCCATGATCGTTTTCTGGCACGCTGTTGCCCATGTCTTCTAACGACGGCCAACACAACACGGGAGAATCCCTTTCCGAATTGCAGGATACGGTTGAGTTGCTAGCTCAGGAAGTTCATGTATTACGGGAAGTGATTGACGAAATTCGGGAAGATTTTCGCTGGGCCGTTCAGAATGGATGTTTGACGGCAGGCGATGAAACTGTTCCTGAAAGTTATGACCGGAACTTTTTGAAGTCTGCACGACCGGAAACCGATTCCGGGGGCAAGGAGGGCTCCACAGAGGACGTTGATCAACAATGTGACTCATCAGCGGAACATTCGTCTGAAGAACCAGCGGGATCAGTCATTGCCGGGGATTTGGATGAGCGGCTTCAGCAGCATGAGGAGTGGGCGGCAACGGTCCGTGATCCGGCAAAGGAGACCAGTGAGGGAGTTCGCATGCTTCAGACAAAAGATCGAGGTGCCTCGGCAGAGTATGAAATTGCGCCGTTACCCTCGGACCGTTGGGCACTTCGTACGGATTTGAGATACCATGTGGGAGATCTGAGAGGGAATTCTACTCCCTGGGCGGAGTATGAGTCCCGCGAAGCTTGTGTGGATCAGTTTATAGATCGTGCCAAAAAATTCTTTAGTGCAGACATTGATGCGGGTGGGAGCGATTCACAACGGCACACTCGCAATGAAATGTTAAAGCATTTTGAGACGAGTCTCTTCGGGTTTGTGGAGCCGGATGTCGTTCTTCAAGAAAAAGATCCAGTTGATTCATCCTCTGATGAGCATTCTGTCGAAGATAATCTTCTGACGTTGAAACGTCGCATTCTCGAATATCTCTCTGCTTGTGTCGGTTCAGTGAACCTGTCAGACATTCGCAGTGACATGGGGTTTACAGAGATCGACTCTACTGCCCCACTGGCGAATCCAGTCCATCGTGTTTTAGTCGCCCTGCAAAAATCAGGCAATGTCTCTCTCGTTGAAACCGAGTTTGGCGAACCAGGGTTTCTGTTTCAACGTCCGCTCTTTCTTCGTCCTGATCGACAAGACAATTTTGAGGGAACCCCATTCTATCATTGGCCTGATCCGGATGAGGATCGGAATACGCTCACCGTGGATCGAGTTGGCGATCATGTCGATGGAGGCGAACACCGATTTACTGTCAAACGAGGTGACACGGTTGAAGCCTTTTTTAGTCGCGACAAGCAGGAAATCGGCAAGGTGGTTGGGATCTCTCATGCAAACCGGGAAGTCCGCGTTTCATTCCGAGAAGGAAGTGAGGGAACGTGGTTCGCAATCGGCAGCATTTATCCCGCAGTCGAATCTGTTTCTGACGACGTATTCCCACTTTCGGAAGTGATTGAGAAAGCAAATACACAGAATACGCCTCAAGAAAAGGAAGAAACTGAGATAAACCGCGTCTCATCATCAAATTTGGATTCCGGCGAAACCCCGTCTCGTGATTCCCACGGCAAAGGTGTGGAATCACTCACGGAACATCACCGGCCCTATCAATTTGATGACTTTCAAGCATTTCTGCAACGTCTCGATTCTGGAGATTTATCGGCGTCTGAACTTCAAGCCGATTTCTCACGCCTGAACTCCAGCAGAGAAGCGTTGATTGCAGAGCTGCTTGCTGACAAGAATGCAAAAGCGTTACAGGTGCTGGCCTATCGATTTGGGTGCCTCGATGCCCGACGGAACACAAAACAGCAGAATGGTGAGGCGATTATTCGGTCGATGTCGCTGGCATACACCCTCAAAAACATCGTCACCTATCAACCCTTCTCGGGAGAATCTTACGAAGATGCCATTCGTAAGGTGGTGGAATCATTGACTGATGAAGACATTCAGCAATATGTTCAAGAACGAAAGGCCACGATAGAACAAAGCGAAAAATCCCTCACAAATCCGGAAACACTCGCTGAGTTCCGGTACTTCATTGATCGAAAAGGAGAATCTCATCTCAGTCATGAGCAGTTGATCCAATATGATCGATTGCGAGCAGAGCAAACACGTTTGCAGCGTGCCAACAAAAAGCCAACAACCGTCGAACAATTCTCGGGAGATCTCTTGGGCTTAGAGATCACCATCAAAGAGGGTTTTCATACTCGCCAAAACATTCCGCTCTGGATTTGTCAGTTGAATGAGCGCGTGGATCGTGCTACATTCAGCGACCTGAAATTCAAGGCGAAACAACTGGGAGGCTGGTGGTCCAGTTTCAAGAAGGATGATGCCGGTTTCCAATTCAAGTATGAAGAATCCGCACAGAAATTCCAGTCGCTCCTGCATGGCAATGCAGATCGAAGCGATGAACTGGCAGACCGCAAAACACGGAAGATTGAAACCGCCAGTGAACGACTTCTTCAATTGGCAGATGATCTTGAACAGAACGCGAACGAATCTTTGCAACAAGACCGGCAGACCAATACCGTTCGCCGATCAGAAATGGCAGCCGGCATTCGTGGACGGGCTTATGTCGATATTGCTTTCGCGGGAACCTTGCGGAGTCTGTCTACTGCTCTCGCTTCAGGAGAGGCAATCTATCTCGATGGCATCAGAACCAAGACTCAGCTTGCGACTCTGATTGCAGTCCTTCGACGTGCAAAACGAAAGCGAAACGATTTGCTCCTCAGCGAAAAAGGAGAAATGGGGATCTGGGATCGGCACAACGCCGTTGAAGAACTCGATCACCGCCCAATGGATATCGAAGACGCGGATTTCACAGAGTTCCCCTATCCCAATATCTATAAACGCAATTTCACAGATGTGATTGCCCGTGCAGTCAATCGTAAGGGAGTCAAGCAACGGGCACAGAGAATGAAAAAATGGATTCCTGCTGAAGGAGATTTTATTCAGTTCAAAGAAGACTATGAGATCGAACGTTTTTCCGATTTCTGCACTCGTTGCAAAGATGTCGGTATCGATGTCCAATGGCTTGAGCACTCGCTCGGCGACTTTAAACGACTCCGTGCAGCCAATATTCACACACTTCCTGAACTACGCATGGCGCTCCGGGAACTGGTGCCGCATCTGCAAAAGAAACAAGCTGATGATCCCGTATTGAAAGCAGAACACGCTCTCGTTGGTCGCAAATTGGGTGGATTCTTTCCCACTCCGAAAACAATTATCTCTCGAATGCTTGAACTGGCAGATATTCAACCAGGAGACCGTATCCTCGAACCCTCCGCTGGAAAAGGCGATATTCTCGACATACTTCGTCAGCATTATCCTGATACTGAAGTGATCGCTATCGAATTGAATGGCACACTCTTCGATGTTCTCGAAGCGAAAGGGCACAATGTCAATCGGGGAGATTTTCTGGAACATCAGGGCGAATATGATCGCGTTCTGATGAACCCACCCTTTGAAAAAAGTTTGGATATCGAACACGTTCGCCATGCCTTCAGTCTGCTTGCACCCCACGGAACACTGGTCGCCATTATGAGCGAAGGCCCCTTCTTTCGGAATGACAGCCAGGCGACAGAATTTCGGAACTGGCTGAATGAAGTCGGTGGGGAATCAGAACAACTTCCCGAAGACGCCTTCAATAGTTCAGAAGCGTTTCGCAAAACGGGGGTTCGCACGCGGATTGTGACTATTACGAAATAAATCACTGGTTTGCATGTGTCGTCACTGATAAAACTATCTATAAGTACTTAACTATAATTAAAAAAACAGTAGAGTGTGATCAATGAGTGATAAACTGCCAGCCCCAATACTTGATAATCCCGGAGATTTTCTGCTTTATGAGACAGAAGATGGACAAACTCGGATTGAAGTCCGTCTGGCAGAAGAGACCGTCTGGCTGCCTCAACGCTTGATTGCGGAGCTGTTTCAGACAACAATTCCGAACGTAAATCAGCATCTCAAAGCAATTTACGAAGAAAGGGAGCTTCTTCCTGAGGCAACTATTAAGAAATACTTAATAGTTCAAAAAGAGGGTAAACGAGAAGTCTCCCGGCAGGTTGATCACTACAATCTGGATGCCATTATATCCGTTGGTTATCGCATCAAATCGCATCGTGGTACGCAATTTCGCATCTGGGCAACCGAGCGATTGCGTGAATATCTCATTAAGGGATTCACGATGGATGACGAACGACTCAAGCGAGCGGGGGGCGGTAATTACTTTGATGAATTACTATCACGCATTCGAGATATTCGTTCTTCTGAACGCGTCTTCTGGCGAAAGGTTCTCGATATTTATGCAACCAGCATCGATTACGACCCACAAACAGAAACCTCAACTCTCTTCTTCAAAACGATCCAGAACAAGATGCATTGGGCAGCTCATGGCCAAACCGCCGCTGAAGTCATTCATCGCCGTGCTGATGCAACGAAACCGAACATGGGATTGACCAGTTGGGAAGGGGCGAAGCCCCGTAAGACAGAAGTGAGCGTTGCGAAAAATTATCTCACTGAAGCAGAAATTGAAGTCCTGAATCGAACTGTCACTGCCTATCTGGAATTCGCAGAATTACAGGCGATGAATCGGCAGCCGATGTATATGACGGATTGGATCAAAAAGCTCGACGACTTTTTGCGTCTTTCCGACCGTGAAGTTCTCAGTCATGCAGGCAAGATTTCACACGAAATCGCCAAAGAGAAAGCAGAAGCAGAATACGACCGCTACAAAGAACAACAAGCTGCACTCCCTCATCCTGTTGATCAGGACTTTGAGAAAACACTGGATGAACTAAAGAAGATTGAACAAGTGGCTAAGAAAAACCCTGCCCAAAAACCTACAACAAACACGAAAACTAACAAGAAAAAAACAAACCGCAAGAAGAAAGAAGATTGACTCAATCGATCGTAAGGAGCTTGTGAGTCAGTCTTCTGTGACCTTTTACCTGTCTACGGGTTGGCTGATTTCACTGCCCGCTTCGATTGTCTGCTCGCAGTCGATCATCTCAGGACGTTTGGTTGCGAGCAAGTCGCTCACGCGCTCGTAAAAATTGCGAAGTGTGTCGCGGATCCGATGTAGAGGATTACGGCGAGCAGGAGCAGGCCGGCATCACCCCAGCCAAACGGGGCGGTCCAGAAACCCAGATGGATCCGTCTGGCGACAGGTACGACGCGCCCCACAAGGCCGTAAAGCCAGGCAATACAAACGCGATGAGCAGCCCGAAGTTGCTGGAGGAGATTTCTTTCAAGCGTACCAACACCATTCTAGGATCTCGCAGCACGCGCCAGGTCTATGCGGCCAAGGTCCGTCAACTTCACATAATCTGGATGGGGCCGAGACTCAGTCAATACTTATGAAGGATCGATTCGTTGTAAAAAATCCGCGAGCGGTACGTTATAGATCCTGCAGAATGCCGCCAGTTCAATCACGTCAATTCTTCTTTCCCCTGATTCACACTTAGAGACAAAAGAAGCGTGAGCCCCAAATATTTTTCCTACCGTGGTTTGGGTTACCCCGGCTTCTTTTCTAGCTTCTTTTAAAGCTTTTAGTAGCTGTGAGTATTTTTGAGAGTAACGAGATTTCTTCATTAGCCTGCTCTTTTTTAATTTCAAGTTGCAGCAGACTATTCAGTTGGGCAGGGTATCCCAAAATAGGAAATATCCTGAAATGGGAAAATGCTATTGGCACTCAAATTTAGAAATGGAGAAAGACATGACAAACGGTGGTTCAAAGGGACCTGAAGAAGAGAAGAAGGAAAAACCTATACAATCACCCTCGACCACTGAAGTGGGGCGCTTCGAAAAAAGTAGGTTCTGAAGAAAGCTAAAGAGAACAGGGCGGCAAATTAATTTGCCGCCCTGTTTCAGATTCAGAGAGAGTTCAAGGTAGGAGAGATTATATCAATCCGCTTGTTCCCTGATTACAAAATTTCGTTTTCACTGGAAGCGATGTGGAAAATGAAGTTCACACTATTGTCCTTGGCGAATGCGATTGCGGCACTGCGGTCTTTGAAATACAGCGGAAAATCAACGCACCAGCGATTGGCTTGCTTCTCTTTCCAGCAAGCGACATAGGGTACGGAATTGGTTGCCTCCAGGTCGGCTGCTAATTCAAGCAGTCGTCGTTGCTGTTTAAGAAGCCGGAGGAGTTGTTCCCGACCAGGACGTTTCCGCAGGGAATGATGGTGTTGTGGGGTGACGAAATAACCATCGTGTTCCCAGTTGATAGTTTTAGCAGACTGTATGGAAAGCAGGCAGGCACCATATTTATCAAGCCACTCTCCTATCAGAGTAACTAAGAAATACACGCGCAGTAATCGCATTGCTGTCGGGATCGTTCTGTGAATGGTTGACGGGTTTTTACCGACAACTATGGCGATCTCACGTTCAGAGTAATCGCTTGCATAATGCAGGCCAATTTCAAGTCGATTTTTCAAATCTTCGCTAACGGCCTGTTTGAGTTCTTTGCTGAGACGCGCAGCACGATCCGGATCTAGCGGATCATGATTCCACCGGCTTCCATCATGATTGGCCCAGATTAACTGTTCAATATGTTGTGTATTGTTATATTTTACCATTGTGATTATCCCTTGTGTGAATTACGTGGTTTTAAAGCAGAGCATTATTGTGATACTGCTATAGAAAGAAAAACGGGGCCGCTTCAAACTCGAAGCGCCCCCGGCGTGTCAGGCGATCTAACGTGACCAGTGCATGAATTCCGAATCTTTTTCAGAACTTCCTCCATAAGCACTGTCGGCTAACGAATCCCGAAGGCTGCGCAAATATCCTTCAATAAATTCGCGATTAAACATTCCACCTTCTCCCGCCACGATGACAGGTGGACGGGGGGGCTTTTGATCGCCATTTCCGCTTGTCGATGGCAAAGGTTGGGGGTCAGGCCGAGAGCTTCGGCCACGTGGTATAGTTCTTTGCTGAGTGTCCATGGACATCTCCTTTGGTGTTGGAGTATTCCACGGCGAACAACTGCTTGACCACAACGCCGGTGCACCTGTAATGTGTGCGAGTCAGTGTCGTCATTCTCCGCGATGTAACAGCGGCACTGGCACGGGCATCGGATCTAACTCATCCGGTGCCCACTGCTGCAGTCAGCGAGCACTTGCCTTTCCAAGGCCGAAAACAGCATGATTTGCTGATTGTCTGCCACAATCAAGAAGTGTCCGACTAATAAAATCCCCCCGCTGAACCCCAATCCCCCGCGATGAATGTGACTTGTTTTTTCGCTTGTTTTATGGGAGATTAATAAAAGAAAATTCAAAAAAGGGGGATCGCGGGGGAAAATTGGGGGATGAAAAATCAGAGCCAGAAGCCAAAAAAAGGAAGTTTGACAGTTTACTTCCGATCGTTAGCTCAGATCCATGATTTGACGAAAGAGACAGCGCCTGACATAAGCAGATCTTGGATAAATACTGAGTTCTGGTTTTCAGGACTGTTGAGCCACAGTTCTAAACCAGAAGATAAACCACTAGAAAGTCCAATATCTTTCGATTCAAGTCCGCAAAAAGGCGCATGTGAATTGATTGAATTAATCTTACGCGTTGTCGTGTATCAAGCTAGTAAATCGGATCGTCTGCCCTGCGGTAAAGCTTTGGGGGAGCTTAAGCCAAGAGAGCTTACAGACTATGCCAAACGAATGTTTGGTTATGTCAAGTCTGAGGAATCAACGAATCCGTTGTTACTTCGACTATTCAGCTTTCACCAAGCAAAAGCGAGTTCGACAGGATATGTGGCCAGATTTCTTGCAGATGACCTATTCGATCATACCTGTATCAGAATTCTTTCAGAAGACAAACCCGGTAAGTTTGAACCTGTAACAGCAGAGCAACTCTCTTGGTTGTTGAAGACCTATGAGTCACTCTTTCGTCGCGGTGACAGTCAGCCGATCAAAGATCCGCCACAATTTGATTCAAGTGTGGATGTCGTTCTTGAGAAGTATTGCAAGCGGCTTCGCGAAAATTGGGAGCAGGATTGTGAGACGGACACCAAACGTGAGCAACTTTGCTTCTATGTGGAACCCCACTATTCGCTGCTGCCCCTCGGTATGCATTTTCGGGATTCTAACCCCGTGGGAGGCGATTCGGGCCAACGATTCGAGCCGGTTACTCCGCGCAGTGGAAATACGAAAGAACTGGTTGCACTGTTAAAATCTGAAGCCGGACAACGAATATGTATTGTGCAGGATTCTGGGATGGGAAAGACGATTTTTAGTCGTCGCGTGCAAGCCTATTTTTCTACGACGGAATCTTGGAACGAATTCTACAATGGCAAAGCTTGCCTCCCCGTAAGATTTGCCACTCAAGATGCACTCGGCTGGCCTGCTGACTTTAAACGGGCGATCAGCGATGAAATTCAGTCTGACTGCGAGCGTCACGGGATCGATCCGAATCAACTGACGTCAACCCTCCTTGATGCAGGACGTGTCGTGTTGATCCTCGACGGATTTGATCAATTCGGTCCGGATGAAGTAACTGCGGCCTCTGACACTCTCAAAACGTTCCTTGCGAAAACTGGACAGCATTGTCGCGTGCTGCTTACTAGTCGGCCATACGGGGTCGAACATGAGGTCAATCCATTATTTCTATATATAGACTGGCGTTACGCACAGATAGACCCATTTGACGTCGAGCAGCAATATCAATATCTGACTCAGCTTCGCCCCGTTCATGACGAGCTGAAACCAATCGAGCAACTCGACCTGCCCGAGCCTGATGCAGATCTACCTGGCAGACGCGAAACTTTGTGGAACGAGCTTTGTAAAAATAATCCCCGTATTGAACAAGTCACTTATGCACAAGCGAAGAAAATAGACGCTGAATTAGACGCTTGGTTGGACGCGACCATCGAGGAGACTCAATCAACTGAGGGGGCAACTCGCTGCGAACGATTGATTGATGGCCTCAAGAAGATCGCTCCCCAATATGACCAGATTTCAGCATTATTTCAATCACCACTCCTACTGAAATACATTCGAAATCTTGCCGAAGACAATTTACTCGGTTCATTTGCAAATCGTTCGGAACTTTACTTGGAAGTAATCGCTCACGAAACCAAACGAGCGTTGCCAACACTTCGATGGCGATTTAGTGAGGAGGCTCCAAATCGAATCGAAAGCATCGTGAGCGCGGCAGGCTTCCAAATGATGGTTGATGGTCGTTCGAGTAAAGGTGGCTACAGCGGTCGTGTGTGGGGGGAAAGAGAAGTCAGGAATTTTCGCAAAAATGTGTCTGCACGTCTGGCCGAGTCTGTGACTGACGAGGAATGGGAGGAAGTTGGGAAAGCGGCTGGGCTTGCGTATCGAGGAGTCATTCTGTCAAGTACACAAAGCGTTTTTGGGTTTCGGCACCGCAGTATGATGGAATTTTACTGTGGACTGTATTTAGCACAAAACGAACAGCGGGGTGGTTGGGCGTTAATCGAGCATGATAACAAGGAGAACATCACAAAGATTGAGTGTGTCGAGCGTGAAGTATTGCTGGATCGCGCGAACGACCCAGCCTGGATGGACGCATGGCGTTTCGCCATCGAGATGCCTGCTACAATCGTGCAGTCCAATCCAAAGATTCTTTCCGCTTCTCTTTCTGTTTTATTCCTTCCGCCTAAGAATGGCGGCTCGCGACCAACCAAATTGATGTTTCAAGCTTGGCCACGATTTATAACACCCAATAAGGAAGACCAGCTACCTGGAGCAGAATTCGTTCTGAATCGTTTTCGGGGTGAATTTCAGCAACTCATGCGAATGCAGGACCAGAACCCACATCCAGGATTTACGCGGTGTCGTGGTGAAATCGCTCGTATGTTGGTGGAGAACTTTGCTCCTTGTCCGAACACAAACGAGGGTTTCGGAATCTTTCGAATGGGAGCGAGCAAGTATCAGAATGAGTTTCCGCCTCATCGTGTCCGGGTCGAAAAGTTCGAAATGCAGACGACTACGGTGACGAGGGAGCAATACCGCTTATTCGATCCGAATCTGGAAACCATTTTTGCGCAAAGCTTCGAGCGAGTGGCTCCCAAAAATGATGAGGGCGAAGTAGCCATTGAGTTTACCAATCATGCACCCGTTGTTTGTGTGTCGTGGTATGATGCAGTCGTTTTTTCTCGCTGGCTGGGTGGAGAGTACGCACTTCCCACCGAAACACAATGGGAATTCGCCTGCCGAGCGGGACATGATGATGAACGGGAATTGTTTTCTCTCGCTAACAAAACCAACGTTGAAAAAATCTCGACGAGGGAGGTCAACTTCGATCCGAGCAGGGACTCTGACGATTACCGTGACGATGCTGCCAACAATAAATATCGTCAGTGCACGGTTCCGGTTTCCGGAAACGGTGATCCTCTAACTGATGATTTTCTCCCGAATGCGTTTGGGCTTTGGCATATGCACGGCAACGTTTTGGAATGGTGCCAGGACAGCTACTCCCATGACTTCTACCTCGACAGAATCATCAAGCAGCTCCAGCAACAAGAGATCATCCCTAATCACATTGTCAAGTCGGCGACTCGAGTACAAAAACTCGAAATGATCAAGACGCATGTAGACAAGATGGTTTTCACCGCCAATTTGAACGATTCCGTGGGTTCGTTGCGCGTGTTGCGTGGCGGGTCGTGGTTCAACGACGCCGACTACTGTCGGTCCGCGTACCGCAGCAGGGACGCACCCGGCAGCGGGGACGGCACGATTGGTTTTCGATTGTGCCGAGTGATTGTTCTCCCCGAGTCGTCCTCATCTTAATGAACTCTGTATCTCTGTACTCTGAACTCTAGGGGGTCTGGGGGCGAAGCCCCCAGTCGCAATGCGGCCATGAATGTTCCCAAGACACCACTCTTTGTCAAAACACACGACTTTATTTTCTGGCTGTTGAAACACACCCAGCGATTTCCCAAGCATCTACGGCATAGTTACACGAATCGTCTGGAAGGTGTCGCGTTCGAGTTTGAAGAACTGATCCTGATGGCGAACACGCTGCGTGGTAAACAGCGTCAAGAATTTCTCGCACTTGCCGACGGCAAGCTACTCTGCCTACGTGGTCTGCTCCGTTATACAATTGATTTGACATTATTAGGTAGTAATCAATTTCGATTTGCGGCAGAATGTGTTGATGAGCTAGGCCGACTTCTGGGGGCCTGGCAAAAGGGGGCAGACCGCTAACCGTGGGTTCGTTGCGCGTGTTGCGTGGCGGGTCGTGGAACAACAACGCCGACAACTGTCGGTCCGCGTACCGCAACAGGAACACACCCGACAACAGGAACAACACAATTGGTTTTCGATTGTGCCGAGTGATTGTTCTCCCCGAATCGTTCGTTATGCCAGATGTCGGGTCTGCTGCACCTTGGTGTGTTCTGCACGTCCGGCCTGTGCCAAGAGGACGACAGGTCTGTTTCCTGTGTACCCATCCCAAAAGAGGGTATGAGAGTGTTTCTTTTTTGGGCGACGGGGCCGAAGCCGCAGCGACGGGCGGGGGCTGGTAGCGTCAGCGAACGTCCCCACCCGTCTTTTGTTTCTATTGAAAGGTGGACACGGTGGCAAAATCCTACGGCAATCTCTGGCCCCAGTTCGCATCATGGGACAACTTGACACTTGCCTCTCGTCGTTGCCGCCGCCGCAAGCGATTCAAACGTGGAGCCATCGCCTTTGACTTCGGATGGGAATCGAACTTGCTCACACTTCAACGCGAACTTGATGGTGGAACTTATGAACCCGGACCTTATCGGCATTTCTTCATACGTGATCCCAAACCTCGCAAAATCAGTGCTGCCCCCTTCCGCGATCGGATCGTCCACCATGCGATCGTGAATGTCCTCGAACCGCTCTTTGAGCGGCGGTTCCTTCACGACAGTTATGCCTGTCGCCGAGGAAAGGGAACACATCGAGCTCTCGACCGGGCACAGCATTTTCTCCGCCGTCATTCATTTGTCCTGCAAACCGATATTCAGCGGTTCTTTCCGAACGTTGACCATGAGATACTGCTTGATTTGCTGAAGCGTACAATCGTCGATCATCGGCTACTGGACTTGGTTTCGAAAATCGTGGCTTCAGGTGAGGGCATATTCGATGATGAGACGCCTCGAACCTGGTTCCCAGGTGATAACCTATTAGATATCCTGCGTCCGACCGGACTGCCGATTGGCAATCTCACCAGTCAGTTTTTTGCCAATGTGCTGCTCGATCCGGTCGACCACTTCATCAAGGAGCAACTCCGTATTCCGGGATATGTGCGCTACGCAGATGACCTCTTACTATTTGCCGATGAGAAAAAAGTCCTGTGGTCGGCAGCTGAAAAAGTGGTCCGATTTCTGGCGACGCTTCGTCTTCGGTTGCATTCCCAAAAGACAGTAGTGCATGCTTCACAGCATGGCGTGAAATACCTTGGATTTCGACTGAAACCCAACGGTAGACGTTTGGCTCAACAAAGTGTCCGCCGCATGCGGTCGCGACTCCGTCAGCAACAGCGGCTTTTTTCTGCAGGGGAAATCGATTGCTGCGATGTCAGCCGCTCGTTGCAGGCATGGTTGGCACATTGCCACACCGCCAATACGACTGGTCTGATAAATGACCTGCTGCGTGGTGTTCGTTTTCATCGCAGTCCCGGCAACTGACTTAATTCCGTTGCAAAAGCGTGGAAACTGCAGCGCCTGCGCCTAAGGGTAGAGCCCCCTGGCAGAGCGATGTCATTAAAAGGATATCGTACTCCTGGAGCCGTCTCGTCTCCAATTTCTCGTCCAGACATTGATTTAGCATCTACATGCTGAATGTATATCTTGAGCAGGACGTTGGTTTTTCTAAGCGTTCCACAGGGATGTCCGGATACGACCGGAGACTCTTTTATTATTTGGCTAATCATTTAAGGGAGTCAAACATGACAATCCATGTTCTGGAAAAGCTTAGTTTGTGGGGGACACTCTTTGTAACCTCAACGGTCGTTGTCTGGATGTTCAATCATAACCTGGAAGGTGCTATCGCTTCGGGAGTGACCACCGCATCGATCAAAACACCTTTTGTGTTAGTCCACCAACGTCTCTGGTTAAAGATCAAAGAAATCATAACAAAGCAATAGCATTACTGTCTCAATATCAAACGAGAAAGGTCCAACAATCAATGTACACCATTCACAGTTACCACAAAAAAGCTAAATGTGAATACGCAGGACGTGAAGGCGAAGCGGTGGAAATATCTTCTGCCGATGGAACTATCGATCATGCGATTCTTTGTTTCCAGGAACTGCAAAAACTGCTTCGATTTCGTCAGTCTCAAACTGAAAAGAAGAACGGTTCTGTCCCGAAAGCGAGTTCAGTTTCATCGAAGTAATATGTTTTACCGTCTGTGTTCAATCCCGTTGTTCGGGTTTCACTAAAACAATTTTCCTATGAAGAAGGAGTACCAAAACAATGGCTGTTACCAAACATTACCGGGTCGATGGAAGTGATAACTATACCGTCACGTACAAACAGAAATGGAATGGGACGTATGAGATTCGTTGCTCCCAACACCCGCACAATCCACAGAGCACTAACGTGAATGATTGCCATCTGTATTCCGATGGAAGGGTTTGCGTTTCCAAAGGAAAGGAACCACGCACGCTCGATAAGGCGAAAGCGATTGGAATAGCTTTTTGTGAAGGGTACAGCCAGTACGTCCGTACTGGCAGATTTCCCAATGGCCGCAAGCGAGTAAACGTTTAACGGTTGTGTTTTTCTGAGGTCGTTACCACAGCGGGCTTCGTTCCAACGTTGCGATGACGACTGGTTACCAGGTGGAACGACATTGAATGAAGGACTTCGTCATGAAATACGTTGTATTTGGTATTGAAGAACTGGAGGACGGAACTCTGCACACTGGCAGATAGAGACAGTTATGAAAGTCTATCTGTAGTGGCTGAGCATTGCCGGGGTCGATACCAAAATGATCGATCCCCGGCTTTCCCACATTTTTATTTATTCTGTCACATTTAACCGGAGAACAATCATGTTTAGTCCCCCACTCGCTTTTCACGGCGACCTGCCTGGACTTTGGCGAAGAAACTTGGATTCGCTACAAAATGCGTGTTGTGATGGCTTCCCTATCGGATCGGACTTCATTCAAGAAAACTCTGATCCGGAAACGCAGATTCAACCAAATCCGAAGCCTATCATTGGTCGTCGGAAGAAACGCAAAGGGAGCAAACAAGACGTAATATCAGATCTCAAAGTGACCGGCCTCGGCCCGATCCTGATAATGATTCGGTCGGTTTACCAGCAAATTCTGGAAGATCTTGTAGAGCATCCTTTTCAGAAGGAGAAGGCCGGAATTTTACTGGGACCTACGGCAGAGGATGATCTCGTCACGCACTATGTTCCCGACGAAAACGGTCATGCGACGTATTCTTCATTTACCCTGGATGCCGCAAGTCTCAATCGAACCCTGAGACACCGAAAAGGTGTCGGGTTGAATTGCAAAGGGGTCGTTCACGTACATCCGCCCGGAGCGTTGCACCCTTCATTTGGGGATCTGGAGTATGTCGCCAAACTGTTTGCCAATCCTAAGAACACGGAAGCAACACAAGTGATGCTCCCGATTGTTGCCGATGGTCGACTCTATCCCTACCAGATCGATGCCAGTAATCCCCGCGAAGTCCTGGTTCCCCGCTTGATTCTGATCTGACGGCATTGGCGGGTTTTATTCAGGAGCAGCGAGCAATGTTTACAACGTAGTTCATTAAAGAAAGGCATGGAACCATGCAATTTGAGCGAATCAAAAATGTGATTGATATTCCAACCATCCAATCCAAGGTAGTGACAATTATCGGTGCCGGTGGATCTGCGCCACTGATTGAGAATCTCACTCGATGCGGTGTGCAACACTGGAAGCTTGTTGACCTGGATATCATTGAAAACGCAAACATTTCTCGACAGGGGCATTCTCCGGCTGATATTGGGATGCCGAAGGTGCATGCTGTGGCTAACAAGATCTGGGAAATCAATCCTGAAGCGGTGGTGGACTGTTTTCCGGAGGACTTTACAAAACTGAGTGATGAAGAAATACGTGAATCATTCGGCAGCAGTGATCTGTTCATTTTTGCGACCGATTCCTTTGCCGCCCAATCTCGGGGTAATGAGGTTGCTCTCCTTCTAAATGCCTCGGCAATCTGGATCGGCCTGTATCCGGGTGGTGCCGGAGGCGAAGTCGTTTTTTGGCATCCGGATCTTGAATGCTGTTTTCGCTGCCTCTGCAGTGGTCGCTATCAGGCACAACAGCAGGCTGCTCAGCAGGGGCGTTCGCTCGATCCTCCGAGTGACGGCGCAACAATTTTCGATATCCAATTGCTCGACTCCATTGCCGGTCACATTTGTCTGGGGCTTCTTACCCGAGGTTGTGAGAATCGCTTTGGGCAATTGATTGACCAGCTGGGAGACCGCCAATTTATTCAGGTCGGCATCCGTCCCGATTTTCGCATCAATGGAAAAGATGTGATCCGCAAGCATCTGGGAGTCGATGCAGAATGCCCATCGTTGTTTGCCTGGAATTCCATTGCATTGAGCGATCCGGATGAAGGGAACGCTTACTGTCCGGATTGTGAAACGTATCGTGGAATCACGTTTTCGCGTTCGGCAGAAGGAAGCTCAGGTTCTATTCGGGTGAGAACGGAGCAAGGACACCAGAAAAAATCAACGACCGTCAATTAACAGGGGCGGTTAGTACTTTAGATATGTTTTCTTCTAAGGGGGGAAATATCACATGGAAATACTTCTGATACTTGTGGTATTGGCTGGTGGGGGCTGGTGGCTGTGTAAGCGGTTCTATCGCGTGATCCGGTCTGCTCACAGGCAGAACCTATGGCAACGACAGAACGATGCAGTTTCAGTGGGACGCCAGCAACAGCAGCAGAGGCAAATGTATGAACGTCGCCGTCGGCAACAAGCGCTCAATCAAAAATATCGTGCACTCCAGGTCGCTTTATTGCAGCTGGATCAGGCTCCTGATTTTCAGCGGGCGGCCTCTCGGGCGGAGGCCGCCAGTGAGGTTCCACTGGCTTTGCGGCAAAGGCAGTATCGTCGCTTTCGGCAAAAACTGGTCAGACATTTCGTACGCCGTCTGCGGATGGGTACTGAGACCCAGGTTCTGCTCGATTCTCTCACGGTATTGGTCGAGGCACTGGGCGTTGCCGGTTTTGAGGCGAGTTATATTGAACAGGCAGCTTCGCGGCAGTTGCAAAACAGAACCATGAGACCAGCAGAAAATTTCTCTGCCACGTTAGAGCGAGTGCAGCGGGAGCATGCTGACCGGAAGGCTGCGCTGAATCAGGCGAGCCTGGATCCGGATACAAAGCAGCAATTACAGGAAGCACAGGACCAGCAATTAGTGGAATCCTTGATGGAAATGACGCTTGGTAATCGAGGAGAAGAGACATGAACCAGCTTTCCAGAACTATCAGACCGAAGCGACTATCCCGAACCAGACGGCATTCGTTTTTCTCGTCGAAACAGCTTTTTGCTGAGAGTCAGGCGGGAATCTTCATCTCCGGCGACTCCGGTTTCGGAAAGAGCAATGCGATGAAAGTGCTGATGCAGCTCCTGGCGATCTTGGGATATGGCTTTCTGTTCATAAGCCCGCACGGTTCTGATCCGAGAGACATACTGAGTTGGTGTATGGCTCAGAAAGCATCGATCCGCAACCGGGTCGTGTATATCGATCCGGCTGAGACATCGCGTACGACCTGTATCAATCCCCTCGCAGTCGAATCGACCCGTGACCCGATCCAATACCGCGCTCGGCTGGTCAGTAAAATCGGGCATGTTTGCCGGATTCTGCTCTCTGCCTGGGGAGAGGAAGATTTTGACAGTCGTCCCCGCCTCTTTACCTGGACAATGAGAATTTTGAAGACGCTTGCAGAACTCGGTTTACCTCTGGCGGATGCAAAGCATTTTCTGGATGTTGGTTCTGATGTCTACAATGCTCTGGTACAAGCGGTCCCCGATGTCATGGCACGGCACTTCTTTGAGAATCTGGCCGCCGGTCGTCCGCAAGATATCCGGGAAGAGATCGAATCGACGCGCAACCGCATCCTGGGGTTTTTCAGTAATCCGATTATCGAAGCCATGCTTTCCCGGACGAGCGGGGTACTCGATTTTGGACAGCTGCGACGAAAAAACGCCATCGTGATTGTCAATCTCAGACAAGGGGGCGTTTTGCGGGAGGAAGATCAGCAAATATTAGCTAATTTATTTCTGGCCGAGTTATTACACGACGTTTTTAATAGTGATACTCCTACTCCGTACTTTGCCTTTCTGGATGAGCTTCCCGTCTTTGCCAGGGGATCAGGACCGGAACTGACTGCTGCAGCCGGCCAAATCCGCAAGTTTTTATTACGTCTGGTTTGTGCCACGCAAGGGGCGAATCCGTTTCCGGATCGTGTGGATGATCGTTTACTAAATGCCTTGATTGGGCAGTGTGGTCTACATTTTCTATTTCGCCATAAGCATCCGTATGATGCGAAGTTTTTCGGCGAGATCATCGGGTTCCCAACCTATGATCCTCAGCGAGTGAAACATCAGACTGTGCAGTCGCAGCAGTATCAGGCGGGCCATGATTTAGTCACCCTGATGGATTTCAGTGAAAGTGAGTCGGAAACCAGGGGAACGGGAGGCTCTGAATCAAACGGTGTTACGGAGACCGAGCAGTGGAGTGATACCCAGAGCCATTCGGTGGGTTCATCCACCAGTCATTCGGAATCAAGCTCGCAAACAACGGGAACCAGTCAGAATCCCTACAACACACAATTGCAACAGATACGACAGGCGGTCAGTGATGCCCGATCTTCGACAGCAGGGCAATCTGAAAACCGTACCGATGGTCGTTCTTCGACGACGGGAGGCTCGAAGGGACACTCTCACCAAACCAGTCAGAGCTGGTCGCAATCTGTGGGGAAAACGAGGGGAAGAACTTTTAAACAGTCATTGGTTCCTCGGCTACTTTGGAGAGACGTCGTGACTGGAGTCACCTTTTATTCGCCACAAGAACACCAGCTGATGTATGCGACCCGGCTGGCATCACTGCAGATTGGAGAAGCGATTGTCTACGGTCCGGGAAAACCGATGCGGATTCAATTCCCCTTGGCACAAGATCCTGCTCGCTGGTCCCCGAGATTTGTTGCGCGGCGTATGGAACATTACCTGGACCTGTTAGCACAGGTCTTTCCTTCCCCGCAGCAGGTCTTAGCCGAACGTCAACAGGAACTGGAAGCAATCATTCACAATCTGGGTCTGGCATTACCTGAGCAGGATGCAGGTGATGATCCGTTTCCCAGTTAGAGGTAGACAGACGATGATTACCACAAGAGACATTCCGGTATTCGAGAAGCTGGCCCGGTATTTTTTGATGAATCGCCGTATGGTGCAGCAGGAGTGCTATCCGACCGACCGAGATGGTCGCCTCTCCCGCCGCCGCCTTTCGGCTCTGTTGCACGACGGCTATATCAGCAAACAGCGGATGCTGGTCGTGAACCCGCGCGATGAGACTCCGGCTCCCGTCTATCATCTGGCAAAGAAAGGTTGCCAGTTTTTAGCGGAGCATTTTGAAGACGATCGTTATTTAGTAAAGCCGACCAGCATTGCGCAGCCGATGCATCTGTATCATTATTTGGCGGTTGCCAACACGCATATGCTGCTCGACAAAGCCATTGCCCAAAGCTCTGTCAAATTGGTGACCTGGTGCAATGAGCAGGAATATCTCAATCCGGAGAACCCTGATCCCAAACAACGAATTCGGTTGTATGCCGAACTCAAGACGGCCCCTAAAAAAATCATTTGTGCTCCCGACTCCGGTTTTCTGCTGGAAGTAGACGGGCATCGTGGTGTCTTCTATTTGGAGCAGGATCGGGATCGTGACAACTACAGTCACAATCGTGTCGCGGCATTGAAGTCTCCCGGTTATACGGAACTCCATCGCCAACAACGGCACCGAAAACATTTCCCGGAAACAACTCTGAATCGGTTCACCGTGGTGATGGTTGCACCGAGTGTAAAACGGCGTGATGCCCTTCGTCGCGCTTTTCAGAAAAAAACAGGCGCAGATTTCTGGCGGTTTGCGTCACTGACAGAATTAACACCGAAAACATTCCTGCATGAGCGGGTCTGGTATCGGACGGAAGCTGACGAGCCACAACCGTTGGTCAAGCCAACGACATCATTAACCGTCACATCAGAATTAGTTCGAAATAGTGAGGAGGCAGACAATGCGTTGGCAGTCTCAAAATCATGAACGATTTACCTGTTTCGGAGTCTCCGGGCAGGTCTCCGCCCCGACATACGCTGACTGTTTTGTGGGTTGTATGTGTATTTGTTTGCCCACCAACGACTTACGGGTGTCGTGGCTGTCATTCGGCAAGCTCAATCCATCCCCGACCTCACAGCTTTCCAGGGGTGAACCGAGTCAACCTGTGAGGTCGGGGCTAGATCGCCCCCGACACCCCCGGAAAACCATCCGTCAGCTACCGGCCATATGCCTGCCACTGTCAGATTGTTTTCCACTCTTCTTCCTCTGGTCAGAAGAGCATAAGTCGTACTCCCTCCCATGTATGTTGTTTTGTTTTTTACGAACCGGCAATGCCGGACTGTTTTGGTTTGGGCGACAGCTTGCAAGTCTGCATAACAGTCCATTGCGTGCCTTTCAAACGAATCGATTCCGGCATGACCGGATTGAATACATCCAGGAAGTTCGAGATCTCTTGTACACGCTGACACGGCAGCGTCTTACGGGAGCGAACTTTTTCGATGTCCGCCTACGGGCGGTTTTTGTACCCCATTTCACCCCTAACTGTATGGAACACGTACCAACCACAGTGCGACACGATGTCGATTCCAAAATGATGGCACCGATTGTCATTGCGAAACCACATTGGTTTCAGTTTTGGAAACAACCAACTTTTGTCAACATGCAACTGCTCGCCCGCCAGGTCGACCTTGCTGATGACTGGAATCGGTTGACAGAACGGAGGAGAAAACTTCTCGAAGATCTAAGCCGTTTTCAGAAGCAGGCAACTCAGTTCAAAAAACAGGAAGGAAAGTGGCGAAACCTGTTTCAAACCATCGAGTGGGCTTCACAGCCAACTCGAAAAACCAACAAGCCCCGTGTCCTCCCGGGCATGGGACTTGAATTGAGCCTCCTGGCTCTGCATTTGGTGGTGGGAGTCGCATTTATGATGGTCTGACCATCAGGACGGAAGCGATTCCGCAGGAGTGAGAACAGTGTGTCATCCGGAAGTTGCCGTTGTCAACTTCCGGATGCAGGCTCGCGAATGTGTTGAGTGTCGTTTTCAGACGTACCAGACGCTTTCTAAAGCTGACCATAATTCCTATCAGGAATTCAACTCGATGAGCAGGTTATTCTCCCGCGCTCATCAACTTTTATTGGATGTAACGACCGGTTTCAACTTCAACCCGACCAGAGAGGGTTGGTTTGGTATTTGGTTGAGACAGGTCTTTCGTCCCGTCAATTTGACGGATTTCAATTTCTTTACTCCCTCATCATTATGGAAAATGACAAGAAAACAACACCGGCAAAAGTTTCTAACGCCACTAACAAGGTTAAGGAAGCAAAACAGCCACCCATTTGTCGTGTGGAATTCAGCGGTATCAGCGCTGCTGTCTGGCCCAAGCAGATTCCTTCTGTCGACGGACAATCACGCGAAACGTGGATGGTCAGTCTCACCCGTTCCTACCGGGATGGCAATGAGACAAAGCGAACGCACGTTCTTTTTCCGGAACATTTACTGCCCGCTTCAATGGCACTCATCAAAGCATGGGAATTTATTGAAAACGGTGGCAAAGCTGAGGAGCAGAACGATGCTTAAGGATGCAAACGCAACGGTGAAGGATTTTCGTTGGTTGTCAGGAGCTTGCTCAAGCCAACGAGAATGGAGTGAGAATCAAAGCATTTCGGAACGGTTGCCCTCTCAACCGTTCCGGAATCAAACCTACCCTCTGTGGCAGGAGGCTGGACAACTTCGTCGAGTGTCATCTTTGGATGTACCAGGCATTTTGACTGGCTGAAATCGATTCATTGTTTGAATCTCATTCGATGAGCGGAACATCCTCTCCCGCTCATCACCCTTTGTTCGGTTTCAAACGACCGCCAAACTCTCGTTGAAAATGTTCACGATCTCCTTGCGCACTTTGCAAACTCGTGTCATGGTCGCGGTCTGTCTGCTCGATTCGATGTTTTTTCAATGCAGACAGGTAAACGAATCTCACGGGTTGCTGATTAACTATGAGAGGCAATTCAGAACTGTTCCTTCCACAGAAAGGTTGAACCAATGGCTAAAAAAAGTGCAAAACGAAACAGTAATAATCCTCCGGAAAAAGTGTTCCGAATTGGATTCATCACGGCTTCCGTTTTCGGGCATGAAATTGAAACAGACGAAGGCCCCATCACGGTTCGCAGTGTCAATGTGCAGAAACGGTATAAGGATGGGGAGGACGTTAAATATACCTCTTCCTTCAACCTGGCGGAATTACCTCAGGCCGTCCGCGTGCTGCAAATGGCACAGGCATACGTTGAACGGGCTGAAGCCGAAATCATTCTGGATTGAAGCACCGGCAGATTCATTTCCGGACGGTGATTGAAACTTCGATCACCGTCCCCTCTTTCTCGAAACTTGAAAGGTATGCAGATGAACGTCCCAGAAATTGAGGATCGACTCGAAAAGATCGAAATGCTTCTCTCTGAACTGATCCAACAAAAGTCTCAGAAGGAATGGTATAGCACAGCGGATCTCGCGGAACTTACAGGCCGGGCCGAGTTTACAGTCCGCGAGTGGTGCCGCCTTGGTCGTATTACTGCAGAAAAGGAAGCTAATGGGCGGAAACATGAATGGCGAGTCAGTCATGAAGAAGTCCAACGCATTCTAAATCATGGTCCAAGACCACTCATCCTTCGAAATTGAAAACGGCGCCCACAATCGGGCAGATCTGGACTTCACAATGTTTTTCCTGCAAGGTGCTATCGTCTCTCATGGCCTCACTTGAGAACCGCACTGGCTATTTCAATGTCGTGTTTCGGTTCGGCGGCAAGAAGTATACGCGGTCGCTGCATACCGATGACGAGTCAGAAGCCAATCGATTACTGGCAAATCTTGAACAGACGGTTCGAGACGTTAAGAGTGGTCGAATTTCTTTGCCACCTGATGCCGATATTCCAACGTTTTTGCTGTCTGATGGCAAATTAACAACTCCTCATGTCAGTGATAGTGATTCAATTTCTGAAACTCGGCTCTCTCTTCACGACCTTTTCGAATCGTTTTTTACTTCGTTGCCAGACGATTCCCTGGAAGAATCAACGATCTCGTTAATAAAAACACATCGGAATAATTTACTCCGCATTCTGGGGAAAGATGTAGTCATTGAAGACATTGATTTGAACGCCCTTGATCTCTACAGCAAGAAACGTCGGAGAGAAAATGGTCGTCGGAAAGGAAAAGTTAGCTCATATACAATTAAAAAAGAACTGGTCACTTTGAGACGCGTACTTCAGTGGGGTAAGAAGCGTGACAAACATGATTCTGAGATTCCTGAAATTCGAGATGTACAACTTCCAAAGTCAGCCGAACGACCTATCTTTCAAACCTTCAATGAAATCACAGTTCAGATCGAACAGGGCGATCTGACTGAGGAACAGCAAAGCGAGCTCTGGGAATGCTTGTATCTGAGAACAGATGAGATTGATCAATTGATTCAACATGTGCGTAAGAAAGCATCGCACACGTTTCTATATCCAATGATTGTCGCGGCAGCACATACAGGAGCCCGTCGTAGTGAACTCATGCGATCGCAGCTCACCGACATTCGGGGTGATGTACTTATTATTCGCGAGAAAAAGCGTCGTCGTGGGCAAGAATCAACGCGCAGGGTTCCAATGTCTTCGCTACTGAAAGAAACACTGCAGGAATGGAAAGACGAGCATCCTGGTGGAAAATATACATTCGCCCTAATGGATATATTCAATCAAAAACAGGCTAAAAAAGCCCGACCTATTACACGTGATGAGGCACACAGTAGTTTCAAGAGAGTGTTGAAAAACAGTAAATGGAGCGTCATTCCGGGGTGGCATTGCCTGCGGCATTCCTTCATCAGTAATCTTGCATCCCATTCAATTGACCAAAGGCTGATCGATGAATTCGTGGGACACACGACGGAAGAAATGCGCCGTCGTTATCGTCACCTCTTTCCCGAAGTGAAACAAGCTGCGATTCGGTCAGTGTTTCATTGAAGGCTCCCCCATTATGGTATCTATAGAATCCAATGTAATTCCAATCTCATTGAAACTGTGTCTGTGATTTGTCCACTGTAGCTACTAGTTATTGTCCCTCAAACTCAAATCTGTCTGGTACCCTTCGTATAAATTACAAAATGAGCGAGGTCTCGAATCGTTTTTGTGTTTTAACACAGTCAGATTTCCAGTACTCGATAAGTTCAACCTCATCTCAGCGGTAAACACAACACTTGGACCACAAATCAAAGAAAATGATCACACCACAATAGTGCATGTTTAATCACATCTGATGTATATTAAAATAAAATAATAACTTGATATTACAGTATAAGAACGTAACATAAAATCACAATAGACGTGGGGGCAGATCTATTGTTTCCTTTAATCCTGACCTGGAAATAAATTTCGAGTTAATAATTCAAAACTCGTTGATCACTCTTAACGCAATAAATCATACTCCATTCTCTTTTCAGGTTTGCATTCCCTGAGTTGAGATGTATAGCGTCTGGAATATAAATGACAGAGCAACGATCTCACATCGGTATAGGTCCTGTTTACCCTGGCATTGGTTCCTGGGAATGGATCGGAAAAGAGATTGGAGAGGAGCTGTCAAAGAATTATGAGATCGAATTCTTTACGAAGTCTATTCCCCATTGTGATCTGGCCATCATTGTTAAGTACGACTTTCCGCAATTGATGGAGACAAGACCTCCAGATGTCCCAGTGATTTTTTGCCCTGTAGATGGCTACGGGTCCGTGCGTGACATTGACCGAGACGGAAACTGGCTGTTTCAATGCCGACAGATCATCGCACACGCTGAATCGCTCCGAAAATATTTCAACTCATATGCGCCTGTAGAATATCTCGATCATCATGTGCGATTCGTTTCTGAAACGCTTGGTTTTAAGCCAGAAGAGGGACCAATTCTCTGGACGGGAATCTGTTCAAATCTTCCCCCCTTGGTTGAATGGATCAACCGCAATCCACTGCCTCGTGAACTGTGGATTCTCACGAATCTGGAGCAGAGAGCATCAGCTGTCTCTCCAATCAAACTAGGATTTACTGGAAATCAGGCAGTTCGTATTGAGAAATGGACTCCGGACAAACACGTTGAGTGGGCCGGACTTGCTAATTGTGCAATCGATATCAAGGGTACAGATTTTCGGGCCAGACACAAACCACCGACTAAAGCCATTGAATGCCTCGCATCCGGTTTGCCTCTGGCTATGAACTCAGACAGTTCCAGCGTCAGACATTTAGCCAAACAAGGGTTTCAAGTAGCTTCAGTCGACGATCATGAATATTGGTTTTCTGATGAATATCGTGAACGAACGCTTGAATTTGGAGCTGAGTTACGAGAGTCGCTTTCACGGAAGAACATCGGCAAGCGTTTCAAAACGATTATTGATCGCATATTGATTGGTGTATCTGCCAGGCAGACAGTGTCTCAGAGATTCTCAGTTCCCTCAGTGAATTCTGTAGCCACGTTGACTGAATCTAACGGTTCCATCTCTCAACCACTTGATTCTGATGGTAACCAGAAAATCGCCATCGTCAGTTTTTTATATAACTGGCCATCAACGGGTGGCGGCAATATCCATACTACGGAACTGGTTCAGTTTCTGGAACAGTCTAGGTACGAAGTGCGACACTTCTGTGTCCGCTATGATCCCTGGCAGATCGGCCAGATTGAATCTGGTGCTCCTATTCAAAGTCAAATCTTGAATTTTGCACCAGAAGAATGGAAAGCAAATACAATTCGGGATCGTATTCGAATGGCAGTTCGTGAGTGGGGGCCAGACTGTGTGCTCATCACAGACAGTTGGAATTTCAAACCCCATCTGGCAGATGCCGTCAATGAGTTTCCTTACTTTCTGCGAATGCAGGCCTTGGAGTGTCTTTGCCCCCTGAATAATTTACAGATTCTTCCAGGACCTCAAGGTATTGTTGCCTGTGAAAATAATCAATTTACCAACGCGGAGACGTGTTTTAACTGCCTTGTCAAAAATCGATCCGGTCAGCTTCACCAGTTAGAACGACAGCTTAGCGGAGTCGGATCGACTGAATACAATGAACTCCTACAGCAATCATTTCAAAATGCGGAAGCAGTGTTGGTATTGAATCCCACTATTGCAGCGCAATATGAATCTATTTGTGATCGTGTGGAAGTCGTCACCTGGGGAATGGATGACTCCCGATTCCCCTGGCCACTGCCTGCAGACGAAAAGTGCCCTTCAGAAATCAGTGAGTCCAAAGTTTCCATCATCTTTGCCGGGCTCATCCATGAACCAATCAAAGGGTTCCCTGTTTTACTGGCAGCCTGTGAACAGCTCTGGAAGACAAGGCAGGACTTCGAATTGATTGTGACCTCTGATCCCCCTCAGGAACAACAGGAATTTGTGAAATATGTGGGCTGGAAGTCACAGGCAGAACTTCCCCGCTACTATCGGCACTCTGATCTCTGTGCCGTACCGACTGTCGTTCCTGATGGTCTGAGTCGAACTTCAGTTGAAGCAATGGCCAGTGGCTTAGCCGTTATAGCCAGCAATCTTGGGGGACTCCCTTTTAGTGTTTCAGACCAGAAAACAGGTTTGCTCTGCCAACCAGGAGATGTCAGAGACTGGACAAGGAAGCTCAATCAACTACTCGATCACCCAGAGCAATTAAACGCCTATGGAGAAAATGGAAGAAGGCAATTTGAAGAACGATTTCGATGGCAGGATGTCATCCAACGCGATTACCAACGACTTTTCAATAAGACGAATCAGCCTTTATTTAAATAATCATGACTTGGAAAGGATCTCCATGGCGCATCCTGCACAACAAGAATTTTGTCACGAAGTAAAACAACGATTTTCGAACTTTTTTGAGGGGACACGAGTTCTGGAAGTCGGTTCACGCAACATTAACGGCTCTGTGCGTGACGAATTTATTAATTCAGATTACACCGGAATTGATGCAGAGGCAGGCCCTGATGTCGACCAGATTTGCTTAGGACATGAATTCCAGTCCGATCCGGGATCATTCGATGTCGTCTGTTCGAATGAAACTTTTGAGCATGATCCGTATGCTGCTCAGACTGTTTCTCATATGTTAACACTCCTGCGTCCTGGTGGCCTTTTCTTCATGACATGCGCAGGTGAAGGGCGAAAGGAGCATGGGACTACGCGCACCGGGACCCGCTATGGTCCTGATGCCAACTTCTATCAAAATGTCAGCCTGCCACTGTTTCTCTCCTGGATCCAGGAAACGATCTTTGAGGAACTCTATCTAAAACATAATCGACAGGCTAGCGACTTATATTGTTATGCCATCAAAGCACAATAGCTTCAATTCAGTGAGGAACACCGTGAATTTCAAGCGTATCGCTCTCATTTTTGACAATCAGGCACGTCCCGAAACGACTGGATTTTACTGTCGACGTGCATTAGGAGATTTAGTGGATGTAGAACACTTTCTACCAGAAGAAATTCCAGAAATTCCCGCTGATCAGTTTGATCTGTTTCTCAATATTGACGACGGCTTTCAATATCATTTACCTGAGCATCTCAGACCAGCAGCTTGCTGGGTGATTGATACACACATGGATTTACCCTGGTGTGTGGAAAAAGCGTCTCATTACGATTTTGTGTTTGCTGCGCAGCAAGATGGTGCCAGAAAACTCCAAAACAAAGGCATTTCATCCGCACTGTGGTTGCCTTTAGCCTGTGATCCAGAAATTCACCGTCCCTATCAGGTAGAGAAACAGTATGACTTTTCTTTTGTAGGAAATCTGATTGGCCAGGAGCGGTGTGACTTACTTAATACGCTCGTTCAAAAATATCCGGATCACTTTATTGGCCAGAAATATTTTGAAGAGATGGCCCGCATCTATTCCGCTTCCCGCGTAGTCTTTAACCACAGTGTTAAAAACGATATCAACATGCGCGTATTCGAAGCATTAGGTTGTGGCAGTCTGTTGCTCACCAATGATCTGGCTGAGAACGGACAGGCTGAATTGTTTTCAGAGGGACAACATTTTGCCACCTATACTTGTCCTGAAGAAATGCTCGACAAAGTGGACTATTACCTGAAACATGAGTCAGAACGGGAAAAACTTGCTCGGCAGGGACACGAGTTAGCGTTTTCTCAGCACACGTATCAGCACCGTATGCAGGCGTTACTGACATCGATTGAAGACCGGCAATCAAAAACCAGCGTTTCTATGAATGTTCAGGCCCCCTCTCCTGTAAATTCTTCAACCGAAGAACGAGGTCACAGAAATCACCATATTCCCCTACCGGAGAAATCCGTTTCAGCCTGTCTGCTTTCCTGGAAACGTCCTGACAATCTCGGTCAAATCATTTCCCATCTGCGGCAGTACGCGTTCATTGATGACATCCTGATCTGGAACAACAATCCGGAAATACATCTGGAAATCGACATCGCGGGCGTACACGTCATTCAAGCCGATCAAAATCTAGTTACTTATGGACGGTTTTTATGTGCTCAACAAGCGCAGCATCCAATTATTTTCACGCAGGACGATGATTGTATCGTCCACAACATTCCTGAACTGTATGAAGCCTTTCTCGCGTCACCCGATCGGATTGCCCATGGACTCAAGCATCCCCATCTATTTGCGAATGCAGAGAACTGTTTCGGAAAGGCACAGATGTCACTGGTAGGCTGGGGAGCTTTTTTTCAAAAAGAATGGGTAAATGTATTCGATGCGTACAAAGAGAAATATGGGGTTGACGAACTTCTGGTTCGAAAAGCGGATCGTATCTTTTCGTTACTGCTGAATCGTCGTCATCAGTCATCGTTAGCGGATGTCACCGATCTGGATGGTGCCAGTGGAGAAGAAGCGCTTTCGGTGCGGGAAGACCATATGGACTTGAGCGAGCAAGCAGTAATACGGGCTCTTTCATTATTGGAAAATTCCTCAAGTAAGCATTCTCAAGAATCAAAAGTTGGAGATAAAACAATTCCTACACTTTCTCAAAATTCATCCAAACAGGACCGTCCCTATTTCGAATTCCCCCGTCCAGAAGTCGTGGCTTTAATTCCGTCAACAGCACAATCAATACTCGACCTGGGATGCGGCACAGGACGCTTGGGTGAATCGCTCAAACAGCGCCAATCAGCGCAGGTCACGGGAGTTGAATTAGATCCACTGGCAGCACAGGACGCCCGTAATCGTCTGGACCGAGTCGTTCAACACGATATCGAAACACTCTCCAATGAATTTTCTGAAGCAGAATTTGATTGTGTGGTTTGTGCGGATGTGCTTGAGCATTTGAAGTCTCCGGATCAGACTTTAAAGCAAATTGCCCATTGGCTGACTCCAGACGGAACGATTGTTGCCAGTATCCCCAATGTCAGAAATCAGAGTGTTCTCGCTGGCCTGATTGAAGGAAACTGGACTTACGAACGTGCTGGACTGCTTGATCAGACTCATTACCGATTTTTTACCAGGCGTGAAATTGAAAAGTTGTTCTTCCGCGCCGGTTACCAGATCGACCAACTCCAGATTGTACCAGGACCGGGATACCAGCAATGGCAAGAACAGGGATACCCGGGCAAAGTTCAAATCGGCAGTCTGCACATTGATGGCCTCCCTCCTGAGGAAGTCGAAGAATTCTACGCCTATCAGTATTTGATTACCGCTACCAAACGCCCTCAACCGGATTATGGCCTGACTTCGATTATCATTGTGACGCATAATCAACTGCCCTACACACAGCAATGCATCGACAGTTTAAGAATGCGAACCGATGAGCCGTATGAACTCATTCTGGTCGACAATGGATCCACCGATGGTACCCCCGATTACTTCAACTCGCTTGCTGACGCAGATGTCATCTTGAACTCCGAAAATCTAGGATTCCCGGCAGCCGTGAATCAAGGAATCGCGGCTGCTTCAGGAGACAATATTCTGCTTCTGAATAATGACACATTGATGACCACGGGCTGGTTACATCGCCTGCTGGCACGACTACATTCTTCTGAAGATATCGGAATAGTGGGCCCGGTATCTAATAATATCAGCGGACCTCAACAGATCCCTGTGACCTATACCGATTTAGCCAGCCTGGATGGTTTCGCCTGGGATTTGGGAAAACGACATGATCAGCAGTCGCTGGATGAATCCAGGCTGGTCGGTTTTTGTATGCTCTTCAAACGAACGTTGGTTGACAAAATTGGAACACTGGATGAACGCTTCGGCATTGGATGCTTTGAAGACGATGATTTTTGTCGCAGGGCCAATGCTGCCGGGTACCGTACTGTGATTGCTGCCGACTCGTTCGTGCATCACTTCGGTAGTCGCTCTTTCATTGGATCAAATGCAGATTTCACAGGAATCATGCAAGAAAATGAGCAGAAATATCGAGAGAAATGGCAAACACCAGTCGAACAAAAAGAACTGTCTCAAGACACAATGGAAACTGACAAAGTCGATTATCCACATACGCTCTCACTCTGCATGATTGTCCGTGACAATGAAGATACCATCGGTCCCTGTCTGGAAAGCATTAAGCCCTGGGTAGATGAAATTATCATTGTTGACACCGGCTCAAAAGATCGCACCCCTGATATTTGCCGTGAGTACGGTGCCCGCATGTTTGAATTCCCTTGGTGCGATGATTTTTCAGCCGCACGTAATGAGTCTATCAAACATGCGCTAGGAAAATGGATTTTCTGGATGGACTCCGATGATACTATCACGGAAGAATGCGGTCGAAAGCTAAAAGAACTGGCGGCACAAGACCATCCAGACCACTTGCTGGGCTTTATCATGCAGGTTCATTGCCCAGGACCGGAAGGTGATGTCAGTATGACAGCCGTGGATCATGTGAAACTGTTTCGAAATTATCCGGATTTGCGTTTTGAGCATCGAATTCATGAGCAGATAATTCCCGCCATCCGTAGGAGAGGAGGCGATGTATCCTGGACCGATCTGTATGTTGTGCATTCAGGATCTGATCACAGTGTCGAAGGACGAAAGCGAAAGCTGGAACGCGATTATCGGCTCCTCGAATTGGATAATACGGAACGCCCCAACCATCCCTTTGTGCTCTTCAATCTGGGAATGACTTATGCAGATGATGAGAAATATCCAGAGGCCATCAAGTATCTGAAACAATGTCTGGATGTCTCTCATCCCAGTGAATCTCAGGTTCGCAAGGCCTACGCATTGTTGGTCAATGCCCTTTCTCAAAACGAGCAACACCTGGAGGCCTGGGACTATTGTTGCCAGGGGCTGACCCACTTTCCCGGTGACAAGGAACTTTTGTTTCGGCAAGCGATGTTACACCACCACTTTGGTCGGTTAATCGATGCAGAAAAAACATATCTGCGAGTCCTGAATGAACAAACCGATCGTCACTTTACCAGTATCGATGTCGGCCTGTGTGGTTACAAAACTCGGCATAACCTCGCCGTTGTTTATGATGACATGGGCAAGCACGAACAGGCGGAAGAACAATGGCGCCTCATCATCAAAGAAATTCCAAACTATACCACTGCCTGGAAATGTCTGGGAGAAACTCTACTCAAAGCTAGGAAACTGGAACAGGTCGAACAGCTGACAATGACGATGTGTGGACAAGTTGAAACCCACATCGATGGTTTCATTCTTTCTGCACGACTTTTGGAGCAGCAAGGCGATCCCAATCAAGCGATCGAATTATTGGAAAAAAAGCTCACACAAAAACCACAGGAACTCGGTTTGCTGAGAGAGCTCTGTCGTTTACACTTCGAACAATCTACGCTAGAGGACTCACTCAATGTCTTGCATAAATTGGCCGAACAGGATCCTGGTGATGCTTCCGCATTCCATAATCTGGGAACGGCGTATCTACAGCTTAATCAATTTGAAGAAGCAGTCACTAATTACAGGAAATCACTTGAAATTAGACCGAATTCTGCAGAAACCTGGAATCTCCTCGGCCATGTTTATCATAACCAAGGTGATATTTTAAATGCAAAAAATGCCTGGCAGGAAACACTACGAATTTTCCCAGGACATAAAGAGGCTTCACAGCAATTAAACTTTATGTAAACTAAAGCTCTGTGAACTTAGTCTGCGATGAAATACTTTTCAACTCCAGGAAAAAACTAATAATTACTCATAACGAAAACTGAATGTTCCTGACCAGATAGTTTGAATACTGAAAGATTCAGACATAGGATTCACACGAGTAAAATAAGCAAAGCAACCTTGATATGATTACACAAAGCTTTAGACCAGTGCTATTCAATCTCAAGTTCAATTAAATAATATGTTCCAACGATTGTTCAACACCATCATTTGATAGTCCCACATAATTTTGCTTCCACTGAGGGTCGATTTTGTAGATTCCAGAGCGAACTTTCTGACTGACAAATTCCTCTGCCCCTTTAAGTCCGTTGCCATATCCAAATGAGGAAAGATGATAGCTGCCTGTACCTGGAAAACGGTAAATGTAAAAAATATCTTTCTCATTTATTTCAGGCACATTCCTTTTTCCAGTCTTCTGAAAAAGTTTTTCTATCGCCTGATCCTGCCCACTTTGTATATGTGGGTACCCCTGAACCTCATCGAACAAAGTACGGCTCCAGGCTCCCATTCCATGAGCCATCGTTTTGGAAACCCTAATCGATCCTTTGTTCCAGTACCACAGACGATCTGGTTTGTAGTAACTACAATTCTTCATTTGTTCAATTGAGTAGGAAATTCTCCAAGGCAGGGAAATATCATCATCATCCCAAGGGAAGATCACATCTCCAGTACAAAGACCGCAACATGCATTCCGTTTTTCACCGATTGATTGAAATCGTTGTTTGATGTTGAAAACATGAATCTCCGGGTGGTCAAACTCTTCATATAAAATATCTGAATGATCATTAAGAATGATAAGCTCTTTCTCACCTTGATAATCCTGTCTCAAGAACGATTCAATAGCTTCATTGAGCAATTCAGGACGCCCGTAAGTAATGCATTGGCAAGAAGCTTTGGGTAATACAGGCCAGTGAGAAAAATCGTATGCGCGTGGCTTGGGGGCTGTATGATCAAGAGTGAAATCTCTCGATGTTATCGTGACTCCGCTTGAATTCTCGCATTTTGAGAAAGGACGAGACATGCTCACACATTTCGGTACCTTATCATGAGAGTTCTTTTGCCATCCTCTCTCAATAAAAACTGCAAGGGTATCTTTCTCTCCAGGACGATTTGCATCATGCAGCATCCATAGTGGTGTTTTTGTTGCGACAATTTCACAAGAATTTAAACGAGAAAACTTCTTATAATGCTTGCCAAGGGTGCCTTCGGGAGAATCAATAAAACCGAAATCAAATATTTTATTTTCTAATTCAGGGATATGTAATTCTGGTTGATTGTCAAACTTGAGTATCTGTACCTGTGGTTGATCTTCAAAAATTTTGCAGTAATGCTGATACCACTTCTCCTGATACTCCAAGGATATAACTTCACAACCCGCCTGAAGAAAAGCCCAAGTAGAGGCACCAGGTCCAAACTCTAAGACCCGTCGAATCTTGTGCTGCTTCACAAAATTAACAAGAAAGTCGTATTCAATGCTACTGATTGAAAAGCCATTGAACGCTGCATTTTCCTTGAACAAAGACGTCGTTTGATCTGTATCGAAAAGCGGAAGATTAAGTTTAGGATTTATTCCAAGCAGATATCGAACTAATTTGCGATACAAAGGTGATATCTTACTTCCACCAAAATGTGCGATGTAAGGATTAAAAGTGTGTCCTTCCCAATAAAACCCTTTTTGACATTGAAAAAGTTGTTTTTCAATGTCAAGGACTAAATTACCTGCATCCCAGATTCCAATCGATGTATCTGACTTCGGTAGTGAGATATTTTGAGAGGCAAAGGCAATTGACATACAAAGCTCATCCCTTACCTTGTGAGATTTACCAGTTTTTTGTTTGTAAAAAAATGAAATTTCTTTGAAACCACGTTGGAAGTCTGCAAACCATTGAGCAGCAGATTTTCCACGCCGCCACATCACAAAACCACCGTTGAGCGTGTGAAGAGGAGCATCTACTGCTGCTCCTAATTGATTCGAAATTTCACGAGAGGTCAACTCATTAATTGCTCCCCATTTTTCGTGATTTTGCAAAACCCGCGCACCAGGTGTATGAATCGGATATTCGTCGCTTAACTTGAACATCTCACTGGGGTCTCGGATAACCAATGAATCCGCATCAACAAACGCACAAGATTCGAACTCCTCGGAGAATTCATAAGCATACTTCTTAAATTCAAAGCAACGATAGGTATGAGTTGTATTTACTGTTTTAGTTCCTTCAAGGCTCACTATCTTTGAGAATACATTCTGATAGGACACTGGATCAGCATCTGCATACATCAAAATTGTGGAATAGCCGAACCTCTTTGCAGACAATGCGAATGCAACGGCTTTTTGCAAATATCCTTCACCTATTGCGAGAGTAATAAAACCAGCTGACATAAAGATCTCCTTCAGGTTTTTCGAATGAACCAGTTCCCAGGTTGCTCATCTGGCCATGTGCAATAAAATTGTTCTTGTAAAAAATGTCTACCGATAAACTCATGGACGGCTGGAACGACTCCAAAGACCAAGCCTTTTGGATTTTTTCGAAGAATATAATCGTGACCAGAAAGTACTCCACCGCGTCGAACTTTAGGCCACCATAGCTCCAGATCTTGGCAGACACCTTCGTAGGTATGATCTGCATCAATATAGATGAAATCAAAGTGACCATCCGAAAAGTGTGGTGCGATTTCTGCAGACAATCCTCGATAAATTTCTAAGCAAGAATGTTGTTCTCCCAAACGACACACTTTTTGGTAACAACGCTCGATTTGTTCCTGATTAAACAACGCATCATTGTGCCCTAACACTCCGTCATCTTTCCACAGATCAATAGCAACCATTTGCTCAGGGTTGGATTTCAAAAGGGAATGTAAATGGTCCCCATCCCGAACGCCAATTTCTGCCAGGATTGTCAGCTTCTCTGATTTCAACCACAATGGAATTTCACGGCGCCAACGAATATCGGTTAATTTAGTAACTCGGTCCGTACTTGGTTGGTTTTGTGCTGTCAAAGAAATATCTCCATATATTGCTCTTGTGTTTCAGGGGATAGTCAGGCAAGAAACGCCATTGAGTAAATGTGCCAGTCCAAATCCGACCTTTGTTAGAACAACGGGTTACGAATCCACTGACTCCCATTGTGCGAAGACTTGTGCCCACGAATCCATAGCAGGCTGCAATCCCCACGCGTTTTGAATTTTTTTAAGTGCGGCGAATCTCATCCGGCTGCGCTCTTCGTTTTCAAACGCACAACGAGATGCCTTGTAAACAAATTCTCGTTCGTCTTTACAAAGCCAACCCGTTACACCATCTTCCACTTCCAGTTTCCAACCACCTCGATTGTCAACAATCAGAATTGATCCAGAAGCCATTGCTTCAAATCCAACGCGGGGAAGATTTTCGAATGTATCGGTCGACATGATGATTGCTTCACATTGTGCATAAAAGGCACGCTGGCTTATCGATCCAGGTGGAAGAGTATTGATATACGATTCTGGACATCGACCGAATTTCTTTTCAACCTTTGGTCCCCAGCCAAGAATTAAACCTTCTTTAGCTACAGGAGCTGTCATTGATTCGTAGATCCAAAGTTGTCTTGAATTGAACTTATCCCCATCATCACGAGAGATTCTTCCAAAACGAAATTTGTCCTGCAATCGGTTATCGATATATGGAAAATCTTCAGCGTGAAAATAGGGTACAAAGTAAAGCGGACGGTAAGTCCCAAGGCTTTTTAGTTTCGGACTAACTTTTTCAAAAGAATGTTGTGTCTGGTAGAGATGAAAATCGATAAGGCCTTTAGACTGGGCTTCAACTTCTTTATCGAAATTCCAGGACATACAATTAACAAAAGTAGTCGTAAGTGCATAGCGCTTGATCAACTCTACGTGCTTGAGAAACTGACCATTGCAGAACGAGATACAGTGCATTCCATCGAGTGAGGGCCAGTCGTTAGCTTGATGATAAACACACCCCCTTTTTCCCATCTCCATTGCCTTTAGATTGTCATCAAGTGATCCAGTCGGGCAAATATGTACTTCAATTCCCATTGCCTGCCAACAATATATTTGGTGATCAAGTTCAGTATCAGCCCCACCAAGCCGACTGGGATGCCCAATTATACAAAGTTCATCAATCATTAAATCATTCTTCTAACCAAGAGTTTTTTAGAACAGAAAGAGAATATAATCGAGAAAGCAATAACTTTTAAGCTGGTATCTTTTTGAAATTATCCTTAGACCATACTATAGAATTAGTCTGTCCAATTACCCCACTCCCGTACAATCTAATAGGCTAAGTTCGCAGAGGAGAACACTCAGCTTAATTCCGTTTCACTCTAGTCAATGTAGTTTAGAGCAATATAACATCACTCACTGTTTTACTTAGGATTTCCTCAGCGGATAAACGATCATTTCAACGACTCACTTTCAGTAAGAATTCATTTTTAATTACTAGCAAAATGTACATAAAGACTTTGACAGAAAAAGTGCATTTTGTTCACTCAAATGCTTCTGGAATAGCTGAATTGAGCTAATCCACGAATCGCTAACGCACATATAAACAAGTATACATTCGCACCTGCCCGCTTTACTGATTTTCTTTCATTTCTTTAAATATTTCTTTATTCAAACTACCAAGTCTACGCATTGCCCAAAACATACAAAACAACATGATAATTTGTAATAGAAAACCAGTGAAATAACTCATTTTATACTTCCGATTAGTATTGATTAGTAGACGACAGACCAATAACATCAAGTTTTTGTGAATAGAAAACATAATATTACTGTGTACATGTACTGAGTGAACTTGCGGGAAATACTTTAACTTCTCTCAAACTAAATTACATACGTTCACTTCGACGGATTGAAATCATATGAACGAGAATCCTGCTGACCTCAATTGGCCATCTGCCATTTCTGATCAAGTTTGTGTTTGGATCAACGGTGCTGACAAAACTCTTTCAGAGTTTAATGGTGAATACCAGCTAAATTTACACGAACGTAGCTTGAAAAGCTGTGTCTGGGAGTCATCTTTCATTCCCAAGAAACAACTAGATAGGGCCATTTTCGTAGCTAACATAACAAAGAATGGAACGTTTGAACTTTGGTTCAAACTAGAAGGAGATCTACAAGGTCCTGAATGGACTGCATACAGCATTTGTGATTTATCAAATTCAATTTTGCTAAAATTGAACACAAATTTGCCTGCCGATAATGCAATTGCAAATGGTTGGCCAGAATATATTCGAGCCTCATTTTCCGATTCAGATTCAACCCAAAAATCATTTTATATTGCACCAGAGTTGAGCATTGGAGCCATGGTCATGCTCTCCAGCTTAGCCAACTCTGGCTCTTCGGGAAGCCCTTCTAGTTCATCGTCCCCCAGTTCTTCGGCACCGAGTTCTTCAGCACCGAGTTCGTCGGCACCGAGTTCGTCGGCACCGAGTTCTTCAGCACCGAGTTCTTCAGCACCGAGTTCGTCAGCACCGAGTTCGTCAGCACCGAGTTCGTCAGCACCGAGTTCGTCAGCACCGAGTTCGTCGGCACCGAGTTCTTCAGCACCGAGTTCTTCGGCACCGAGTTCGTCGGCACCGAGTTCGTCGGCACCGAGTTCTTCAGCACCGAGTTCTTCAGCACCGAGTTCTTCGGCACCGAGTTCGTCGGCACCGAGTTCTTCAGCACCGAGTTCTTCGGCACCGAGTTCTTCGGCACCGAGTTCTTCGGCACCGAGTTCTTCGGCACCGAGTTCGTCAGCACCGAGTTCGTCAGCACCGAGTTCGTCAGCACCGAGTTCTTCAGCACCGAGTTCTTCAGCACCGAGTTCTTCGGCACCGAGTTCTTCGGCACCGAGTTCTTCGGCACCGAGTTCTTCAGCACCGAGTTCTTCGGCACCGAGTTCGTCAGCACCGAGTTCGTCGTCATCTTCTTCATCAGCCGCACCGTCGACCAGCGTTTCTTCATCTAGTTCTTCTTCATCCAGTTCTTCAATTTATAATCCATCTTCAACTAGTACATCAACATCATCATCCACCTCGTCTTCATCTTCGTCTAGTTCTTCGTCTAGTTCTTCGTCTAGTTCTTCGTCTAGTTCTTCGTCTAGTTCTTCGTCATCTCAGCAGTGCCCTGTCGTTTCGGGGGTGTCTGGAGAAGGGGAGACAGAATTAGTCAGAGATTATGGACCGCTTAAAACTACTAATTTCAAATGCAGTGCAACATCTTCAAAAGGTGCTGCATTAAAAGCTGCTTTAAGTAGTGGCAAAAAGGAGGACCTTGAGTGGATAATCAATGACAAGCAGCCGCCCATAAAAGGTACCCTCGTTGTTTCTGGCATTATGCCTGATTCAACAACTACGACTACAGTACAAACATATCAAATCAGGTGTATAAAAACTGAAGAAGAACTATGGAGTGGTACGATTCGATTCTATTATCTTAAAGGACCTGTTACAAGCGGAGGTACTGGAGGTACTGGTCCTGGAGGGCAACCAACAGCTGGTGGTGGAACAGGAGGATCAGGAGGTCCACCACCGACAATCCCTGCTGCACCAACACCAGGTATCCTTCCTCCCGATCCCGATAATAAATGCCCAAAATAAGGATTTTCAATATGAGTAGGTTTTTATTCACACCTCAAGTGGATGGATCCACTGGAGGTTCTTTCTCTCCTCCAGGAGATGGTCAAAATATCTTTCAACCACGATTTTCCTATCAGTCTACACTTGCAATTGATGGGGTTGGTGGCCTTGGTTTTATACCGAATTTTGATGCTAGTATTATCCCTTTCGAACCCGAAAATGGTTCGTCCAGTTCGTCCAGTTCGTCTTCGTCCAGCGAAATAAATATAGATAACGTTCTTGTTATTTTAGGGGATGGAGGAGCCTACGAGTTCAATGACAAAGATTCAAATGGGAATTATACGTCATCAAATGGTACAAGCTTTACTCTGCGCAAAAACCTTTCAGGATGGACTCTTTCAGATCTTGTCCAAAACAAAGAGTGGACTTTCAATGAGGATGGCTGTCTCGTTGAAATAAATCAGTCTGGTTCTGCCTGGCAGATAAATCGAAAACAAGTTGGCGTTTTATCTGTACCAGACACCATAGTCGGCCCTTACGGTCTATGTTTTACTTTTGAGTACAATGAAGACCCTCAGCCACACATTGTTACGATTATAGATTCGAGTAATCGTAAAACGAAATTATCCTATGAGGAAAGTAAACTTAAAACTTTTACTCCAGCTGGAGGAGGAACATATACAATATCTTATGAGGAAGATAGTAGTAATATCACTGCAATTGAAAAGCCTAGCGGGAATATTACTTCTTACGCATATGATGAAGACTCACGAGTTATCTCTCTAACGTATCCGATCGGGACCAGATTCACCTTTACTTACCCAGCTTCGAATAAACAGGTTGTAATTGACCCAAATCATCGTAGAACTACTGTTACCTATGATGACATCGGCAACATTACCAGTACTGAAAAAAATGGGCAGTTATGGTCATATCCTTATGATAATGGATATCCAGCTGGAATGGTTTCTCCCTCAGGAATCAGAACTTCTTTTAGCTCGCATACTGGCAGCCAAGGAGAGAAATATTTATCTGGGCTTGAAACTGGTACTCAGAACGTCGCAAGCTATAAGTATTACTCAAACAATAGACTTCGTGGTTGGGTCAACTGGAATGGTGCGAGAACGACGCTGACTCATGATTCATCTGGGAATATCAATAGTATCCAAAGTCCCAACGGATCAAGAATAACGTGTGCATATGACTCAAACGGTCTCCAAACTAGTACTGTTAACCCGTTGGGCTATACGAGAACAAACGTATATGATAGCGATGGCAATCCTATTTCAACAATCTCACCATCAAGAAAACGCACTAGTTTCTCGTACAACCAATATAACCAGGTTGCGACTAAGACTTCCCCCATGGGTTTGGTTTCATCTTTTTCGAGAAATGAAAATAATCTACTGATATCTGAAACCAACCCGACAGGCGAACGAACGACTTACTCTTATAATCAAAATGGGAATCCAATCCGTTCAATCAATCCGTTGGGATTAATTACGACTTCTGTCTATGATGTAAACCAAAGAGTAATCGCCACGATTTCTCCGATGGGGACACGAGTGACAATTGCATACGATAGCGTCAGCAAGCCAATTCGAACGGAATCCCCCTCTGGTTTATTAGCCACAACAGTGTATGACAATCTGTGGCGTCCTATCGCCAAGATTAGTCCAATGCAGTATCGGACAACTACTTTATATGACATCAATGCCAGGCCTATCGCCACGATTGATCCCCTCAATCGAATTACAACAAATCTCCTGGACAATGATGGGCGCGTAATTGCCAAAGTCGATGCGTCAGGCTTTCGCACGACATTTGCCTATGATGCCGATGGAAATCAAATTTCTGTTACAAATCCAGACTTACAAAGTAACCTATCTATTTATAGCTCAAGCAATAACTTACTGGCATCAGTAGATGCTTTAGGAAACAGAACTTCATTTTCTTACGATGCTCTGGGACGTCAAATCAGAACAACGAATCCGCTCGGATATGTCACCACAAATGTCTACAATAGCGATGATTTGGTAATCGCTACGATCGACCCTTTGAATTACCGAACCACTACAGTCTATGACGATGACAATCGGGCAATTGCAATAATTAACCCGTTAGGTGATCGGACAACAACAGTTTTTGATAATGCTTCAAGGCCAATTGCAACTATTGATCCCCTTGGTAACAGGACGACGACTTCTTATGATGCCGCAGGCCGTGCCATTGCCGAAACCAATCCTCTTAATGAGTCAGTAACAACAGTCTATAACGCAAATGGAAAAGTCGTCGCAACGGTCGATCCCCTCGGTAACACCACTTCTTTTTCATATGATTTAGATGGTAATAGAATTACCACAATTAACCCGTTAGGTGAGATCACTACTTCTGTCTATAACGATGACGGAAATGAGATAGCAACAATCAATCCACTTGGTTACAGAAGTACTCATGTGTATGATGATGCTGGTCAAAAAATTGCAGAAGTTAGTGCCAATGGGGACCGCACGACGACGATTTATAATTTGCGCGGTCTGATAAGCGCTACTATAGACCCCTTGGGGTACCGAACCAGCACGACCTACGATGCCATTGGTCAGAAGATCAGCACCATCAATGCCGATGGTGAGATTACGACGACCGTCTACGATGCCGCTGGTCAACAGATTGCCACAATCAACGCCCTGGGCTATCGATCGACCAGTGTCTACGATGCTGCCGGCCAGGCCATTCGTACGATTGACGCGTTAAACCAGATCACGACAACCGCCTACGATGCTGCCGGCCGCGCCATTGCCATAACCGATCCGTTGAACGAGATCACGACCACGACCTACGATGCCGCCGGCCAGGCCATCGCCAGCATCAATCCGCTGAATGAAATCGCCACCACTGTCTACGACAGTGCCGGTCGCACCGTTGTCGCCATCGATGCCCTGGGAGCACGCACTACTACCGTCTATGATCTGGCGGGGCGCTCTGTTGCCAGCATCAATCCACTCGGTGAGATCACCACCACCGTATATGATGCCGCCGGGCATACCATTGCTTCCATCAACCCGGAAGACGAGCGCACGACCACCGTCTATGATAGCGCTGGCCAGGAAGTTGCATCCATTGACGGACTGGGAGAACGCAGCACCACCGTTTATGATCCTGCCGGGCGTTCCATTGCCAGCATCAATCCACTGCTCGACCGTACCACCACGAGTTATGATGCCGCCGGCCGCGCTGTTGCCAGCATCAATCCGCTGAATGAAATCTCCACTACCGTCTACGACAGCGCCGGTCGCACCATTGCCAGCGTCAATCCACTACTGGAACGCACAACGACCGTCTATGATGCGGTGGGGCAGGAAATCACTGAGATAGACCCCTTGGGGTACCGAACCAGCACGACCTACGATGCCATTGGTCAGAAGATCAGCACCATCAATGCCGACGGTGAGATTACGACGACCGTCTACGATGCAGTGGGGCAGGAAACCGCTGAGATCAACGCCCTGGGCTATCGATCGACCAGTGTCTACGATGCTGCCGGCCAGGCCATTCGTACGATTGACGCGTTAAACCAGATCACGACAACCGCCTACGATGCTGCCGGCCGCGCCATTGCCATAACCGATCCGTTGAACGAGATCACGACCACGACCTACGATGCCGCCGGCCAGGCCATCGCCAGCATCAATCCGCTGAATGAAATCGCCACCACTGTCTACGACAGTGCCGGTCGCACCGTTGTCGCCATCGATGCCCTGGGAGCACGCACTACTACCGTCTATGATCTGGCGGGGCGCTCTGTTGCCAGCATCAATCCACTCGGTGAGATCACCACCACCGTATATGATGCCGCCGGGCATACCATTGCGGAGGTAAATGCGAATGGTTTTCGTACAACGAGTATTCTTGATCAGGCTGGTCAAGTCAGTGCCTTACAGGATGCGCGAAATAATCGAATTTCGTTCCTTTATGACGCAATGGGACGTGAAATTGTCAAAATCAATCCCCTCCAGGATCGTAAAACCACCATTTATGATTCAGCAGGTCGCATAAACGTGCGAATTGATGCTGAAGGAATTCGGACTTCGTATGTTTATGATGCCGTTGGTCGTAAAACTCAACGTCATTATCCTGATGGCGCGAGAACGACATGGACCTATGATGCCATCGGCAATCCACTTGTGATCAACAGCAGCGAAGGTGCCTTTACTCGTACCTACGATTCTTTAAATCAAGTACGCAGTTTGACCTGGCCTGCTGGAAAAAGGGTTACCTGGACTTACGATGCCATTGGCCAACGATCAATTCGTGAGACCTTTGTTGGAAGAACAACTTATACTTATGATGTACGTAGTAAACTCACTACTCTCATAAATGAGCACAATGAAAGGACGACTTTCTCTTACGATTCTGCAGGCCGAGAAATTCAAAAACAGCTGGCTAATGGAACTCGCACCAGTATGGTCTATGATGCAGCCGGTCGAGAAACTCATATTACGCACTTTACTTCAGGCAATGTTCCCTTCTCTTCCTTTGCGGATACCTATGGCGCTTCTGGAAATCGGACCCAGCGAATAAATTTAGATGGCGACATTACCACTTGGACATACGATTCAACTTCACAGGTGCTTTCCGAACGTTATACCGATTCTATTGACACCACTATTACTACCTTTGTTTATGATGCTGTTGGTAACCGTCTCGTGAAGGAAGATAACATAGGTATTACAACAAGCACATACGACGCTGCTAATCGGCTACAAAACAGTGAGGAATCATCTGGGATTTCAACCTATATTTATGATAAAGATGGTAACCAACGTTCTATTGAAGACTCAGTTGGTGATATTACTACTTACTCCTGGACGTATGAAAATCAGCTTGCAAATGTCGAAAGTCCAAATGGTGACATCGTAACTTATACCTATGCTCCAGTTAACAAGAAGAGTAACGAATACCGGTTGTCGAAAGAGACAGATTTGGAATACACGTCCTATATGTGGGATGACCAGAATATCATTCTGGAACTTGACGAAATAGGTACAATCGAAGCGGAATATACCGTCGTGCCACAGGCTTATGGTAATCTTATCAGCCAAGAACGCGACACCGAAAGTAGCTTCTATCACTTTGATCCACTAGGTAGCACCAGTGAAATAACGGATGACACAGAAACTGTCACCGACAGTTATCTCTATGATGTATTCGGAGAGGTGAAGAGCAGTACGGGTACGACCATTAACCCCTATCAATGGATTGGGAAAGAGGGATATTATCGGGATTCTGAAAGCGGATTGTACAGTCTCCGCAATCGTATCTATGGTGCCGATGAAGGACGATTCAAATCAGAAGACCCACTTGGTTTTGCCGCAGGTGATATTAACCTCTATCGCTATGCTGGCAACAATGCAGCCACTCTAACAGATCCGAGTGGTCTACACACAATCGTAACAAATCAGGACCCAAGATTCCCGCGAGGAGTCTGGCTTTTAATTGAAGGTCCGAATTGTGGTAAAGGTACGAAACGTATACGAATCGGGACGCTTTTAGAATCAGATCCTACTAAATTTAAACCGGATCGGAGAGGGGCTAATGAAAAATTCTGGAATTGCGAAGTTTCTCTGGATACTGCTACGGCTATTGCACAAGGTGAATTTACCGATTCCAGTTTTGGGCAACACGCGTGGACTAAGTCAGATGATTTTATCCGAGATAGCTACCTCTCCATCTTGCTCCCCAGAGAATGCAATTCGAATGATGAGTGTAGTGATAATTCATCGAACGATGAACCAGCAGAAGAAGATACAGAAGGTCTTTGTTACTGGATCAATAAAGTCTGTCCAATCCTCTGTAACTTAAGTGACTTAAGTGACAATTGCCTGGGCGCCGCAGGAGTGATTCCCAATATCATTTGTGAGGCATCCAAGCTTGGATTAGGATCCCTTAGAGAATTCTATAATCTGTTTGAAGCAGCTCTTGGGTGCGTTTACGAGAAAATAAAAGCAAATATTGAAGACTTAATCAGCGGTATTTTAGGCAGGCTTTCTGGTCTTGATATCAATGTTGGAGATCTCCTCAGCGGAAACTGGTCAGCCATTGCTAGTGCAATTGGTCTCTCACTACAAAATCTTGCCCGATTGGCCTGGCAAGTTGCCGGGACTGTATTTGACAAATCAACTGGCATCATTCAATGGATTGTCGATATGGCAATTACCATTGTGCAAACAACCATTGACTGTATTTTTGGAGGGAGTTCATCTGATAGTGGCGGCTTTCTCAGTTGTATACTTGGTAAGCTTGGGCTAACAGGAGAGAAGATAAAAGAAGTCGTTCAGGGAGCCATAGATGCATTTAATGAATTCTTAAAAGATCCCTTGGGAACTCTGTTAAAAAATATTCTCGGTGTTATTCAAGACTTTGTTCTCAATTTAATCTCAGGAATCATTGGCAAATTATGTAACCTGGGCGAACTCATCAAGGATGGGTGTAGCATTGTCAAGGGGATCTTTGAAGGATTCCTGCAAGCACTTCGCTGCTTTAACAATGGCAATTGTAGCATCAGCCAAATATGCAATATTCTTTACAGATTAATTACAGCGGCAATCGAAGCTCTCATTGCCGCAATTGTAGCTGGAGCACTTGGCAAAAATGTACTTTGCAGTATCAAAAAAGCAATTTGCAACTTTAAGTGCATGATCGAAAATGCCATCAAGAAAGCGCTTAAATGGGTCATGGAAAAACTGAAAAGCCTGTTTCCTCAAGGACCACCCGATGAATGTAAATCAGGCAATTGCGCATTACCAGTAGCTTGTGACACCGAAGATACGGGTGGTCAAGGTGGTGGAAATACCAGCGGGGGTAATTGTGAAACCAAATGTCGGAAGTGTAATGCAGGAAATTGCTTTGGTGCCGGCACGCTGGTGCATACACCACAGGGGACACAAGCGATCGAAACGCTTTGCATTGGTCAGCGTGTGAAAACTTACCTGCCGGATGAACGGACAGGTGAAGTACCCTATGAACCAACCAGCCTGGAATGGGCCGCGCATCGGGTGATCACGCTCACACTACCCTGTCTGGATGACGAAACCATTCATCTGCAGCTGCTGCGTGATCCGGACTGGTTCCGTCTGCATCAGCCGGAAGTGGGCGAGACGCTCTGGCTGGATATGCCCGAAATGGGCGTGGAAGGGGAAGCGCTGGTCGAAGCCATCGACGACTGTCCGGAAATCGAAACCGGCTCTGGTCGTGTAATTACCGCGACCTTCGCGCACTCAACCGGCGAATGCCTGGAATTCGATATCGAAGGCGAATCTACGCCGCTCCGCGTCACCGGCGGGCATCCCCTCTGGCGCGAAACCGCGGCTGAAACGAACCTGGAAGAAGAATTAACCGCATGTTGTAATTCGTTGAATGCAGCAGTCAATAGCTCCTGCGGTTGTGAATCACCTTCCATCTACTCGCTGCCTGTCGAAACAGAAAAGAAACAGGCCTTCGCGTCTCTGGCTACCGCAGTCAGGGAGATCACGCTGGAACTCATGGCTCCCAAAGAACAAACCTGGGTTCCCGCAGACGAGTTCCAGCCCGGTGATAGTCTGAAGTCACTCAACGGCTTACGGCAATTTACCAACCGCAATCTGGAACGCACTCCCGAACGCGTTTATAATATCGAAGTCGATGGCGATCACGTTTATCGCGTCGGACAAAGTGGAATGCTCGTGCATAATGCGTCAGAAAAATGCCCAAGTTCTAATCAACATACACAATGTAGAAGTAAGACCGTCGACGTAAGTTGGTATCCTGAACCAATAACAGTTTCGACAGGAGGTACTGCAATAATAGTAAATGATTCTGCTCGAACAAACTTAGACACCCCACCCTGGTGGGGCAAATTTAGGGAAACGCCACCTTATAGCAGTTCACGTTGGCAGCAAGGACATGTTATTGCCTCCCGTTTTGGAGGTCAGACCGGATCATGTAATTTCACTCCACAATATTCCAGAGTAAATCTTAGTGGATATAAAACCTGCGAAAATCGAATTGGTGATGCCTTAGGATGTGGATGTATAAAACTGATTATCACAATAAACTATGGTTCAGACCCACTTGTTCCTGAAAGTTATACTATAAAAGCAAGAGGAATGAATGGAAATAAATTCAAGCTTGATGCTGTCGTTGATAACGACCCAAATAAACCTGTGCCATCAGCTTGTAAAAAGAAATAGAAAGGGGTTTTTATGAGTATCGACTACATCAATGAAATAACAAAGTTAGTTCCTCCCCCCAATCAACCTATACATTCTTTATCAAAACAAAATTATATAGATAAAATACCAGATGATTTTCAGCGTTTTTTATCAGTATATGGGAGTGGAGAATTTTGGTGTAAAGGGAAAGGTGCGATATTAACTCCATTAAATATTGCTGACCCTAGCTACACTAATAATTTAGATTTTTACAATGAAATAATTTCAGATTTTAAGGATGCTGAAGGGGATGAATATATCCCGTACGAAATTTACCCTCAAAAGGGAGGAATATTTCTTTGGGGTTTCTCGGATTCCAGGGTCTTCTATTTTTGGTTATCTAAAAAAGATGATCCCAATGATTGGGAAGTCCTCACTGTGTATGATTATGGAATATTTGCAGAGTTTCAGATGAGCACAACTAAATTTTTGTATTATTTATTTGCAGGAAAATTGGACTATTCTCAATTTGGCTGGTCAAGTTCTGATAACTATAAAATTGATTCGAAAGATGTTTATTTTAAACCACTCGAACATCAAAAATTTTAATGAGATAGATATGATGCGAACAATAAAAACTAATAGAAGAGAGATTGGCAAACACAGACAAGCTCAATTATGAAATCCACGGATCAATGCTGTCTATTGAGACCATGCTGAATTCGAGCCCCCCCTTAACTCATACATTGAGCATTGATCGTCAACTGAAGTATAGAATGAATATCTCCTCCCTCCTTGATCAGCACTACTGCTACGCACTTGATCGACAATTTCTATTGGCTGATCTGATTGAAGGTCTCGACTGGCATTATGATGTTTCCACCGGCGTGTTGTCGTTTGGCGACCGCTATCATTTCCAGGCGGAGATCCTGGGAACAGAAGCGGAAGCAGATGCCACCTGGCTCTGGTCCTGGGCGAATGAAATGAGTTTCTTTCATCCTGAACGAATCCAGACTGCCTTAAAGATGAAACAGTGGGGAGAAGAGGCGGATATTCCCGAGCTGACAGAACCATGCCTTTCACTGGAATCAATCGATGGCCATACCCTGGGGATGATCGCCGTCGGCGAACAACTGGGGCAGGCTTATTATCGAGGGCCTCATGCTGGGGGAGCCGTGTTGCTGCTCATCGTCGAACCGCAGATACCCTGGTCAGTCGAAAATAGTCTGCAACGGATTATCACAGTCTTTCCCCAGATCATCTCTGAAAGAGAAGTCGAAAATCATCAGGTCGCATTACGGCATTATCTGAACCATTATGGTTTTGAGCCGGAAGAGACCGGGAACACAATCATTGTCCGGCAGCAGGAGCAGGTAGTCCTCCGCGCATCATTTGATGAATTTCATCGACTACAGGAACTGAAAACTTCAATCCTCTGAATTATTCCTCCATTTTACAGAATATTAAAAATCTAATCTGTAGTCTAATTCAATCTGACTGGAATTGGGTGTGGAAGGTAACTCCCTGCAGCCCCCACTTGGGGCGTGAGTCCACAACTAAATCGTCTCTGAAAGAAGAATTATCCAACTAATGCAATTCGCTGAATGCAGCAGCCAGTGGTTCTTGCGGTTATGAATCCCCCCCCCCTCAATTCACCTAATTCTCTCAAAACAACTGCTGGGCAGGTGAAACAGTAGTTACATAAACTTAATCTCATATCACATACTAAACAGAAACAAAGTATAGGGAGGTAAAAGCGTGTAGTTTTTTCTTGAAGCAATCTGACCTCTTGTATATACTTCACTCGTTCAGACGTATTTAGTATCTCCCTAAAGTAATTCTTGACAACATCTTAAGTTTCATTAAAGACCAACACATTATTCCATCCAATCTGAACGGAGCCACTTGCACTAGCGTATATTCAAGTTGGCCTGTTTGGGTATTCAATATAGTTTAATTACTGAAGGTTGCCCCTCAACATGGAACGATCATTTGTTCAAAACTCTAATGTCGATCAAACCAATGACGTTTTGCAACACCTTGCTGGATTACTGCCAGTTGTTGATTTAACAAGTTGGGCTAACAGCAATCCCGGTCCTTTAGAGCATGGAATTGTTGATGATGACCGGATTCGATTTGCGGTTGATAAAATTCTGCGTACGCTTTATATGCCCGGGAAACATGTCCTGATTACGGGCAATAAAGGAGTCGGCAAGACCACGTTAATCCGCTCCCTTGCGCTGAACAATTCACAGGGCGAGAGTCCCTTCCTGAGTAACGAACGGTTTCTCTGGCTGGATTGTAATAATGTTGGCCCTGAAGACAGCCGTGCCTGTCTGGAATCAATTTTTGCAAGTATTTCCAAGATGCAGGGAATTGTACTCTGCCTGGATGGAATTGGATCGCTTTTAAGACGCAGCCAGGGCGGCTCTAATAAACCTCTCTTACGGTCCATGATCAGTCGACCAAATCTACGCGTGATCGGCGTGATGTCAAGCTGGGAGTTCAACGACCTCATCAGCAGTGATGCGCAGATGCTCGATTATTTCACCCGTGTCGAATTGGATGAACCATCTGAAGAAATTGCGAACACAATTACCGAACGACAAGCTGAGATACTTCAAAATACTTATCAGATCTCAATCGATGCAAGTGTAGCAGAACGCGCCGTCGCACTCACATCAACTTTTATACTCAATGAATGCCATCCTGCAAAATCGGTCAATTTACTTCAACAGATTTGTGCCAACATCGACTTCGATCGCACACAACGTAATCTGAATCGAGATGAAATCAACTTATCTGATATCGTTGCTGCCATATCAGAAAAGACAGGGATACCAGAAGAAACCATTTCCGGAGAATCTCAGACGACTGGATTTGAAGACCCTTTATTGGATGCAGTCGTGGGGCAGGACGAATCGGTTCGTCTGGTTGCTAACGAACTGAGTTTGATTAAATCCGGCTTAAATGAACCAGGCAAACCAGCGTCTGTCATGTTATTTGCTGGTATGACAGGCGTCGGAAAGACTGAACTGGCCAAACGCATTGCCGAACTCTATTCAACTTCTCGTCTTGTCCAGGTTTATGCAATGGGAAATTATACTGAGCCACACAGTGTTTCCGGCATTATGGGAGTACCACCAGGTTACGTCGGTCATGAAGAGGGGGGGCGTCTTGTAAACGAATTGAACTCGGATCCCTATTCGGTGTTTTTGCTGGACGAAGCCGAAAAATGCCACCCCAATATCTGGAAGCCTTTTTTGAATCTGTTTGATGAAGGATGGATAGTAGACCAACGCGGTCAAAAAGCGTATGCAGATCGGGCGATTTTCATTTTGACCACCAATGCAGGTGACAAACAAATATCTCAAATGTCTAAAAATGGAACACCTGCTGAGGAAATTGCAGAGCGAGTCAAACAGATTTTATCAAAAGTAAGACATGAGCGATCAAGCCAACCTGTTTTTCCGGCTCAATTTCTTTCCCGGATCAAGAGAATTATGGTTTTCAATTCTCTGGATGAAGAATCTATGATTGGAATTGCCGGACGTCGTCTCAATCATATGAGTAAACAGTGGAGTATTAAGCGCCAGAAAACGATTGAATGTCATCCTGATGTTGCCAGATTGATTGGAAAAAAAGGACACGATTTGAACGAAACTTCGAATGGACGCGAAGGAGGCCGCATTATAAGCCGTCTCGTTTCAGACATAGTGGAATCAAAGATTCAGGAGAAAGCCCAGAATGATCCTGACGATTACCAGAAGGCTTCGGTAATCAAAGTAAACTCACTTGATTATTTAACAGATGATATCGCTGATTCACTTTCGATTGAGTTTATTACCGCTGAAGAATCAACTGGAATCGAACTTAACCATGTCTAATAGATATTAACAAACCTGTAAAATATTCTTCCTGTGTTCAACTCATCAACAGATTGACCTCTCACTATAAATATTAATATTTAGGAAGTGCTCTCGAATGGATAATTCCAGAGTTCAAAATGTCAAGCACTGGGCTGTCGGCGTTACAACAGCACCACGCAAGAAAAGCACACTACTTCAAACCCTAGACAGTCTCAAAGCTGCGGGGTGGGATTTTCCTCGACTATTTACAGAACCAGGTGTAGAAATCCCTTCTGAATTTAACCGACTACCTGTGTCAAGAAGAGACGAAACTTTGGGAGCATTTCCCAACTGGTATTTAGCATTAACCGAACTAGTTTTACGTAATCCACGAGCAGAAGCATTTTTGCTATGCCAGGATGATGTCTTGTTCGCGACTGACTTACGGGATTACCTGGAGTTCACTTTATGGCCAGAGAAACAAATCGGAGTCATTTCAATCTATTGTCCCAGCCATTATCCCCAAGCGACAAAACCTGGCTTTATCCGAGAAGATCGAGGATGGGATAGTTGGGGGGCTCTCGCTTATATTTTTTCGAACCCCTCCGCTCGAGCTATATTATGTGATTCAATGGTACTCAATCATCGCGATTTTGGTCCTGCAGATGGTTTACATCATATCGATTCTGTTGTTGGATTTTGGTGTGAACGTAACAACCTTCCTTATTTTGTTCACTCGCCCAGCCTAGCGCAGCATATTGGTGAATCTTCAACGATTTATCCCAGAGCAACAGCTAGTGGAAATCGACAAGCTAAGGACTATCGAGAACAATGCGAATTTGAGTCTGGCTAAGAGAATCCAAGTAATTATTAGGCCACCATGTTCGAATTGCACCTCTATGGCAAACATTTTTTGAGTGATTTGCACACTTATTCTACTTCCCTGACTTAGTATCAATGAGGGTAATCGGAAGGATGTTTATTTTATGAGAATGGAAAGTGCGCACCTAGAGATACAGCTTACCACAAGCTCTGATAATATTCTTTCGTCGCATGTATCTTTAGAAAAAATAGAACTTACATTAGACGCCATCAAATATTGGTCTAACTATATTAATCCAAAAAGAATTTCTATCCATTATAATCAGTTTCTGTCCATTCAGAATCTAAAAGAAATAATCAGTTCTTTGATGCACCACTGGTATAGTAGTGAATTTCGATTGATTTTATCGTCGAATAGAATGCCAGACAGCTTTTTGCTACCTGAATTATTAGAAGAATCTGGCTGCATCCTTGAAATCCGTACTGATGGAAAATCACATTCAACATCCTCAACAAAGCACATTATTAAACGCTGGCAAAGGACTTATTATTTTAACGTAATCTACACAGAGGTCTCACAGTTTCAACAAAACTTACATTGCTTGTCGAAACATTCTAAGACAAAAACTTTGATTGACGACAACATGAAGGCAAAAGTGAGTTCTGAGATTCAACCCGATTTAATAATGCGAGATGGGAAGGTTTTATATTCATCTGATGCTATTGCCCGTGATTCCTTACAACCAGTCGAAAGACAAAAACGAAACTTGAATAGGAAAATAAGGAATTATATTCCACAGGAAATCAAGCCTCAACATTCTAAACATGTTAATGGATTTGACAGCAAGAAGATCATATTAGGCTTTTGTATTCCATCATTGTCAATGGGAGGAGTAACAAGAAGTTTGATCAATATGATGAATTCAAATTGCGACCATAACTTTTGCTGGTCAGGAGTTGCCATTGGAAGTGGATTTCTTTTTGACCCGTATACTGCCAAACAAATCTTAAAGCACTGTCCTATTTATTCATCTATTGATCATCCAGAATTCCGAGGTTTGGTTTCTGTTGTCGGAAACGCCTGTCAAATGGTCCTCGATCGGTCTGACGTTATTAATTTGTGGGGATATACCTCTCCTACTACAGAACTGGCAATCACAAATTGGAAGAAAAAGCCGATGCTTGTGACTGCTCATGGACAAAATGAATGGACACAAAAAAATATTGAAACTAGCCTAGGTTATGCCAACGAATCAATTTTAACTAGCGTATCGCAAAAAGGCGTCGAAGTCTTCCCGAGTCACTTACAGGATCATGTCAAAGTAATTTATAACGGAGTTGATTTTGAGCGCTGTAAGCCTACCGTTACCAGAAGTGAAATCCGGAGACGTTGGGGGGTTAGCCCAGAAACTATCACGTTAGGGTACGTTGGTAGGTTCGCTCCAGGAAAAAATATATTTGCAGCTGCTGAGGCCGTTTCCCTGTTAGGAGAGAGTTACCATGCTATTTATGTTGGGGAAGGGCTCGATAACGATAATGTTATCAGTCGCGTAAAGGATATTTGTGGTGAACGTTGTACTATAATATCTCGTACCGAAGATATCGGCTCTGTGTTTGAAGGTTTGGATTGTTTAATCTCAGCCTCTCCCTCTGAAGGAGGTCCGATTGTGGTATCAGAAGCTTGGGTTGCTGGATGTCCGGTCGTTTCAACAAGAGTTGGGTTTATTCCAGAACTTGAGTCAAAATATGGGCAATTAGTTTTTCATGTACCGGATAACCCAACTCCATGTCAGATTGCTCAAACTGTAATGGAAGCGACTAGAGCTAGTCCAATTGTTGAGAGGGCATGGAACATATCGCGAAAAGTGTTTGATGTAAAACATATGCTAAAAGAGTATGAGTCCCATATTGTTAAAAAACTCAAAGAGTACAAGAATCAAAAATTAAAGAGCAACAGCTTTCCGAATGTGAGTCATGTGCCTCTCGATAGCAAGCGAACGTCAATCGTAAAAAGCAAACAACTATCAGATCAGTTCCTAAGAAATTACAAGAATTCTTCTAAAGCGACTGAAGTCGATGGTTCTCGTGAAGATTACATTTGTAAGTCGTCGATAAAAGTTGGATTCATTCTTTATGATTTGGCGTTTGGTGGTATTTCACGCCAACTTCTGAATTTAATGGAAGCACCTATAATGCCTCATATGGAATGGGCTGGAATTGCTATTTCTACTTTCAAGAATTATGACCATGACGTTGGAAAAAGAATAAAACGTTTTTGTAATATCTATTCGATTGATGAGTTTAGCAATCCATTTCAAGAGGTGATCAATCATAGTGATGTAATTTATTTGACGGGATATACTCAGCCTCATGACTTATTTGATCTAACAGATTTCCAGGATAAAACAATCATCACGGTAGCTCATGGAAGCTGTATTAACAGTGAGAACCAGATACGGACTGCGCTTAAGTATGGTAAGAAACATGTTCACCTTGCTGTTTCTCAAGAAACGGTTAATGCATACCCAGAAGAATTACATGACACTGTGCATGTAATCTATAATGGAGTAAATATTTCACGATGTGCACCGACTATTGATCGGGCGAAGATAAGACAAGCATGGGGGATTTCAGAAACTGTAACTGCGATTGGTTACATGGGACGAATGGCGAACGACAAAAATGTTCTTGCAACTGCTCAAGCCGTAAAGCAGTTGGGTGAAGGTTATCATGCTGTTTACATTGGGAATGGTTACGCTGAAGTTAGTCTACGGTCAGAGATTCACAAACTCTGTGGACCACGTTGTACAATTCTCGATAAAACAGAAGATATTGGATCAATGTTAGCTGCATTAGATAGGCTAATCATAGCATCCCCTGCAGAGGGAGGCCCAATGGTAGCAGCTGAAGCATGGCTTGCTGGATGCCCTGTTATCTCAACCCCAGTTGGAATGATTCCCGAATTGGAAAAAAAACATGGTACTTTAACACATCGTATAAATCTGAATCCTACACCAGACGAACTAGCTAATGCGGTGAAGAGGTCGGGTTTCAAATCAGCAGAAGTACAACGAGCTAAATCTGTTGCTTGGAGAACCTTCAGCCCTTCGAAGATGCTGTTGGAGTTTGAAAATGCCGTCCATTTCGAATTAGCAAAGACACGAGTTGGCTTTTGTATTAGCACTTGCTCAATGGGTGGGGTTTCGCGTGCAATAATTACTTTATTAAATCAAAGTAGTAACAAAATTAGATGGTCAGGTATCGCCATACAGGGGCCAGGGACTTTTGATCCTGAAACAGCCAGGGAAGTGTTAAATCATTGTCCAATTTATTGCAGTGTAGATGATCCCAGATTTCAAGGGCTTGTAACTATCGTTCCCAATGCCCATCAAGCTGTTGTAAATCGATCTGATGTTGTCAATCTTTGGGGCTCAATTGCCACAAATCCGGAACTGGATCAAACTGACTGGAATAGAGTAGTCGTTATTTCATCCGCGCATGGGGAATGTGAATGGACCCGAAAAAACATTGATGTAAGTTTAAAATATGGGAAACAACATTTACTTCATGCAGTATCTGAAGGGGGGAAAAACTGTTTTCCAGAATGGATGAGAAACAGTGTAAACGTAATCTACAATGGTCTCGACTTCAATCGGTGTATTGCAAAACGTGATCGATCACAACTGAGGAGCGAATGGGGAATTAAAGATGGTGTAAAAATTGTTGGATATATCGGAAGATTTGAAAATGGTAAAAATCCTCTAGCGGTTGTAAATGCGGTACGGGAAATGGGTGATGACTATCACGCTTTGCTCGTTGGAGAGGGAGTCCATGAACAGCAGGTCATTGAGCAGGCAAAACAGATCTGTGGTAATAAAGTTACAATCATCCCTCGAACAGAAGACATTGGTTCGATCTTAGGTGTCTTGGATTGCCTTGTTGTTGTTTCTCCTAAAGAGGGAGGACCTCAAGTTACTATGGAAGCATTTGGGGCAAAATGTCCCGTGGTATCAACCCGTGTCGGTTTTCTTCAGGATTTCGAACCCGAATATGGTAAACTTGCCATCGAAGTTCCTTTCGAACCTAGTCTTGACCAACTAGCTCAAGCAATAAAGCAGGCGGATCGGAATCATCAAAGAGTTGAAATGGCATATCAGGTCGCAGTTCAGAAATTTGATCCTTCAGAATATATTAGCAGCTTTGAATCAATGATTTTAAATGGAACTATTATAACGGTTTAACATTATTTGACTTTGCCCCCTTATCAGGATCCAGAAATTGATATACTAATCAAAATTATGATACAATACGAAGCTTTGATATGCTCATCAATCACAATTTAAAATCGATTTTCTTGCATTGTCCTAAGTGTGCGGGAATCAGTGTAAGTAATTGGCTGAAAGATGAATTCAATTTTCAATACTTTAATGATCCTGAAGAAAGAATTCCTGATAAGCCTTTTGTAGAAAGACATCGATTTGATATTCCTGAAGAATTCAAAGACTATCAAGCATTTACGACAACTAGAGAACCTTTTATACGCTGGGAATCTTTTTATCTGTTCTCACATCTTTACATGGATGAAAAATTAGGTTTTGAAGAATTCACCAAAGAAAAACATATTAATCTACCGCTACAGAAAATCTATATTGATGCTGCTGATCTAGTTTTTAGTTCAGCGAACCTAGAAGAAGAGCTTCTTCAGCTTCCTTTTGTGACGGCAAAGAATTTTCCAATTCCTAGAATGAATGAATCTAAATCTTATGCAGGTTATAAGGCAGTAAAAGATAGTGTTGGCTGGAATGCAGAGCTAAGAGAAATAATCTATGAGCATTTCAAAGAAGACTTTGATTTATTGTATGTGAACTATAAATAAGGTCTGGCTAATTTACTTGTTGGAAGTCTGGGACAATCCAAAATCTGAAGTTTAGGAGATTGAGCTGCCTTAAAAACGTGTACCAGGTCTTATGAAGGTTGGGTTAGGTAATTTCGCTGTGCAGTTGTTTGAGACGCTTGGCTTCTTCGGCCTTCATCCCGCCATACTGAGTCTGCCAGCGATTGAAGGATTATTCGCAGATCTCCATTTGCTGGCAGACTTCACCGATTGTCTTTCCGGCATTCAGCATCGTCTCGGAATCACGGAGCTTACGGATAATCTGCTCCGGGGTATGTCGTTTTCTACGTCGTTTCGTCATGATTGTCTCCTTAATTTCTCTATTGAAAACTCTCACAATAAATAGCTCAAGTTAAGGGGAGCATGCCAATCCCTTTCCTGTAGTGAAAAGTGTTTCACCGAAGGCTCCCCTATTACGGTATCTACAGAATCCAATGTAATTCCAATCTCATTGAAATTCTGTCCGCGATTTGTCCGCGGTGATTCCATTCAATGAAAAAAGGACTCAGAGCTGAATTGCTCTAAGTCCTTTTATATCAAAGTGCCCAAGAGAGGACTCGAACCTCCACGGGGATTACCCCCACTAGCCCCTCAAGCTAGCGCGTCTGCCAATTCCGCCACTTGGGCATTTTTTGAGTCAGTTCTTCCATCCTGTACGGATGAATGAAGATCAGCTCAATCACGAGGATTTCCCAGTATAACAATCCGGGGAGGCCCTTCAAGGGATGACACTAGCAATCCACGGGGGAAAATACCGGGATTTTGTGAAATTGGACCTGCAATGAGTTTAAACTTCCCCTCCCGTAAAATCTGCATTTTTGTAAACTACGCCCCGCTTTTGACAGGCAATCAGGGCTATTCTGAGTTGAAGCGGCCTGGCTGATCGTCTGTTTTGCGTGGAATCGATTCGAACAAGGATGTCCGATGCTGTTTTTTAACCAAGAGAACCACAAAATCCAGAGGCCGTCAGCATTGTTCAGGTGCCTGCTGTTTCTCGGTCTGCTGACTGTTTCTCAGTCTTTGTTTGCTGACACAGGATCTGCGTCTGCAGGTTCGCCTTTACTGGATGATGCCAACCTGCACGCGGTGCAGTTTCTGGGATCTAAGACTGGTTGGGCCGTTGGTGACCGTGGGGTGATTCGAAAAACTGAGGATGGCGGACAGACATGGCAGTTTGTTTCGAGCCCCGTGCAGTGCCCCTTGCGGCATATCTGTTTTCTGACCGATCAAATTGGCTGGATTGCCGGCGGCGGTACAGCAGCATACGGGCATCTGAATCAGGGAGTCTTACTCTTCACAAAGGATGGGGGAAAGACATGGGAAGAACTGATCCAAAAACGTTTGCCTCGTTTGCATTATGTCCGTTTTTTCGGAATGAAGGAAGGTGTGGTTGTCGGAGATGCTTCGGTACAGCACGCGACCGGCGTATTTAAAACCACCGATGGCGGTAAGACATGGCAGGATGTGACCGGCTACGAATCCATGGGCTACCGTTCCGCGGCGTTTTTTGATGTGGATACGGGAGTGATTGCGGGATCTCAAGGCCGACTGACTCTAGTGGGCGGCGGTGCAGTTTTGCCCCCACGGTTTCCGCCTCAAGGATTAAGAGGAATACAAGAAGTCAAACTTCCGATGACGGCCACCGGTTGGATGGTCGGCGATGGCGCCTTACTCCGAAAATCAGTCAACAAGGGCGTTGTCTGGGAGATGCCGGAGACGGCTCTGCCTGATTCACTCAAAGATTTTTCAGATTTTCGAGCCGTCGAAGTTCGCGGCGATCTGGTTTGGGTTGCCGGCGATCCGGGTTCCGTTATCTGGCACTCATCAGACCGGGGAAAAACCTGGCGTCAGCAATGGACCAGTCAGAGTGCACCGCTGGCAGCGATTCATTTTGTCGATGATCGGACCGGTTGTGCTGTCGGAGCCTTGGGCACAATACTATCCACAACGGACGGCGGACGTACCTGGCAGTCAAACCATAGGGCTCCCCGCCGTGTGGCTTTGATGTGTGTGCATGCCCGACCCTCTCAAATTTCGTTTGATATGCTGAGTAAATATGCGGGCGACCAGGGTTACCGCAGTCTGGTCGCGTTACCCATTCGTCGTGATCTGGGACCGGACAGTCAGCCACAACAGGACCTGGATTTGCGGTTGAACGAATCGGTGATCAGTGTCGGCGGATCGATGGGACAGCAGGATTGGCGGTTTCCGGTTCAGATTCCAGGACTCGAACAGAATGCAGACCGTCTCATTGAAGAGTGGAATCGGCATACCGAAGGTCGGCTGGCGTCCGTCACGTTGAGTCGATTCGTTGCGCAGTTACGGACATGGCGGCCCGAGGTTTTAATTATCGATCAACCGCAAGGCAAAGATGCTGCTTCGACCCTGGTCAAAGATGCCATGTTGCAGGCGGTGCGTTACGCTGCGGATTCGACGCGGTATATTGAACACCGTGAGCACGCAGGTCTGACACCTTGGAAGGTCAAGAAAGTGTACCTGCGATTGCCGCCCGGTAGTTCCGGTCAGGTTTCTGTGGACGCCGACGAATATCTGGCTCGTCTCGGCACGACGGCAGCGACAGTTGCTTCCACGGGGAAACAGATTCTTGGTAAAACTCTGACCTCTGATGCAGAACGCAGCGTCTATCGTCTGGTCGACGTGGATCAGTCCCACGATGGCGACAGTCAACCCACTGTTTCGGGTGGAACGCTGTTTGCCGGGATCGGGTTGGCCCCCGGTTCTGCTGCCCGACGTGAGTTACTTTCGATTAATGATGCCGATGAGGAACGCAATCGAAAACTGGCGGAACGTCAACGGAATCTGAAAGCAATGGCCTCTAAACTGATTAGTGATCCTTTATTTTCCGCGCAGCTGATGTCTCATTTGAAAACAATCACACAAGGACTCTCGCGTCGTCAGGCAGCGTTACAACTGGAGCAGTTGGCACAGCAATACATTGCGAATCAGGATTTAGTGAAAGCAGAGGCCACGTATCAGGAGTTGGTGGAACAGTTTCCGCAGGAGCCCGAAGCCGTACGGGGTATGTTATGGCTGTTTCAACTTTGGTCCAGTGAAGAGATCGCCTGGCAACGAAATCGACAGGTTCCCGTGGAACGCTCGCGGTCAACGAATTCTGATCCGCAGGCATCGAGTCAGGTACAAAATGCGTTTCAGTTTTCTGAGAAACTTCCTTCCCCGTTGTTGAGTACCGTAAGACAAGTGGGACAGCTCAATACGGGGGCTCAAGACAACTGGCGGACTCAGACCGCTGAGAACTGGAAAAAACAGGCACTGGCGGCCGTAAAATGGTTCCAGAAATATGCGCCCGCGTTTTACGAAACGCCGGAAGTTCAGATTCCTCTCGCCTCGCTCTATCGTTTGATTGGATCGCACGGTAAAGCCGATGATATTTTTCACAACTTTCATAAGCCCGGAGCCAATGAATCGTGGAAAAATATTGCCAAAGCCGAAAACTGGTTGCTGCATCCGGCCAGTACGCCGCCTCGGCCCGTTTATCTTTGTCGCTTTACCAAAACACGGCCTGTGCTGGATGGGTTGTTGTCGGATGAATGCTGGCAGGAAGCAGATGAACTGCGTCTTTCCGAAAAGTCAGTCTCTGATCTGCAAAAGCAGGGCGAAGCAGGGCGTGACAATCTCAGTCGGCCGTTTGTGCTGATGTCATACGATAAAGAATATTTGTATCTTGCTGCCAGCATCCCGGTTAGCACGGGGCTGAATTACCCGGCGGCTCCTGATACGGGCCGCGATTATGATGCCGATCTGCAATTGCAGGATCGACTTTCGTTTGCGTTTGACATCGACCGTGATTATACCACCTATTATCAGATGGAAGTGGATCATAGAGGCTGGACCAGCGATCGTTGCTGGATTGATCAGAGTTGGAACCCGCGCTGGTACGTGGCCCGTGAAAAGGACAAACAGTACTGGAGAACCGAGATTGCGATTCCTCTGAAGGAACTGGCCCCTGCCACACAACTAAAACGTACAACATGGGGCTTTTCTGTGGTCCGCATTCTGCCGGCCATCGGTTTACAAGGCTGGAATCATCCACTCACGACAGAGCCGCGCCCCGATACATTTGGTCTGATGCGTTTTGAATGACAGCCTGATAATCCGGCGACTCTTGTTTTTTCTCTGCCAACAATCGTTTCGCTAACGATCGGATTCTCTTATCATGTCCGCGTAGTATCAATCTTGTTTCATTGATCTTTCTTAAGCATTCGCGGGCAGTTTATGGGTTATTTGATCGGCATGGATGAAGCGGGTTACGGACCCAATCTGGGACCGCTGGTGATTACCGCGAGTTTATGGGAAGTACCGGGAGATCCGCGTGAGTTTGATTTCTGGCAAGCATTGGAATCGGTCGTTTCTCAAAAGAAGCCAGGGAAAAAATCAAGTCAGTTGCACGTGGCCGATTCAAAACAGGTGCATTCTTCCACGGCTGGTCTGAGTCCGTTGGAGCGATCGACATTCCCGTTTCTGCAACTATTTAATGGGGCAGAGGAACTGACCTCGTTAGAGACGCTCTGGCGTTTACTGGTAGCTTCTCCCGAACATCTGGTGGAAATTCAGCAGCAGCCCTGGAATGAAAACGGTGAGTTCACGATTCCCACAGCAGTAACAGCCGAGTCTGTTGAATTGTCGAAACAGGATTTACAACAGGTCCTTGATGCTGCGGGAATTCAATTGCACGCATTTTGTTCCGAAATTGTGTTGCCTGCACGCTTCAATCGTCTGTGCCGGGAATATGGCAGTAAAGGAGTCATGCTGACGCGGCTGTGTATGCAGCTACTGACCCGTGTCTGGGACCGGGATTCGACAGAGCCAACTCTCATTATTGGTGATAAACATGGCGGCCGGAATCGCTACGATGAATTTCTGGATGAAATTCTTGATGGGGAGATGATTTTTCGAGTGGAAGAATCAACGGCGAAGAGTGTCTATAAAGTGGGAAACACGGAAATTCGGTTTCAGACAAAAGCAGAAGCCCATTTCCCGGTAGCGGTCTCTTCGATGGTCTGCAAGTATACGCGCGAAGTGATGATGGAGCTGTTCAATCAGTACTGGTCGAAGCACGTTCCTGACTTGAAGCCGACCAAGGGGTATCCGGTTGATGCTCGTCGCTTTAAAAGTGACATCGCTGCGGCACAAGAACAATTGGCGATTTCCGATCAGATCCTTTGGCGCTGTCAGTAGTGGTGCGTACGGTCTAAGTCAGAATTCATTCGTCGGTAGATTGATTTACTTGAGGCAGAAATATACTGCCGATTATTCCGACGATAAAGACGGTGCTGGCTCCGATTAGTGTATACCAGGGCCAGGCGACTTCTTCTTTCATCCCGAACGCCACGTAGAGCACGATGATTAAGCCGATGAGAAATCCGACGAGTGCGGGAACCTGTGAAGCTTGTCTACTGAAGGTTGCTAGAAAGAAGATTCCCAGAATGAGGCCCGTTGAGATGGCGGCGATGGAGAATACACTCCCGACCACGCTCTCTGAGATCGATTGGCTGGCGATGCCGACGATAATTTGAGCCACTCCAAACAAAGCTGTGAAGACACGACCGATTGTAACCAGCTCTGCCGGTTTTTTTGTCGTTGAGCTCAGCGGCAAATAAAAGTCATTGACCAGAGCACTCGTGGTGGAACTGAGTGAACTGGAGAGTGTTGACATGGCGGCGGCAAAGACGGCAGCCAGAGTCAGCCCCTTAATGCCTACCGGAAGATTGTCGATGATAAAGGTCGCAAAGACTTCATCTGTTTTCTGGAATGCGGTTTTGGGCGGAAAGACATCGTAGAAGGCGGCGAGCGCGATTCCCAATAAAAGAAACAGTGCAAATTGTGCAAAAACAACAAACCCGCTGATACCCAGGGCTTTGGCGGCATCCTTCTGGCTTCGCGCACCCAGATAGCGTTGAATCATTAGCTGGTCAGCACCATGTGTGGCCATGGAAAGGAACAGTCCCCCAATCAAACCGGCCCAGAAGGTATATTTGTCAGACAGGTCCCAGTCAAAATTGAACATCGTCCACTTATGATGTGTGACCGCGAATTGTTGGTATTCGTTCCAGCCATCAGGCAGTGCCTGGATGATGATGGCGAACGCAAAAACGGCGCCCGCAATATAGATGACGAATTGCAGGCAGTCGTTCCAGACGACTGACTTCATTCCACCGAGACAGGTGTAAATAATGGTGCCGATACCAATCGTAATAACACAGGCAGTCAACGGGATGCCGACTACCTTTTCCAGCACCAGTGCTGTCAGATACAGTCGCAGTCCATCGGCCAGAGTCCGCATCACAATAAACGCCAGTGAAGCCGTACGTTCTGTCGTCCCGCCGAATCGCTTTTTGAACACTTCATAAGCGGAATAGATTTCTCCGCGAAAATAAAGCGGGAGCAAAAACAGAATGACCAGGAAACGTCCGGCAATAAAGCCGAGTGCCAGTTGTAAAAACTGCAGATTGCCTCCCGGTTCATAGGCGATGCCCGGTACGCTGAGAAATGTGACCGTGCTGGTTTCCGTTGCGACAATCGATCCCAGGATAGCCCACCAGGGAAGCGTTTTTCCGCCGAGCAAGTAGTCGGACAGATTTTTCTGCTTTCCGCCAACCCAGGAACCAAAGATCACGACGCCAATCAGATACAGGCCGAGAATCAGTAGGTCGACAGTTCCAATGGCAATGTTCACAGAGGCGATACCTGATTCAATTCAATGTGTGTCTGGCTAGAATGCGATGAACGATATGCAGGACAGGATCAATCAAAGGCTTTTAACAAATCAAGACCAGATTGGTGGGTTGCATCCTTTCGGGAATCAAAAACCCGGTTATCATAGTAACTGGCAGATCGTATTTTTGACAGGCTAATCAACATGTTAGATCGTTTAACAACAGAACAGCGTAACTCGGCTTCGGATCAGATTGACTCGATGAGCAGTCTGGAAATCGTACAGTTAATGAATGCAGAAGACGCGAAGATCGCTGCTGCCGTCGCAGCGGAAGCAGAGACCATTGCCGCCGCCATTGATCTGATTACAGATGCTTTTTTAAAAGGCGGGCGTCTGATTTATATGGGGGCAGGTACTTCGGGACGGCTCGGTGTTCTGGATGCCAGCGAGTGCCCACCAACGTTTAACAGTCCTCCCGAGCTTGTGGTGGGATTGATCGCCGGCGGCAAACAGGCACTTACGAATGCCATTGAAGGGGCCGAGGATCGACCGGAATTTGCCGTTGCCGATCTGGAAGAGTTGGACTTCAACAAAAATGATGTGTTGGTAGGAATTGCCACCAGTGGGCGAACGCCTTACGTGATTGCCGGTTTGAAGTATGCACGTGAGCAGGGGGCGCAAACGATTGCATTAACGTGCAATCAGGAAAACCAACTGGCAGAGGTCGCCCATTTGACGATCTGTCCGGTTGTAGGCCCGGAAGTGGTCACAGGTTCGACCCGTTTAAAAGCGGGAACCGCAACCAAAATGGTATTGAACATGCTGACGACAGGGGCGATGGTTCACATCGGGAAAACGTATGGAAATTTGATGGTTGATTTACGTGCAACGAATCAGAAACTGATTGATCGATCGATTCGAATTCTGATTGCATTTACCAATCTGTCGCGGGAAGCAGCCGAGTCTGTTCTGGAAGCATGCCATGGAGAACTGAAAACGGCGATTGTGCATGTGAAGCGAAACGTTTCACCGGAAACTGCACAAGAACTGCTCAAACAGGCGCACGGTCATCTTAGACAGGTTTTAGAAGGAACAGAGGGCGTTTAAGTTTTTGCTTAACGCGTCTCTGTGCTCTCCCGGGAAGTAACAGAAGTATGTCATTGCACTCGAACGAACTCGTTTTGGGAATTGACGGAGGTGGCTCCAAGACTCTGGCGTCTCTTGCGGTTCATTCTGAGGGGGGCGATTTTCATGTCGTGGGTCGGGGAACAGCAGGCGCCTCGAATTTGAATGTCATTGGCATCACGCCAGCGGCGACAGCAGTACTACGGGCGATTGAGCTTGCATTCCAGTCTGCTGGTACACAGCCCCGAAGGGTGGCTGCCTTGTGTATGGGAATGTCAGGAGCCGGTCGGGCAGAAGAACAGCAGATGTGGGTGAATTGGGCGCAGGAGAATCAAGTCGCAGAACAAATTGATGTTGTGACCGATGCTGAGACCGTGTTGGCTGCGGGAACACCCGAGGGGGTCGGTGTGGCATTGATTGCAGGCACTGGCTCACTGGCATACGGAACGAATCAAACTGGTAAAATTGCGCGCGCGGGAGGTTGGGGATATTTGCTGGGAGATGAAGGAGGCGGATATCAGATCGGACTGGCGGCGCTGAAAGCAATTACAAAAGCCGTCGATGGTCGCGGTCCGGAAACCAGTTTGCAGTCAATGGTTTTTCGCGCATTAAACCTGGATGATCCGCAAGCATTAATTCGTTATGTCTATCATCCTGAAAGCAAACGTAGCGATATTGCCGCATTATCAAAGCTGGTGTTTGAGGCGGCAGAAAACGAAGATCCTGTAGCGATTGAGATACTACAGCAGGCGGTGACAGAACTTGCGGAGTTGGTCCAGGCGGTTGTTTCCCGGTTGCATTTTACCAATGAAAATTATGCGCTGGCATTGACTGGCGGGTTGTTGCTGCAGCAGCGCGAGTTCAGGGTTTCACTTTTGGAACGGCTACACTCTCAACAGAGAGAACCTTCGTCTGTGGAGTGTGTGGATGATTCCAGTCTGGGGGCAATTCGAATTGCAATCAGACGTCTCAATGCAGCAGAATAAAGTTACTCTGCGGGGAATTCATCAGGAAGTTGCAGATGCTTGATCGGATAGGGGGAGCATTGTTGCTTCCAGCCACCATCGACGGTGATCGAAGTGCCCGTAAGATAGCTGGCATCGTCGCTGGCGAGCATCACAATACTGCGGGCGATTTCCCGGGGATGAGCCCAGCGGCGCAGGGGGATCATCTCTTCGGAAGCCTGACGGATTTTGTCAGCCGTTGTCTGTTGCTGGTCAACGGCGATGTCTTTGCCCATAGCGGTATCAATGGCGCCGGGATTGACGCTGAGCACACGGATGCCTGCAGGACCATAGAGCGTTGCCAGTTCGTAAGTGAGTGAATCCAGTGCTCCTTTAGCGGCGACATAAGCCGGGCTGATGCCGGCAGCCATTTGGGATTGGATGCTTGAGACGTTGATGATGACACCCTTGCCTTGGGGCTCCATCTGTTCGGCGCACCAGCGTGATATGAAGGCAGGGGCAGTCAGGCAGACGCGTAAGGTTTTTTCCCAACTGGCGAGTTCAATCTTTCGCATCGTGATGATTTCACGCCAGGCGGCATTGTTGACAAGTACGTCAATGCGTCTCCAGGTTGCCATGCACTGTTCAACGGCGGACTTTGCATAGTCGAGATCTGTGAGATCCCCGAGGCAACACAGGAATTGACCGCCGGCTTGCTCAATACGGTTGGTGACCGGTTCTAAATCATCTGAAGGGAGTGCCAGCAGAACGCAATCATAGCCTCGTTCGGCGAAGCAGACAGCGGTTTCACCTCCGATGCCTCCTGCTGCGCCGGTGATCATGGCAACGGGTCGTTCATTCATCTCTAGATCCTCTGGCTCTCGATTGTGGTTTATCGTTTGGTTTCCAGAATCACAGCCAGCCATTCATCCTGTTTGACATAAGGCAGTGTTCTCAGTCCCAGCACAACACCTGTTTGCGTGGCCGTGACAGGAAGAATTTCATCGCCCGTCACAGAGCTGATTGTCCCCAGTTGATCACCGACGTGAACCTGATCCATCAACCGGACAGCGGGCTCGAAGAATCCCGACACGGGAGCATGATTCTGGAGTTGCAGATGACCACTCTCCTGGCGGTCATCTTCGATGTGATGCAAAATGGGTTTTAGTTCAACGTCACGATCGAGTAGTTTTAGTTCAGACATCACCGACAGACACCCTGCTGCATAACCGGAAACGGCTTCCGGGTCACAGCCACTGCCGCCACTCCATTCGGCATAGATTGCAGGCACACGATGATCGCGGGCCGCTGACAGAGAGCGACCTTTCAGGTGCGCCGACGTTCCCCACACGACGGGCAGGTTAAAGGCTCGCGCCATCCGCCGCTGTGTTTCCAGGACTATGGGGTCAGAGTGCAGCGTGTATCCGGAGAAGGGAGCCAGCTTTGATATCACACCCCCGGTGTGCAGATCAATCAGATAGTCGGCAGATTGAATGAGTCGAGTCGCTTCGGCGGCAATTTGCTGGCTGATTGAACCTGCGGGTGAACCAGGGAAGGTTCTTGCCAGATCAAGTTCATCCGGACCACACCGATTGAGCCGTTCATACGCGGGCTGGTTGACGACCGGGACCAGCGTGACTTTACCGAAAAGCTGGTCAGGATTGATTTGTGTTTTGAGGAGTCGAATGGCGGCCATCGGCTCGTATTCATCTCCATGAACACCTCCGAAGATGAGCAGGTGTTGCCCCGGTTGTGTACCTTCGACAGTGATTGTCTCAATCAGTTTTTTAGGGGGCATACATGATTCTCTCAACTATTGAAGGTGAGTTGAGTCTGGAAGCGCGTTTCTAATTTGGTGAGTCTGTTTTCCAGTCAATTTTGGCGGTACTGCGCAATTTCTGAATGGTAGTTTCCCACAGAGAGCGGGAGAGAATTTTAAAAATTTCTCCTCGTACATCTTCCAGGCTGAATTGGCCGGGATGTTTCTTATTGAGTGTGACGATATGAACGCCGAAGGGAGTTTGAAAGGGCTCACTGATTTCGCCTGCTTTTAATGGGAAAATCTGTTCTGTTAGAACAACGGGCATTTTACCGCGATAAGCCGATGTGACCAGTTTGCCTCCTTCATTTTTGCTGGGAGCTTCCGAATGCTGGGCAGCTGCGTCAGTGAAAGAAACTGTTCCGGCCAGGATCTGTTTGCGAAGATCAGCTAGTTTCTGTTTGGCCTGTTGCACTGCTTCCTGATCTGCATTTGGTGGCAACTTCAAAAGGATATGACTGGCTTCCACGCGTGTCCCGTCCAGTTCTTCCCGGTGTGCGTCGAAATAGGCTTGCATCTGGGCCGGTGTGATTTCTCGTTTAGCATAAATGTTCCACGACAGGGGAAGAGCGATCGCCGCTCGCAGCTTTTTCGGGGTGAATCCCATTTTGGCAAGGACCTGCTCAGGCTCATCCCCTTTTTTGCGGATTAATTTTTCGACCCGTGAAACGCTCTCGTCCAGTTGTTGCGGCGGGACGGTGATTTTTTGCTGCGCCAGAAAGGCTTCGATTAACCGCTGATTGACCAGACCTTCCAGAATTTGCTGTCTGGCAGCCTGGTGGGCATTGGCGATACCGCGCGAAAGGTAAGCAAAATCCAGATCGGCCTGGGTCACAGGCTGGCCGTTGACAGTGACGAGTGCTTTTGAAGAATCAGTGTTCTTTTTCTCCGGATCGGCAGCAGACAGGGAGGAGAGTGTGATCCCTACAGCGAAGAAGCTGACAATCAAGCTGATGCGGAAAGGGATAAACATATTGGTTGCTTCCTGCAAATAAGACTTCGATCAGAACTCAGAGAATACGAGTCACGACTGGCATTCCACAGATTGTAGTTGATCAGGACTGTTTTGTGGAGTCATTATGGCATTTCCCTCAAAAGGTGTCAGCCTGAATCTGCATCGGAAAATAATGAAATTCGAAGTTGGACTGGAGCGGGAAACCTCATAGAATCGTGCCAGCCAGAGACAGCACACAGGAATGGTGATCCCGGTTTTCAGTTCGACGCTCGTCGTTTTGCCATTTCGTTTTCTCATCATTTTTCATTTCAGAAAGGGACCAGACTATGTGGTCATTACTATTTGCTCAGAAAGAGACCATCACTCCCAAAGATCCCATCACAACGGCAAATCATCTTTGGCTTACTGTCAAAGAGTATCTGGCCACACAGGGAACGCAACTGGGAATCAATATTGTTGTGGCGCTTGCGATCTTTCTGGTGGGGAAATGGGTTGCCAATATTTTGAGTCGCTTTTGTAACCGGTTGATGAATCAGGCAAAAGTGGATGTGACTTTGGCCCGGTTCCTCGCGAATATTATTTATTCGGTCTTGATGGTGATCGTGATCCTGGCGGCGTTGTCCGAGCTGGGGATTAATACGACGTCGCTGGCTGCGGTTTTGGCTGCAGCAGGTTTTGCGGTCGGCATGGCGTTCCAGGGAACGTTGGGCAGTTTTGCATCGGGCGTGATGCTGATCCTGTTCAAGCCGTTCAAGGTCGGCGATTATATTGAAGCGGGAGACACTGCCGGGATCGTGGAAGAAATTCAGATTTTTTCCACTCATTTAAGAACGGGTGACAATATTGCGATTATTCTACCCAATTCCAAAATCACAGGCGGGACGATCAGGAACTACTCTAAAAAAGAAACACGGCGCATCGATCTGGTCATTGGCTGTGGCTACGACGATGATCTGAAAGCAGTGAAATCATTTTTAGAACAAACTGTTCAGGCTGATGAGCGTGTGCTGTCAGATCCGGAATCGATCATCGCAGTGAATGAACTGGGGGACAGCAGTGTGAACTTTGTCGTTCGGCCCTGGGTGAAAAATGCCGACTACTGGGCGACCCGTTGGGATCTGACAGAGAAAATCAAACTGGGCTTTGATGAACGTGGATTTAATATTCCCTATCCGACACGTGATTTGCATGTCTATAACGAAGCAGCTGCCGGGAAAGAATAGCCCTGATTTTTAAGTTATCAAGCGTTCAACGCCTCAGGATTTCCGTCTTGAGGCGTTTTTTTGTGGAAAAATAGGCTTCCAGGTAGCCGACGGAGTAACCGGTTTCAAGGAATCATCTGCCAGAATCGATTCCATTTTAGTTTTAACAGCGAAAACCTGAATCTTCTCCCACTCAAGTTGGATCATTTTCGTAATAAGAAGACTTGTTTTTCAGAGTTTTGGTTACTCTGAGATTTTATTTGCGTTTTACTAGTAATAGTCTTTCTATGAACGGGGCAAGATATAAGTGGACTAATGCTAAGTTTTTCTGGTTGGGCATAAACTGCCTATTTTAAGAGTGATGCCTCCACGCATGTTCCCCAAGTGTGTTCTATACTTGATTAGAGCATGTCAGTGAAAACACTTAGTTATGCTCTCACTCTAAATACTGATTGTCCCTTAACGGTTAGACCGTGCTACTTACATACCCGGTTGATCAAGTGTGGTAGTTGCCAACTCAAGCAGGCCCGAGTTGACTTCTATTTGGTCAATCGGGTCTGTTTGTTTACTAAAATCGGGCAATTTCTTCCGCTCAGTTTCATATCTGAAACTTCGAGCCCAAATACCGCAACATGAAAAAATGAATACTAATGATTTGCGGGGCATTTGTAATTATATGAAGATTCCGTATCATATGAAATTACAGCTACAGGATGTTTTACTTTCCTGCAACTCAGGCGTTCCAAGTATGCCAGTCTAGTAAGGGCCTGTTCTCGCTTTTGTGATGCAGTTCAACTGATTTGTTAATCAATTTAGCAATCTGTCGTTGTTAAATTCATTTCTTTCTTAATACGTAGAGTGACTATGCAATCCCCACACCGACCGAGTTTATTACGAAAAATGAACGTTCGTAAGGTTTTGGAAGTGATCCAGAGCCAGGGAACTTTAACACGTGCAGATGTAATGCGCTGTTCTGGAATCAGTGCGCCGACTGTTTCAAAAGCAGTCAGTGCGTTACTTGATGCTGGGCTGCTGGAGGAACGGGAGACGGCCGAATTTTCAGTGGGCCGTCCTGGAAAACTGCTGCAGCTTCCCCGTTTCAGTGCTCAGGTCATTGGTGTGATTCTGGATTGGGATTACTGCTCGGTGGTTGCTTCAGGTTTGGATGGCCATTTACATGAAGACAAGTTGGATCGATTTAAGACCCCCAAATCATATTCCGAATTGATCGAAACGATCTCCAGAAAAATTCTGGATCTGGTTGAGAAAGAGGAAATACCAGCGTTGGGCGTAGGAATTACGGTTCCCGGTCTGGTCAACAGTAATGATGGGCGGATCTTCCTGGCCTCGAACTTGCACATTGTGGATGGTCAGACTCCCGCCGCCGATATTGCCAATAAAACCAATCTGGAATGTATTCTGGTTCAGAAATCGACCTCATTGAGTTTGTCTGAAAAGACCTATGGTGCCGGACAGGCAATGGATGACTTTATCAACCTGGATGTTACTTCCGGATTTGGTATGGGAGTCTTTACCGGTGGTCAGTTACTGGATGGTCAGCACGGTCTTGCAGGTGAGATTGCACATATCACGGTTGAACCTGAGGGGGGCCGCGTTTGCGGATGTGGAAACCAGGGGTGCCTGGAGACCGTCGCCACCGATCTGGCCTTAACGCACTATGTTTCTCAACGTGTGGGGAAAGAGCTGGAATTTGACACAATCAAAGAATTGGTACAGAAGGGCGAACTCGATATTACACCGGAATTGGATCGCACGATTGAATTCCTGGCAATCGGCGTCGCAGCGGCAATCAATATCTTTAACCCCTCCAACATCTTTATTTCCTCACGTCTGTTTGACCTGCGTGATGATGTGTTTGATAAGATGACGGAGAAGGCCAAGAGCCGGGCGTTAAAACCGTCTTCCAGTTCCTGTGAGATCGAGCGTTCCAAAGGGAATAAATATCTGGGTGCGGTTGCCGGGATTATTAACCATCTGGCGAATGGTTTGGGGCCACGCCTGACTTAGTCTGGTCGAGACAGGAAAGCACATTCATGGCTCCTTCCGCCGATGAGATTACTCAGGAATTTATTCAAGAGTCGGTCCATTTGCTGGAGCAGTCGCTCCACAAAATCAGTCATTGTCTGAAGCAGCTTGACTTGGATCAAATCTGGTGGCGTCCAGAGCCTGGGCTGAACAGTATTGGGAACCTCATACTGCATCTGTGTGGCAACTTAAATCAATGGGCTGTCTGCGGAATCAACAGACTTCAGGATGAGCGGCAGCGCGAGCAGGAATTTTGTTCGGACCAGCGGCTTGCCCGAGACGATCTAGAAGCCATGCTGAACCGCACAGTTGAACAAGCATCTCAAGTAATGCAGTCCCTGTCTGCAAATACGCTGCTGGAAACGCGTGAGATCCAGGGGTTCTCTGTTTCCGTTCTGGGGGCCCTTTCCCATACCGTGCCACATTTTGTCGGGCACACACATCAAATTATTTATCTGACCCGACTGCAAAAAGGGGACCAGTACCAGTTTGACTGGTCGCCCGAATCCGAACAGCAGCGCGTTCCGATCTAAACAATGCGACAAGTCGTTATGTTGTGCAGAACACGGGCACGACAGGTGTTTGTGCGATCAGACTAAGGAAGATTTGCCAGGAACGACCCTTGTTCATTTTTTTGGCGGGGAAGAACAGGCTACAATAGAATCCAGCAACAGGTTCGTTCCTTGATCAAGTCAGACAGAAAGCGTTTGTGCTATGTCCCGCAAAGCAAGGCGGTCTCAAAATCAGTCCCGAAAAAAAAGTTCGCTTCGACAGAAGCAGGAGACCAAACAGGCTACCCGTGAGTCGCTGGAGACCGACTCACTCTCGGCGGAGTTACAAAACACGGGGCGTTGGCCTGTTGAACTCTTTTTTTTATCGTTTTTGCTGATCTGGTCATTTCTGATTTCCTGCTTTCCGTTAAGGAACATGGATATCTGGTGGCATCTGCGAACGGGAGAGTTGATTCTGGAGCGTGGCACAGTTCCTTATTTCGACTGGTTTACGTTTGTTGATTCTGATCGCCCTTGGATTGATCTGCATTGGGGGTTCCAGATTCTGGTTACCTGGCTGTATCGCTGGGGAGGCGTTGATTTACTGATTCTGACCAAAGCCTTCTGTCTGTCTGTGACGATTGGCTTCGCCTGGTTTGCTGCAGGTAGAGCGGTCCCTGCATGGCTGAAAGCGTTGTTATGGGTTTTGCCCGTGATTTGTATCTCAGGCCGATCTCTGGTTCGACCGGAAATGTTGTCACTGATGTATCTTGCATGTTGGATGTATGTGATCAGCCGTATCTCGATACACCCCAAACTGATCTGGTTGATTCCGCTCGTTACGTTGCTCTGGGTGAATAGCCATGCGTTGTTTGTGCTGGGGCTGGTGGTCAGTGTACTGTTTGTAATGGATCATCTGATTCGTGTCTGGGCACAGGGACGCTTTGGGATGGAACTGCCATCCACGGCAATCTCCGGAATGACTTTCATTCGAGTTGGTATGCTGACAGGGCTGGCCTGTTTTTTGAATCCTTATCTGGAGCAGGGAGTATTGTTTCCGCTAACGCTCTATGAAAAATTTTCAGTTGATCAGGCTTTTTATTCGGTTCGTGTTGGTGAATTTCAGCCCCCGATCAATTTCATCAGGCAGTACGGTTTACGAAATCTGTATCTGTTCTCACAGGTGCTGCTGGCTTTGCTGACGCTGTGCAGCTTCTTTCCCTTGTTGACCAGGAAACGCGTCAATCCCTTTCGTATTCTGCTCTTTGTTGCCTTTACTCATCTGGCATGGAAGGCATCACGGAATACCGGAATCTTTTCGCTGATAGCGGGTATCATCCTGTGCGACAATGTCTCTGACTGGCTGCGCTTAACGATGCCTTTGCGAACTGCAACAGGTACGATTCCTGAAACTTCCACAGTGAACTCCCATTGGTTAGAGAAGTCAATCGCAGGTAAGGGGAGTTCCACACTGGTCTTTCTGTTTTTGACAGTCAGTGTCTTAACGGGCCACTGGGCGCGCTGGGGAGGGGAAGGCAAGGTTTTGGGTTTAGGAGAACAGAAAGCCTGGTATGCCCATGCCGCTGCAAAATTTACCGGAAAGCCCGGAATGCCACACCGTGCTTTTATTTCCAACATGGGACAAGCGGCTGTGTACATCTTTCATAATGGTCCGGAGCGAAAAGTGTTTTTTGATGGCCGCCTGGAAGTGAATTCGAAAGAAACATTCCAGTACTACGAACAAATTCAACGGCAAATGGCGGCAGGGGATGCAAACTGGGCCTATGTTCTGCAGGATGAACAGGGACAATTGCCGGTGATTATCCTGGACAGCCGGTATTCCCGCAATGAAATCCGTGGAATGGGAGCAAACCCCGGGTGGCGGCTGGTTTTTGCAGATCCGGCTGCTGCTGTGTTCCTTGATGTACAGACTGCAGATCGCTTGCAGTTACCGCAAGCCGATCCCAGCCCGTTATTTCATCCACCCGGTCTGTAGACCGTGATGCACGATTGGCTCCCGATTCGAAATTGGGCTAAATTGAGACTCCCAGGAGAGGTTGCGCTTGCAAATTGGTATCGCTCAGAGGACAGTAGGAGGTCTCACTTTCACTCAAATAAACCGTTCCTGAGGGAACTGGATCATTCTATTTTCAATTTTGAACGAGGAGAGACATCATGCATTATTCTTTGATCAGGAAGCGACTGATCTCTGTGTTTGCGCTGTTATTACTGCTGCAGACGGCTCAAGGTTTACAGGCCCAGGAAGCACAGCAACAAACTCATAAAGCACCGCTGGCAAAACTCGAACTCAAGTCCGGAGATTCGATCGTCTTTCTCGGCGACAGTATCACACACCAATGTCTTTACACGCAGTATGTGGAAGACTTTTTTTATACACGCTATCCCAAGATGCGATTGAAGTTTCATAACTCCGGTGTGGGTGGTGCCAAGGCCTGGGATGCTCTGGCCCGCTTCGATCGAGATGTCGCCGCTTATAAACCTAAGTATGTGACCGTTTTACTGGGGATGAACGACGGGCAGTATCAACCATTCAATGAAACCATTTTCCAGACATATTACAAAGATATGCAGGAATTGATCGCTAAAATCAAAGGAATCGGTGCACAACCGATTCTGATGACGCCAACCATGTTTGATGCACGCGCCGCGCGCATGGGTAAACGGAAACGGGATCCCGCAGCAGTCGAATTGTATAACTCGGTACTCGCATACTATGGAACATGGTTGCGCGAAGTGGCAGCAGAGTCGGGATTTGGCTTTGTCGACATGTATAGTCCGTTAAATAATATCACTCTCACAGCCCGTCAGAAAGATCCTTCGTTCACAATCATTAAAGATGCCATACACCCTGATCCACCAGGGCAGGTTGTGATGGCGTATGCATTGTTATCTGATATGAACGTTCAACGGCAGGTTTCACGGATTAACATCAGTCAGACCGCCAAAGGAAAACCCACTGCGACTGCCAAAGGGGGAACGCTTTCTGATCTGCAATATACCGATGATGGCGTTTCATTTACGTGGCTGGCAGATAGCCTGCCCTGGGTGGTGCCGCAAGAAGCGCAACTGGGAGCTGAGTTGACAAAGCTGGGGCATCGGATGAGCCAGGAATCATTGTCGATTCATGGGCTGCCAGCCGGTCGTTATGTATTGTCGATTGACGGTAACGTGGTGGGACAATATGCCAATACGGCCCTGGCACGACATATTGAATTGCAGAGCAACGCAAAAACGCCTCAGTACCAACAGGCAATGAAAGTGGCGTTGTTGAACAAAGAACGCAACGATGGTCCCGTCAAGAATAAACGGAACAGCTGGCGCGCTTTTCAGCAGTTTGCACGGATCAAACGCGAGCTGGATGCGCAAGGAGATCAGAAGGATAAAACGCAGGTGGCTCGACTGGACCGGTTAGAAAAACAACTGGAAAACCAGGAAAAGACGATTCAGGAAAGCGAAGCGGCTGATCTGGCATTGGAAGACAAAATCTTTAAGATCAATCAGCCGGTGGCCCGTAAGTACGTTTTGAAGAAAGTCGTTGCCCGGAAGAAGAAATAAGACTCCGGGATCAACAGACCCTGTTAAAGAAGCAGGCAGCCTGAGGTGGAGTCACCCGGGCTGCCTGTTTTTATTTTCCATGTAGGGCTGGGAAATCAGACCAGGAAGACAAAGGTCAAAGCAATCGAGAGTGGGAGCAGGACTGCACAGCTATAGGCCATGAATCCAAAAAAGCTGGGCATGCGGATGTTATTCTTTTCTGCAATGGCTTTGACCATGAAGTTCGGGCCGTTCCCGATGTAAGTCATGGCTCCCATGAAGACGGCTCCTAAGCTGATTGCAATCAGTGAAACTTCGTTGACACCCGCGACGGCAGCTCCGTTTGTACCGGCTGCCTTTGCTGTTTCGAAAAAGACAACATAGGTCGGCGCATTATCCAGGAAGCTGGAGAGCACACCTGTTGCCCAGTAAAACTTCCAGGGAGAATTAATTCCCAGCGAGGCTCCGTTCACATTCAAAATTTGGACGGGTGCCTGCATGCAGATAAAGATCCCGACAAATAAAGCCGCCACTTCAAGAATCGCTTCATAGTTGAAGGAATTCTGTTTCCGAATCATTTTGGAAGTGGTTAACAAAGAGATTCCAGCGAGTGCAAACATGCAGACTTCGCGAAAGAAGTGCGGAGCATGCCACTCAGTACCTGGAACCGGTTTTGAAGGATCGAGGACTGCAACACAGAAGATGACTAACAGTAACCAGAGAAAGTTAATGCTGCCTTTGAGTGAAAATGGTTCTGAGACTTCGGGTGGTGCTTCGACTTTCTCTTTATCTTCTTTTTTATAGCGAATTGTATCGAACACGAAGTAAACAGCCAGTAACGAGAGGTTCATTGCCAGCCACATCGGCCAGAGTGAAAGCGTCCAGGTAAATGGAACTCCCCGGAGGAATCCAAGAAATAAAGGTGGGTCACCAATGGGAAGCAGGCAGCCGCCCGTATTACAAACGACGAAAATAAAGAAAATGACGGTGTGGGCTACATAGTCTCGTTTTTGGTTTGCTTTTAAGAGCGGACGAATTAACAACATCGCAGCCCCGGTTGTCCCGATGAAACTGGCGATGGCGGCCCCGATGGCGATGATCCCTGTGTTCAAAGCAGGGCGTCCTACCAGATTCCCATTAAAGGCAATCCCTCCACTGATGACATATAAGCTGAAAAGCAGTGCGATAAATGGAATGTATTCAACCAGTAAGGCATTCTTGAGGACAACAATCGCCGCCGGAAATCCGGGAGCTGACATTTCATGAGTCCCGTGGTCTACCACACCGTGTCCATACAGAAAGGTGTAGTAAAGCAAAGTCACCAGCCCCAGACTGACGGCAACGAGAAAGCGGTTTTTATTGTGTTCCCACCATTCTTCGGTTTTATGAATTAAAGGGAGAAACGCAATACACAACAAAAGTGCGGCGAAAGGAATCACGCTATAAAAAGCAGGTGGTTCTGCGTGGGCGTGGTGGTCGTCGTGTGGTACTTCCGCTGTTGATGCAAGAGTTGTTGCTTCCAGTTGCGTATGTGCACCAGCGATTAAGTTCATCTCAATCGCCCTCCGTAATTAGGGGGATTAATGTAAATGGGTAAATATTCGAAAATCCATTTTCGGTTTGTGTGGCGAAAACAAGCACGAGCCTCTTGTCTTCATTGGCGGTATAAAATCGTGGATTATGGCATGATCTGAGATCACGTACAACGTCCAGATCAGTGTGATTTCAGATTGAATTTATGAATTTGCATACTCAGTTCGATGTTCTTCTTTTGGTGCTGCATTGTCTTTGATCTCAGACAGGTACTGTTTCACCAGTTCTGCTGTATTCGTACTATCCAACAGCTCCAGGGTAATTAAAGTTTTCCCCAGGGCGATAGGAGGTTCAATCTGCAATGCCAGTAGATAGGCAATTTGCTCGAGTGTCAGGAGATCCTGACGGATTGCTACCTCGCCGAATCGACTTTCTGTTTCTTTCTGCTGATCGAGAATTTTGACAACTTGTTCCGCCGTCAATAGTTTTTCAGCGATGGCAAGTTCGCCTATTTTGACTTGTTCACCCTGTTTAGGGCACTTTAACAGTGCTTTCGAGATGGTGGGAATATCAAAGACTTTTTTGGTCACCAACCAGCGACTGAATCTGCTGCGCTTAATGAGTCGATGCAGTTCCTGATCTTCCTGGCTGATAATGGAACGGACATGGACCTGATTTCTTCCTTTTTCTTTTGATTCGTACATTGCCTCATCTGCTTCGGCAACCAGACGCTCGGCGAAGCCCGTGATATTTCGAGGGGGAATGCCGACGACCGCACCCAGACTGGCTGTCACCGGGACCCGTTTTCCTTCGAACTCAATAACTTCGTTCTCAATCAGAGCCCGCAGCCTTTCTGCCATTTCCTTGATTCCATTTTCGGAAGGATTGTTGACCATAATCACAAATTCTTCACCGCCATAGCGACAGAATACGTCAGAACGGCGGGTGGATTCATTGGCAACGTGGGCAACACGCTGTAAAACCAGGTCTCCAAACTGATGCCCGTAGGTGTCATTAAGTTGTTTAAAGCGGTCAATATCCGAGAAGATAATCCCAATTGGATGTGCAGCACGGGCGCAACTGTAGATTTCTTTTTCAAAGGCTTCGTTGAAATAACTGCGGTTATAAGCTTTTGTCAGGGGGTCGTGGATTGCTTTGCTTTGCAGTTGTTTGTTTTCGGATTCCAGTTTGACTTTTTGTTCTTCGATGACGGCTTGGCGTGCACAGGCTTGAGTCGAATCGACCTGGGCTTTCATCGTTAATTGAACCAGTTGTTCGTTTGCCGTAGCCATGATTTCATAAGGTGATCCGATATCATCCATATTGACTTGGAAAACCTGAGCTGCTTCTTCAAACCGTGATTGGACATTTTCAAGAAATCCATGCAGGTCATCGTGTGGCATATTATAGAATTCGGCGGTCAGTTCCTGCAGTCGATGTAAGGCCAGTCCGCTGTTAGGAGAGCAGAAATAATCACCAATGGATGCTGAAGTTGCAATGATGATGATCAGTTTAAAATTTGGATCTGATTCTAACGCTTTCAGTTGCTCAAATGTATCATGGTGATGTGCGATTGCCGATTTGAACTGTTCTGACATCTGCCAGCGTTCCATCATTTTGACGCCGACTTCGGTATGATTAATACCCAGGACCTCGGTTTCCACTTCAGAGCAGTTTCGTTGTTGCGATTCCGCTTGCTCAAGGACCGGTAACAGGTCGTTGGGAATTGATCGAAGCATAGCCAGATGGCCAATATCCTGGAGCAGCCCGATCAGAAAGCTATCATATTTTAATTCATTTCCCAGTTTCGAAGCCAACAGTTCCGCTGCCGCAGACTGAATGATGGACTGTTTCCAATAGGAATCAAATCGTGATTTCAGCGGGCCTTCCGTGATTGCCGATTCCGAGAGCGAAAAACTCAAAGCCAAAGAAGTGACCACCATAGTTCCCAGCAGGGGAACGGCCCGTTCAATCCCTTTGCATTCAGATCTCAAACCAAAAAATGAAGAATTACTGGCTTTCAATATTTTAGCAGTAATCGCAGGATCTGCTTTGATCGTCTCAATTACTTCCTTAATATCCGTGTCCGGATTTTTTGATAGATCCAACAACCGCACTGCGACAGCTGGTAAGGTTGGTAGTTGATCGGAAGACCAAATTTTTTCAGGCGAAATCATTATCTAAGACCTTTGCGGTAATGCAATTCAATGAAAATACAGTCATTTTCAAGACTCGAATTTCTCTGAGTGACGCCGCGTTTTTCAAAGCGCATTCAAAGTTAACCAAGGTGGAATCAATTACAGATTATTTGACTTAACTTTATGCGTTTGAAGTGACCCAACGCTCCAGTTTGCTTTTCAAACTGTCCGGTGTGAATGGTTTTACCAGATAATCAGAAACACCAGCTTGAATTGCCGTGACCACACGAGCACGTTCTGCTTCGGTTGTAATCATAATCACGGGAATGTCTTTGTTCCGCTGACGAATCTCTTTCAGGAGTTGCAGACCGTCCATATTTGGCATGTTCCAATCGCTCAGAACAATATCAAATGTGGAAGCCTGGAATATCTCTAACGCCTGAACTCCATCTTCTGCTTCAGTCACATCTTCGATACCCAGTTTCGACAAACATCGCTTCTGGATTGTTCTCATTGTTCCTGAGTCATCAACAAGTAATACTTTCATTGGAATGGCCTTTATCTTTAAGTCAGTAATTCGTTCAAAAACAAGTATTAGTCTATTAGTCAAACAGGGGCGTTTTAGCGATCAGAAAATCCTGCTTCAATAGTGAAGGTTCCGATTTCCGAATCGAACGCGATACAAATTGGCACAACATTCGAAGGATAATGAACAGTGTGCCCTTTTCCGGTAATAATATTGGGAATACTAATAGATGCTTCCAGGTGCTCCAGTTGAGCTTTAGCTGATCCAGCAATCATATTCGCTAATTCACAAACGGCATCACAGACTTCGTCATTGATTTCATCGGACGAAATCCCAACGAGACGATCTAAAATTCCAATGCCTACACTTTTTGATAAACTGAGAACGAGCGTTCCAGCTGCCTTTCCAGAAATCCCAATCACTGCACTTAACTCGTGTTCTGGAAGGTGGTCTGCTTTCAAACTCAATCCAGTACGTTTCGGCGTGCAACCCAGCATCATTTCAAAAACAGAGATTGTTGAGCTGATGATTGGATTCACAAATTCTGCAGTGAGCTCCGATTTACCTGTAGTTGTTGACGTCATTATCAAGTTCCTGTTTCCTGGGAATAATTCAAAATCTATAAATCGATTCTTCTGAGGTATTTCTCGTTCGTCTTGCTGGCTTATCGAATTTCAATGTTGAACGGTTGTTTCTGCTCAACTCTTTGATGACTGCCTGACAAATCGTGTGTTTCAATAATTGTTCACTTAGAACATAGATCACGAAAAATTACATGTGCCAAAATATCAACACGATATTGGAAATAATAATTGTACGGTCCCTAGACCATTTCTGAGTATTCCGACTTTGTCGACTGTACTGGAGGCCTTGTCCTGCAGAGATACAGTGAAATCCCTCCTAATAATAGCCAGGCAATAGACTAAGACAGATCGATACTGCTACACATAAGTCAGATAAGAGGCCTTTTGAATGTGGAGCAAAGAGAAACCTGTAGTTTCTGTCTTAAGTTACGTGAAGAGGAAATGAAACAGGATAAAAAGATCCGGATTTCTGCAGTGAGGTGCTTCACTCATATCGATCGTTTAGATTCGTGAAAGTATTGGTGTGTAAAGGCTTCTACTAAAGAATTCTCTCGATTTGCAGTTGAGTCCATGAATGAAATTCGTATACGATGTGTGATAAGAATGGCAGGTAGAAAGTCTAACTGATGATTCGTCTGTCTCTTCTTATGATACGAAGAAATCGTATTATCATTTCAATAATACTTTATTCATCATTTCTCAGAAGTAAGATCGAGAAACTCGTTCAGTTCTTTCTTCCTACATGCTGATATAATTAAATAGCTGCCGTGTTATCTAGCAAAAGCGCAAATGCCAATGGCACAATCATTTCAACAAGATCACTTTGAGTTCGCTCAAGATGTCCGTACTACATGTCATCGATTGAATAACTTCTTGACCATTTTACAGTGTCAACACGATTGCCTTGGGGCATTGCCCTCCAAGAATATTGAGTCAGAGTTAGCTGGCATATTAAAAGAATTAGATCCATTAGTTGAATCCGTTACGAGTGACGTACATGAACTCTCTAAGAAATGCAGAGAGATATTGGAAGGGGCTAATAATAAATAGACAATGGTGGAAAGTAGATTGAACCATTAGTTAATTGATATCTATAATTTCTAGCACTTATTTTTTCCGGGGGCCAGCATGCTTACTTCAACAGATACAATCCGCGTCGTTTTAGTCGATGACCACTTGATGCTCGTTGATTCATTGGTGACACGATTTCAACGAGACTCAGATATTGAAGTCGTCGGGACGGCGACTAATGCCGATGATGGTCTGGCTCTGATTCTTGAAACGGAACCGGATGTTGTGATTTTGGATGTTGAGTTGCCAGGACGCGGTTCGTTTGATATTGGCGAAGAAATTTCATCCCGCTTGAAGAACACCAAAATGATTTTTCTTACCGGTTATCTCTCCGATATCTTTATTGAATTGGCGCTCAGGGTAAATGCGGTCGGTTATTTGTTGAAGGGTGAGCCAATTGAATCTTTGATTCACGCCATCAAAAAAGCGGCTCGGGGTGAATATTGTTTTTCGCAATCCGTTCAGGAACGGTTGATTTTCGATCATAAAAAGAATCGGTATTCGATCCAATCAGAAAGTATGTTGGCATCACTGACCTCTCGGCAAATCGAAGTGCTTCGGCATCTGGCACGGGGGAAGAGTGTCAAAGAAGTCGCACGCTCTATGCATCTTTCTGAAAAATCAATCGACAGTCACAAATACCGAATCATGCACAAGCTGGGAATTCATGATCGCGTTGAACTTGCTCGCTATTCGATTCGCGAAGGATTGACTCTTCCTTAAACAGGAGCTGTTTTTTGATACTCAGGAGTCAATCGGACCACGTTTTTGAATCAGACGATTGATTGACTCCGTTTGCGAGTCCGATAGTTCAAAGTTCATGGTTTCCGCATTTTCGATAATCTGCTCAGGGCGCTTAGCGCCACATAACGCACACGTAATTCCTGTCTGCTGAATCGTCCAGCGTATGACAACCTGAGCTACCGTATGATTCAAGTCTCTTGCCAACATTCGTAACTCATCCAGAAAGTTCTGGTTTTTTTCCCATTCTTCGCCATGAAACATGGGATACTTTTGCCGTCCATCTTCGGGGGCGAATTGATGATCGCGGGAAAGTTTGCCGGCCAGTAATCCTTTCATCAGCGGCCAATAAACCATCACAGAGACCTGATTCTCAATGCACCAGGGGAGACGATCTAGTTCAATCTCACGCTGCAGCATATTATACCGTGGTTGATACGCTGAGATCGGGCAGACAGCAGCGAACTCTTGTAGTTGTTCCAGAGTAAAATTTGAGACGCCGACCGAAAGTATTTTTCCGGCCTCCAGCAGTTCTTTAAACGCCCCCGCTGATTCACTGACAGGAATTTCGGGGTCAGGTCCGTGTAAATAATAGAGCTCTACCCTGTCTGTATTCAGACGCGACAGACTTTCATCGCATTCCTGTTTGATTCTGGCGGGTGAGGCATTGCGAACCTGTTTCCTGTCGGACCAGTGAATGCCACCCTTTGTGGCAATCACAATTTGATCTCGTTTTTCTCCCAGAGCTTTCGCGATCAGACGCTCACTTTCTCCCTCATAACCGTAGCAATAGGCGGTATCGAAAAAGTTGATGCCTGATTCAAAAGCTGCATTCAAGGTCGCCAGGCTTGCCTCTTCAGTTACATCAACACTCGTAACGCCGGAAATCGGCCAGCAGCCCATCGCGATGGGGGTCACTTGAATATTTGTATTTCCAATAGTTCGCAAGGCAGTCATGGCATCAGTTCCTGTAGGAGATTATAGAGTAGCGTCATGTCTTGTAGTGGATGAATGGAGATTCAGCCCAGAACGAGCTATGATAGTGTACCGTTGGCTTAGAGAACATCATATTGTTTGCACGAAACAAGTGAAGGCGAATCGAGATTATGTGTGCACGGTTTTTCTTATTTTCACCTGACGAAGAGATCATGAAATTATTTCACATGGTCAATTTTCCGCGAATCTCTCCCCGTTTCAACATTGCACCTTCTCAGCCAGTGCTGGCAATGACCAGAGGCCAGGACGGTTTTAACGTGAACCATTTTCAATGGGGGCTGATTCCCAGCTGGATGAAAGATCCTGCGCCGGGGCAGGCAATGATTAACGCCCGCTCAGAAACGGCGTCCTCTAAGCCGGCATTCAAGAATGCATTTCGCTATCGCAGGTGCCTGATTCCCGCTAACGGATTTTATGAATGGAAGAGTGCCGGGAATCGTTCGAAGCAAGCGATGTGTGTCCGAATCAATGAGGCACCTCTGTTTGCGATGGCAGGGATCTGGGAGCAGTGGCACAGCCCTGACGGAACAGAGCTGGAAACCTGCTCTGTATTGACGACGGCCGCCAATGCGCTGTTGGAATCCATTCACCCCCGCATGCCCGTGATTCTGCGCCCGGAACAATATGAGCGTTGGCTGAGTGCGGATACCACTCCCATTCCTCAGTTGGAGCGGTTACTTCAGACCTATCCCGCAGAGGAGATGCAGGTTTTTCCTGTCAGCTCCCATGTGAATAAAGTTGCCCATGATTCCCCGGAATGCATCGCGCCAATTCAGGAACAGAAAACGCTGTTTTAGTCAGCTGTTTCGGGGGCCGCGAAGAGTGAGAGAAGGGGTTCGATTTCTTCGAAATGCTCAAACAGGTAGTCTGGTTCACATGCGCGGAGTTCTTCCAGCGGGTAAACACCGGTCGCGACGGCAATCACTTTGGCGCCAATCGCCCGCGCACAGTAAATATCGCTGGGCGTATCTCCAATCACCCAGATCGAAGTTTCTGTCAATGACTCGGAGGTGTGGCGTTGTTGGATCTGTTTGATTGCCTCGTGTGCCACGTCATTTCGATCGGCGTGATGATCTCCATACGCACCGAATTCAAAGAAGTGATTCAGGTCGTAGTGTTCCAGCTTCTGACGGGCACCATGTTCAAAATTGCCGGTCAGTAGACCGAGGTCGATGTGCGTGTGCTGGGACAGTTGTTCCAGGATCGGTTTGATGCCCGGCAAGACGCGGCCTTGCCGTTCTTTCAGTTTTTCGGCAAGCAGTTTGAGATAGGCGGATTCAAAGCGTTGCCGATTCTGGCTGGTATTCGGAATGCCAAAGTATTCGAAGAGATCCACCATGATGGCATGGTCCGTTCGCCCGGCTGTCGGAATGCCTTCCACGGGCGCAGAAACCTGAAATTCTTCTTCCAGCATATGCAGGATCGATCGTTGTCCGGCACCACCGGTATCGATCAATGTGCCATCAATATCAAACAGACAAATATGCATTTTCCGCCAGTGATTCAAAAGTGATGAAAGTGGTTGTTGTCACCACTATTCTATACACCATGCATGACTTCGGAAATGCGGTTTGTTGTATGGGACGTGCCTTTTATTTCAAATCCTGCTCTGGTGATCACATCTGAGTCAATTTCCTGCAGGTTTTGTTCGTATCCCGCCAACAAGGCCAGATCACAGATTTGATTGATATTCTCTGGTATTCCTTCGGTCGCTTTTTGAATTTCTCGAAATGCGTCAGCCGTGAAAGGGGATTTGGAACAACCCGAACAATTCAGGCGATACCTGATATAATTTTCTGTTGTTTCCTGATCAAATGGTCCGAGTTCAATCGCCAAGTCTGAGAATTGAGAGACAGCTGCCGCTTCCCCGGAATTCAGATTCTCTAATGCCGTCACGATTGTTAATGAAGGAAATCGTTGATTTCCGGTGTGCAGCAAGCGTTCAATTGATTTCAGACATTCGGCGCGGCTCTGATCAACATGGTCCAGAAGCAGAATCAAGCGGCCCTGCGTCAGTTGCAGTCCCATCAGGTAATCAGTCAATTGTCGCCAGAGCTGAGGCAACTGAGTGGTATATGCGGGTCCCAGGCGTAATTGCGCACAGAGCTGCCAGAGGAATTCTTCTTCTCCCAGGCCGAATAGATCAATCGATTCACACTGATAGGGGCTTCTTTTCAGGATCGTCTCGAAAACCTTGAGTGTAAACGACTTGCCCGTTCCTTCAGGGCCTGTGAACACGGCGCATTTCTTTTGCTCTTCTGCCACAAACAATAAGCGGGCCAGCGCTTCCTCGTGGAATTCACTTTCAAAAAAGTATTCCAGATCCAATTGTTGGTCGAACGGTGCTTGTGACAAATTCCAGAAATCGCAATACATGATTCGCTTTTGACCTGTTGTCTTTTGAGTTAGAACCGATGTGTTCAGATTCTCTGCTCCTTGCAGAAAGCACACGGAGCGAGATACCATCCATCAATGGGGAGCATCGTGCCAAAGTATTGGTGACAACCATCTTCTGGACTCGAAACTCCCCTTATTGTTAAAATCGGTCTTTCGGTGTCATCGGCATGACCGAACCCCGTCCGTCTGTTCTTTTTTTCCTCAACTTACGTATTTTGAAGAGCTTGAAATAATTTTATGCCCCACCGATTTTACGTTGAAGGTTCTTTTGCCCCGGATTTTCTCCTTATAGAAGGTAGTGAAGCGCACCATTTTCTGCACGTTTTACGACTGCGGGTCGGTGATTCTGTGGAAGTCTTTAATGGGACGGGGGCGGAAGCAGACGCGGTGATTACGAACACGACGCGAAAAACGGTTGAAGTCAAAGTCACCGCGCGACGCGAATCGCAGGCAAATTCCCAGATACCAGTGATATTAGCGACCGCAGTTCCCAAGGGAGACCGCTTTCGCTGGCTGGTAGAGAAGGCGACGGAATTGGGCGTCAGCAGGCTGGTGCCTTTGATCACGGAACGTAGTAGTGTTGATCCAGGCGAGAATCGATTGAAAAAATTACAACAAACGATCGTCGCTGCCGCGAAACAATCGGGCCAGACGCGGCTGATGGATTTGGCTCCGCTACAGAAATGGGATGAGTTTCTGGAAGAAGTCAGCCAGACCGGTCATCGTATATTGATTGCAGACCCATCTGGTAGCCCGTTAGATTTGTTAAACTCCACTTTGATAGATGCAGCCACGAGTTCCGTGATTCTATTGATCGGACCAGAAGGAGGCTTTTCTTCTGAAGAACTTCAGGCCGCGTTGGATCGAGGGGCGTCACCGGTCAAACTGGGTGAGGCCATTTTACGAATTGAAACCGCTGCGATTTTATTCGCCGGGTTGGTGCGCCTCACCACCATGCAAACAGAGTAATCCTGGTCTACAGGCTGCATCAGGTCATTGAAACATGTGCCCTGAGCGGAGAAATAGCACAAAACTGTAAATCACGACGCCAGCAACAATCAAAGAACCAAAGTTGAGCAGATTACGACCCGTCGTCATTTTTTTTCTGGCAACAATTTGTGCGATCACGGTGACAACTGCAACCAGGGCGAACTTAAAGTACACCATGCCTTTGATACCCCAGCGCGCGATAAAAAAGTTGGCAAGCTGGTTGGATTCTCTGAAGCCACCTGTCACCAGCAGTAGATAGGTCATGAACACGTCTAACGCATTGACCAGAATAAAGACACAGGTCTCTCGTTCCAGAGGCAATTGATGGCTCCAGAACGAGCGTCCTTTTTCCTGTTCAGGGGGTTCAGGCTGAGCTTCTTCCATGATCGTCTCTTACTAAACGGTAACTGAAATTGAAAACAGAGTGCCTCAAACAAGTTTCCGCAGTTGTTTAATATAGCCGGGAATCGCTTCCTTGGGTTCTTCTTTGGCTTCATATTCCAGCACAATGAAGTTTTTGTAGTGTGCGTCTTTCAAAATTTTAACGATCCGCGGAATATCCGCGGGCACTTCTTTTCCACGTACTCCCATTTCCACTTTGATCTGGGCGTTGATTGCCAGTGGCGCAATTTTGGCAAGATCTTCATACGGGTGTTCTGTGCGGAAGTTTCCACTGTCGAAGTTGATCCCGAAATTGGGTGATTTGTTGACGCCATCAATGATTCGCATCATCTGTTCCGGAGTCGATGTGATGCCGCCATGATTTTCAAGTGCCAGGCTGACACCTTTCTTCTCGGCATATTTCAGCGATTCATTGATGCCTTTCTGGCACATGCGAATCGCTTCGGCTTCGTTGCCTCCCTTAGGCACTCGGCCTGCAAAGATACGAATGACTGGCGCGCCCAGAATTGCAGAATAATCGATCCACTTCCGCGTCATTTCCAGTTGCTCATCTCGGGCAGCTCCTTGGGGAAGGCAGAAATCGTTACCAATGGCGGTGCCCGAAACTTCCAGTCCCAGAGAACCGGCGAGATCGCGTGTCTGTTTCAGATAATCATCGCTGACCGGGTTGGGAAAATAGTAACTGGTCAATTCGCAACCATCGAGTTTCAACTTTCCGCAGTAGCGGACGAAATCCTGAATATCCATCGTCGCGGGAATCTTTTTAGGACGTGGTTTGGGCCAGCTTTGTTTCAGGTAGCGATGAAAAGAATAGGCGGCCAGGCTCAGTTTGAGTTTTTCAGATGCTTTTTTGTCCTGAACTCCTGCTGCCATTGTCGTGTCTGTGATCAATGAGCCTGCAGTCAGTGCTCCCAAGCTCCACAAAGATGATGTTTTCAGGAAGTCACGTCGATGGGATTCCTGTTCGAACGGAGAGGGTGAATTAACTGCCATTATGTTTACTCCAGGACTAAGCCGAATAATAGGAATGCGCTGATACTGGTAACGGGTAAGTTCAGAATCGAGGAGCTCCCATTTTGACAAATCATAGACTGTAAAGAAACCCTCGATATCAAAAACAGGCAGAATTGCAAAGTTTCTGAGGATGGCTAAACTTACTCTATTGCTAAAGATAACACTGACAGTTTACCTGTCTGTTTGTTACGATGTGCGGCCGGGGAATGAACCCTGTCAGACTGTAAATCAAATTGCTGTAAATCATTATTGACCGGGCCTTGGTGCCCATGACCTATTTAGGAAGACCGGACACAATGCCTCGTTACGACGCCAAGCGGATTGAAACCAAATGGCAAACCTTTTGGGACCAGCACGAAACATTCAAGACAGGCGAATTCGTTGAGGGTAAAGACAAGCTCTATGTGCTGGATATGTTCCCTTACCCGTCGGGCGATGGTTTACACGTGGGTCATCCCGAAGGCTATACGGCGACCGATATTGTCTGTCGGCATGCCCGTATGCAGGGCAAGCAGGTCTTGCATCCGATGGGTTGGGATGCTTTTGGGTTACCCGCCGAGCAACACGCAATCAAGACAGGCACTCCCCCCCGAATCACGACGCAGAAGAATATCGATACATTCCGTCGCCAGTTAAAGATGTTGGGTTTCAGTTACGACTGGAGCCGCGAATTTTCGACCACCGATCCGGACTACTTCCGCTGGACGCAATGGATCTTTCTCCAGTTATTTCATTCCTGGTTTGACAGTGACTGTGAATGGACGGGCCCCGATGGCAAACAACGCGTGGGGCGAGCCCGGCCGATCAGCGAATTGCCGATTCCTGAAAAAGTAAAAGCAGCGGGGGAAGAAACGACCCGCCGATATCAGGACCGCCAGCGGTTAGCCTATCAGCATGAAGCGCCCGTGAACTGGTGCCCTGCTTTGGGAACCGTGTTAGCGAACGAAGAAATTATCGACGGCAAGAGCGAACGTGGAGGCCACCCGGTCGAACGCATTCCGTTACGCCAGTGGATGCTCCGTATCACAAAATACGGCGACCGCTTGATTGATGGTCTCGAAGGGTTGGACTGGTCGGACTCAATCAAGTCGTTGCAAAAAAACTGGATCGGTCGCAGCGAAGGGGCAGAACTCGATTTCTTTATTGGTTCTGAAGAGTCTGGTTCAGATTTGGATCAGGCATTTGCAGACTGGCAAACGGCGCGGGCTGAATCCGGTTTTCCGGAAGAGTCTGAAGAAGATGTCTTGCGGGTTTATACAACCCGCCCGGATACTTTGTATGGTGCCACCTACATGGTGTTGTCGCCGGAGCATCCATTTGTGGATCGGTTAACGGTTGCTGACCAGAAAGCCGCCGTTGAAGCATACCGGAAGCAGGCCGCACTCAAAAGCGATTTGGATCGGACCGATTTGGCGAAAGAAAAAACAGGCGTCTTTACCGGCAGCTATGCGGTGAATCCAGTGAATGGCGAGAAAGTTCCGGTCTGGATTGCCGACTATGTTTTGATCAGCTACGGGACGGGGGCGATCATGGCGGTTCCTGCGCATGATTTGCGCGACTGGGAATTTGCTGTTGAGTTTCACTTGCCGATCATTCCCGTTGTCGAACCACCGGCCGGGTATGAGCCTTCGAAAGACGAGTTGGCACTCGAAACGGAAATTGAAGGAGAAAAACGAACACCGTTTTCCGGCTTGGGGACAGCTATCAATTCTGGTGAATTTGACGGCACACCAACCGCGGACTTCAAAAAACAGATCACCGCGAATTTGGTCGAGCAGGGTGTTGGGAAAGGCGCCGTTAACTATCGTTTGCGGGACTGGCTCTTCAGTCGCCAGCATTTCTGGGGTGAGCCATTTCCGATCTGGCATGAATTGGATGCGGATGGCAAGATCACCGGTTTAATGCGTGCTGATTCGGAAGAGAGTTTGCCCGTTGAACTTCCCGAGTTGAAAGAATTCAAGCCGGCTGGAACACCCGATCCCCCGCTTTCTGTCGCACCGGACGAATGGTTGTATAAAACCGATAGCGACGGAACCCGTTTATATCGTGAAGTCAACAGTATGCCGCAATGGGCGGGTTCGTGCTGGTATTATTTACGGTTCGCAGATCCGAAGAATAACGAATGTTTTATTGATCCGGAGAACGAAAAAAACTGGTTGCCCGTGGACCTTTATATTGGTGGTGGTGAGCATGCGGTGTTGCATTTGCTCTATGCCCGTTTCTGGCATCAGGTATTGTTTGACCGTGGCTTTGTGACCTGCCCCGAACCATTCCAGAAGTTAGTCAATCAGGGCATGATTTTAGGCGATGTCGAATTGACGGGCTTTCAGACGACAGAGGGTGCCTGGGTCTCTTCCAAGGAAGTTGAAGAATCGGATGAGTCCGAAACAAAGTGGATCGAGACAGCTTCGGGCAAGCCCGTGAATAGCATCAGCTTAACTTCGGATCAGGTGCAAAAACAGGGTGAAGATTTTGTACTTGTGGATGATCCCACCATTTTTGTGAATAGCCGCGCTCATAAGATGTCGAAGTCACGGGGCAACGTTGTGAATCCGGACTTTGTGGTCGAACAGTACGGTGCCGATGCCTTACGCATGTATGAGATGTTTATGGGGCCGTTGGAAGCAACGAAACCCTGGAGCATGAGCGGCGTGGAAGGAGTCAGTCGATTTCTCGGTCGTGTCTGGCGGTTGATGATTGAGGAACGCGCTGAAGAAGTCATATTGAATGAAGCGGTTTCGGAAGAGCCACCGGCCGAAGAACAGTTACGGATTTTGCACAAAACGATCAAAGCCGTCACTGAGGACATCGAGAAATTATCCTTCAATACGGCGATCAGCCGCATGATGGAATTCACGAATGCGATGGGACAGCAGAAAGTTCGATCGAAGTCTGTCTTGTCTGACTTTGTGTTACTTCTTTCGCCGTTTGCACCACATATTGCAGAAGAACTCTGGAGTGTGTTGGGGCATACCGGCTCGTTGGCCTATCAGTCGTGGCCTCAATACGACGAAGCATTATTGCAGGAGTCGGTTGTCGAAATACCGGTGCAGGTCAACGGAAAGTTACGCTCCAAAGTTTCCATCGCAGCCGACGCCGATCAGGCAGCGATGCAGCAGGCAGCTGAGCAGGACGAGACCATCGCCAAGTACCTGGAAGGAAAAACGATTGTAAAAGCAGTCGTGATCCCAGGCCGCATGATTAACTTTGTGGTAAAATAAGCTTTCAAACAGGAGCGAAGCGTGAATGGCGTCGCTCCTGTTTTGTTTTACACATCTCGTGTTATTCTCCGTCCAGTCGATAGAGTGGCTGGCTGATGCCGGTCGCATCGACGGACCAGGGGAGCCAGGCGAATGCCACTTCATTTACCATCAGGTCTGACTTGCGCGGCCGGACCGGGTATTCTTCGATTTCGAGGTCTTCAGGATGAATGGGCTCTGCCAGTTTATCTAATTCCTGTTGGAACTGGTCTTCGAGGTCCGCGTATTTTTGCTGTTGCACTTCCAGTGCTTCCTTGGCGCGACCAATGTCGCCGTGTTCTTTGGCGGCACGGCCCACGTTGCGCGCTGCAGTAGAAGCTTTGCGAACATTGGTCGCGCTGGCGACTTTTCGGCCCATGATGGCGCCGAATATGGTCGTGCCGATTGAAAGGAAGGTACTCAGCTTTTTATCGCTGTATTGAGATTCTTCACGTGCTACACGCTCTTCGGCAGTTCGGATGCGGTTTTTAATCGTTTCAAATTTGGACGCATATTTTGTGCGCAATTTTTCAATCTGCAAATCGCGTTCTTCACGCATCAGTTGTTTGAGTCGGGCGCGAAACGCGGCTTCGTTTTCTTCAGGATCCGAATAGAGTTTGGGGTCCGCACTGAACCACAGGTTCAAAGAACGTTCCTGGTAGAGATACGTTTTTAAATTCTTTTCCCAGGTTTTGTATTGTGTCTTCCGTGTCAGTGCGCTATCGACTTCAGCAAATTGTGCTTGTGCAGCGGGTTCATTGTCATACTCCAGATTACCAGGGGGAATGGATACGGCTTCTTCCCAGAGTGATTCGGGAAGTGTGCCCGTAATTGTGGTCAGCATGGCGACGTCCTGCCAGAGATCAACTTTCGACTTGGCGTCAGCATATCTTAGTTTTGCCAGGCCGATGATGCCGGGACGATACACGAGACGGCTCCCTTGAGGCAACAATGTGGAAGCGGTGAAAATTCGCTGTTTGATATCAAGGGGAATTAATGGCGGCTGACTCGGGCTCTGTTTTGTGACGGTGGCGATCGTTGGCGCAGTCGTCGTTGATTCTGTTGCGGATTCGGCAAGTGCCTCCTTGCGGGGTTCCATCAGCTCTTTGATCTGTGTGCGCGTGAGTGGGCCGCGGAGATAAGAGAGGGCCCATCTCGTGTGGAATACGACGGGTGCATTTTCATGGACATTGTGTAACAAGAAGACGCGGCTTCCCAAGTCAGACAGAATCGCTTCCATCTCTTGACGATGTAACTGACTGCCGGCGGAACCGGACGCGCTTTCCAGTCCGTCCAGAACGCGTGCTTTGTCCCGTTCGGTCTGCAGGCGACCGATGAACCAGGTTCCCGTATTGGAGAGGCCTTTATAGTCGAGGTCGACCGGGTTTTGTGTTGAGAGTACGACCCCCAATCCAAAAGCGCGGGCTTGTTTCAGCAGTGTCAGCATCGGTGTTTTGGAAGGGGGATTCGCGGTGGGAGGAAAGTAGCCGAAGACTTCATCCATATATAAAATCGCTCGCAGGCTTGATGTTCCCGACTGACTTCGAACCCAGGCCAGCACCTCATTGAGCAAGACCGTCACGAAAAACATACGCTCTGATTCGGACAAGTGGGCGATTGAGAGAATGGAAATACGTGGTTTTCCCTGTTTCGTCATGAGCAGATTTTCGATGTTCAATGCCTCTCCCTCCATCCAGGCTTCAAATCCCGGAGAAGCCAGCAGGTTATTGAGTTGCATTGAGAGCTGCAGACGATCTTTCGAAGGATAAAACGTTTCCAGATCCAGGAAGCCGATCTTATCAAACGGTGGAACCTGGATTTCCTGGATCAGACTGGCGATGGAGAGATTGCGTTTTTCTTTCCAGGCACTGCTGAGTATGTTCGAGAGCAGAATATGTTCGCGGCTGTTGATCGGGTCTGCATTGATTTTGAGTAATGCTAATAAGCCTGAAACAGCTGACATGATCCGATCTCGAAAGGCATCGCTGTCCTTCAAAACAGCATCACTGGGTGCATCGAACGATTTTAAAACAGAGATCGGTAAACCGGCGTTGCTGCCTGGTGTGTAGATGGCCATGTCGACAGCAGAGCACAGCCGCTGAATCCGGTCGCCGTCCTGTTGCCAGTCGGCTAATCCTTTTTTCCAGAGGTCGGCTGTCCAGCGGGCATATTCATCCGGCGTTTTCCCTTTGCGGACTGCTTCACTTTCTTCGATCCAGGGGCGAAAATCAGCGGGTTTCAATTCCGGGAAGTTGAGCAGCAGGTTCCCCAGGTCCCCTTTGGGATCGATGGCGATGACGGGAATATCATCGATGGCAGCTTCTTCGAGAAGTGACAGACAGAGCCCCGTTTTACCACTGCCGGTCATGCCGACACAGACAGCGTGCGTTGTCAGGTCTTTGCTGTCATACAGAACCAGGTCGTCTTTAATCGTGTCGTTGGGGAGATCGTATTCTCGGCCTAGATAGAATGCGCCAAGCGTTTCGTAGGGTTGATCCGTCATTGCTCACCATGAACTGGAAGAAAGGAAAATGAAATCGAATTCGAGTCAAGAACTGCCCGCAATGGAATTGTTTATAGCGTAACATGCGGGAACGTCGATTTCACGTTTGAGTGGAAAAACTTCACTAGGATTTTGGCCGTCGAATCAAAAGTGATTGATCTTCAGGCGGGTTCATCTTGCTCGGGAACGATTGAAAAACAGGAAGCGACTTCTTCCGGAATGCGGCGTGGCGTGAGATTTTCATAATTCACAAACGCCCAGTTAGTTTCTGCGCGAACCAGCAGCTCCGAATCAGTGGGCCGAATGATCCGGTATTTTCGGAGGGATTTGACTTTTTGCAGCGTGGAAATCCAGGTTTGAACCACAATTTCCTGATCCACAAATGCGGGCTGCAAATATTCGATGTAGTGACTCCTGGCCACCCAGCCGATTTTCATTTCCCGATAACGGCGGCCGGACCAGCCATTGGCGGTGGAGTGGGCAACCGCCGCATCCTGCAGCCATTTTAAGTAAACGACATTATTGACGTGTCCCAGCCCGTCTATTTCCTCGGGGGTGACTAAATGACGGTATTCATAAATGCGATGCATGGAATTTGTATCCCGGGTTATGGTATGGTATGCCCAGACAGGAGCAATTGCTGAGTGAACGACATGAGAGTCGTCGGTTCATTCGCTTTGAATTAGTGTAATTGAATTGAATGAGAATTGAATCAGAGTTCCATGAATAATTTAACATCGCTTCCACTGGTAATCGGTTTAGGTGAATTGCTGTGGGACTGTTTTGGTGATGAGAGACGTCCCGGCGGTGCACCGGCGAACGTTGCCTTTCAGGCGAATCAACTGGGTTGTCAGGGGACTGTTGTGACCCGCGTCGGGGACGATGCATTGGGGACAGAGTTACTTGAATTTTTAAAGCAGCAGCAGCTCTCCACTGAGTACGTCCAGATTGATGAGACCCATCCGACGGGAACCGTGACCGTCGAATTCAGTGATGCCAACGATCCGCAGTATACGATTCATGAGCAGGTTGCCTGGGATCATTTGGAATTCAATGACCAACTGGCTGCGTTGATGAAACAGGCGCAAGCCGTCTGCTTCGGCACGCTGGCGCAGCGTGAGGCAGACTCGCGCGAGTCAATCCATCAGTGTCTGGCAGCGACGAGTTCAGCCTGTCTGGTCGTGTATGATATTAATCTGCGTCAGAAGTACTACGACCGTGATTGGATTGAACGGTCGTTGACAGCAGCGAAGATTGTCAAACTGAATCAGGATGAGGTGCAGGTTTTATCTGAACTGCTGGCCATTTCTGCCGAAGACCTGCAGGCGTTTGCACTACATCTTCAACAGGCATATGGAGTGGACGCAATCTGTATCACGCGCGGTGCGGAAGGATGTTTGATTTTCGCCGACGATCGGCAATATGATATTCCGGGTACTCCTGTAGAGGTGGCAGATGCGGTGGGAGCCGGTGATGCGTTTACCGCCGCTCTGATTTCCCGACGTCTGTTAGGATGGGGCTGGGAACAGGCGGTGCTGTTTGCCAATCGGGTGGGAGGTCTGGTTGCCAGTCAAGCGGGGGCGATGCCCGTTCTGCGGGCCGAGTTTGAACAGCTCAGTCAGGAGCTTCAGAAAACTTAAATCAGGTTGAGTTCATACACATTTTCATTACTTCAGATAGCTTAAGGAAATATTAAATGTCACGTTTTACTTTGTTCGCGCTGTGTCTGGTTGCAGTCAATTTTGTAGGATGTAACAGTGAAACTCCGACAGGCGGAGATGCGGAAGTTCCCGAGGCGGCTTCCAAAGGTGGAACGTCTACTACATCAGCGGATGATTATCAGGTCCTATTAAAAACCACCAAGGGTGATGTTTTGCTGGAAGTCCATCCGGAATGGTCGCCTAAAGGGGCTGCACGATTCAAGGAACTGGTTGAATTAGGATTTTATGATAACTGTGCTTTCTTTCGCGTGCTTGATGGTTTCATGGCACAGGTGGGGATCAATGGTGATCCTGCCTTGCATGCCAAATGGCGCGACAATAACATTCCAGACGACCCCGTCGTGGAATCGAATAAACGGGGATATGTCTCTTTCGCAAATGCCGGTCCCGATACTCGGTCCACTCAGTTCTTTATCAATTATGGTGACAACTCAAATTTGGATTATGGCTTCTCTCCCTTTGCAAAAGTCATTGAAGGCATGGAAGTGGTCGATTCCCTTTACAACGGATATGGTGAAGGCGCTCCCAGTGGCCCCGGGCCCTCTCAAGGCAGAATTGTGGGAGAAGGCAATGCGTACCTGAAAAAAGAGTTTCCGATGCTGGACTACATCGTCAAGGCAACAATTGTCGAAGAGGAGCCTGCTAAGACAGATGCGAAGTCTGAGACTGCTGAACCAGAGGCAAAGGATGACAAGCAGCCTGCTGAACCGGCGGCTGAAAAGTCTGAGAAGAAAGAGGCCGCTGACGACAAACCCAAAGAAGCAGCAGCTAAGAAAGACGAATAGATCTGGTTCAATCGTTGACCGGCATACGCACAAAGGGAGCTCGGATACAAGTCAGTTGATCCAGCTCCCTGCTGGCTGCCTGGAAGCGGCCTTCTGTGGTGCGGTGTGTCATAATTACCAACGGCACAATCGGGTAGTCCTCGGTCTGATCGACTTCAGGCGCTTCGTGTTGGACCAGGCTGGCGATGCTGATTTCGTGGTCTCCCAGTACATTGGTGATATCTGCCAAAACATGCGGGCGGTCTTCCACATTCAATCGCAGGAAGTAGCGCCGGGAGATCTCTTCACGGGGCATGATGTTGATATCCGGGCGAGGATTCCAGAGGTCCAGCCGTGGGAAGGTGATTGCGGCGCGGCCGACGGCGACATCAATCAGGTTGGCCACCACGGCAGAAGCGGTTGCCATCTGACCTGCTCCCATGCCTGACAGCCAGATTTTCCCCACCGCGTCCCCTTCCAGGGCGATTTTGTTGTAGGCGTCTTCTACATGGGCCAGGGGGTTATCATTGCGGATCAGCGTGGGCTGAGCATGCATTTCCAGTTGGCCATCCAGCAGTTTGGCGACTGCCAGTAATTTGACGGTATATCCCAGCTCATGGGCGTATTGCAAATCGGCTAAAGAGAGGGAGTCGATTCCCTGCCTGAGGAACTGATCCAGGTTGACTTTGACGCCGAGTGCCAGCTGCACCAGGATTCCCAGTTTCTGGGCGGCATCAGTACCGTCCACATCCATCGCGGGATCCGCTTCTGCATATCCAATTTCCTGCGCACTGCTGACCGCGTCTGCATAACTCACGTTATGAGAAAACATCTGCGTCAGGATGTAATTGCTGGTTCCATTCAGGATGGCTTCAATCGAAGTAATCTGATTGGCTGACATCGCCTGAGTCACGGTTTCGATTAACGGTACTCCACCTGCAACGGCTGCTTCAAAGCTGATGCAGCGTCCCAGTTCTTTAGCACGTTGAAACAGGCTTTCCCCTTTTTCGCAGAGCAGCGCTTTATTCGCGGTTACGACATCTTTACCGCTTTCGAGGGTACGCAACATGATATCGTAAGCCGGATCAATTCCGCCGACGAGTTGAATCACGACGTCGATCGAGGAATCATTGATGACCGCTTCAATATCGTCGGTGAGTACTTCTGCTGCCAGGTCAATCTCGCGTGGTCTGGAAAGATCTCTCACGACAGCTCGCTTCAGGTGAATCGGACGGCCGGCGCGTGTGGTCATTTGTTCGGCGCGGTTGAGCAAGATTTTCGCGACACCAGTACCAACGGTTCCCATACCGATAATGGCCACGTTTAAAGGAGAAGACGACATTCCAGATTCCTGAATTTGTAAACACGGTGAATTGTAGCGAGGGGCTTAAATATCAGCACCGTACTATAGACGGTCCTCGGGGTGAGTGGAACCATGGCTAGAGAAATCAGTTGATTTCATCGTCATAATATCGGGGAATATGTCGATTTTATGGATCAGTTTATGACAAATGTGTCAAGATTCCAGTGGGGAGAAAGTGTTCAATCACTTGTATGATGTGAGAAAGCGAAGTCAGTCGCAGGAGAGTAACTCTTTACCGCCAACAAAATTTTTCCAGCAAGCATATTTTTCATGCTTTACTTGTTGGAGCAGAACCGGATTACGACTGGGTTTTGCCGGTTTCTGCAGCAGTTTCATGCCAGCCTGAGAGGGAGTGCGACCTCCTTTTTTGGTATTACAACGGCGACAGGCACTGACAATATTTTCCCAGCTCATGCCGCCTCCGTGAGAGCGGGGGACAACGTGATCCAGACTAAGCTGCTTCACGCCGAATTTCTTCTGGCAGTACTGGCAGCGATAGCTGTCTCGGATAAAGATGTTGCGGCGGTTAAACTTGATGGTATTGTTGGGGATGCGATCATAGCGAAGCAGGCGAACGACACGGGGAACCTGGATTTCAAAATTGACGGTGAGAATCCAGTCTTCCAGTTCCGTTCGTTCATTGAACTCTGACCTGAGCCCACTGATTTCAATCCAGGAACCGAAGTCATAGTTCATGTAGGTGCCATCTTCTACGCTGATGACTTCCGCAATGTCTTTACTGAGCAGACAGAAGGCACGCTTGGCGGAGATCACGTGGACCGGCGAATAAGTCTTGTTCAGCGCCAACACGCTCGCCTGCATGGCGCTGGACTGTGCCTTACCGGTAGTTGCAGATATCATATGCCGCCCACCCTCCAGATCTCTTAGCAAGGTTATGGCAATATTGGGGAACGATGAAAATCGAAGCGACTCATAAGTAAAGAAACATTTGAATTGACGGGCATAATACCTTAACAGATGCTGCAGTCAATTAAAATTTGCAAATTCTTTACTTGATTTAAGCGCGTACCCTCACCTTTGATATTTTATACCTTGGGGGGCCTCCCAATCAACTGTTTCCGGGGGGATGGGGCAAAATGTATACTGAAATGGCTCTGTCGCTTCATCGAACTCGATCAGCTTTGATGAAGCGACGGTTAAGCCAATATGAACTTATTGCAACCAGGACAGTGGAGCGGTCGCGGGTGGCATTTTAATGAGTTTCACGCAGGAAACATCTTTGTGGCTGGAAACTTCCTCGATCGCTGCATCGGGGACTTCACCATCCACATTCAAGACTGCGATGGCTTCGCCACCGGGCTGGTTTTGCAGTCGGCCAAGCGCCATGTGGGCGATATTGACATTGTGATTTCCCAGAACGGTGCCGATGTAGCCGATCAGGCCGGGAACGTCATGGTGCCGGTAAATCAGCAGATTTCCATCAAGGTAAGCGTCGAGATAGAACTCGTCCAGTTTGGTCAGACGCAGGAAATCCTGGCCGAAGATGGTGCCAGCAGCTGAGCACGTTCCCTCTTCGGTTTCAATCGTCGCTGAAATCAGTGTGGACAGCGTTCCCGCTTCGGTGGAGCGTGATTCCGAAATTTCGATGCCACGTTCTTTCGCGAATACGGTCGCGTTTACGATATTGACGTCCGCTTCAAAAGCGTTGGAGAGCAGGCCTGCAGCGAAGCTGGAGGTAATCAGCTTGGTTTGTTTTTCAGCGACTTCACCGCGGTACTGAAGCTGAACGCTCTTTAAACTGCCTTTGGTCTGTTGTGACAAAAACAGGCCTAACCGGTGTCCGAGTTCGATGTGTGGTTTGAGGTCTGCCATCTCTGCACCTGAGACGGGAATCATGTTGATGGCGTGGCGAATTTCATTCTTCGTCAGAAAGTCGGAAATGATTTCCGCGGCTTCCAGTGCGACCATTTCCTGAGCTTCATCTGTGGAAGCACCCAGGTGTGGAGTTGCCAGCATGTTGGGGGCGTCGATCAGACGTCGGTTTTCCGGGGGCTCCTGTGTGAAGACGTCGCAAGCAGCGCCGGCGACTTTACCAGATTCCAAGGCATCAGCCAGATCGTCTTCGTTGACGATGCCTCCCCGGGCACAGTTGATGATTCGGACTCCGGGACGCATGGTGGCGATCCGCTCGGCATTGATCAGGTCGCGTGTTTCGTCTGTCAGAGGAGTATGCACGGTCAGGAAGTCACAATGCTTTACCAGCTCATCAACTTCCTTATAAAGTTCGATGCCATACTCGGCTGCGCGTTCTGCGGACATGAAAGGATCATATCCGATGACTTTCATTTCCAGTCCTTGTGCGCGTTGTGCGACAGAAAGCCCGATGCGACCGAGGCCGATAATCGCCAGTGTTTTGCCGGCGACCTGGGTGCCCGTTAATTTTTTACGTTCCCATTTTCCCTCTTTCATGGTGGCGTAAGCCGGGCCGATATTACGGGCCAGTGACATCATTAAGGCAATCGTCTGTTCCGCCGTACTGGTTGTATTTCCAGCCGGCGTATTCATCACGACGATTCCTTCACGCGTGGCGGCGGCACGGTCAATGTTATCGACGCCCACACCAGCTCGTACGATCGCCTTCAATCTTGGCTGATCTTTCAGAACCTCTTCCGTCAGTTTCGTAGCACTGCGGATGATGATTCCGTCTGCTGACTTGAGTGCTTCCCGTACTTCTTCCGGCGAGAGTCCGGAACGAATATCCAATTCAATTTCCGGGTTGTCTTCGAGAATTTTAAGACCAGCTGGCGAAAGGTTGTCCGTGATCAGGACTCGGTACATGGAACTCACTCGCTTAATAATTACATGGAAAAAAGGTCAGGGAAATCACAACGACTTCCTAATGATACAGAGGTATCGTCCCTTAGCATAGTTCGCCAAAAAATCGCGCCAAGGCAAACAGCACTGCAAAGTCGGGAAATCCAAAAACAGTTTGACACTCGTGGGGATGAGTTTCGTTCTTTGAGAAGGAAACGCTGATTTTCCGCCTGTAAAGGGGATAACCTCAGTCAAAATGAGTATGATATTCTGTGCACATTCTGCTGAGATAATCAGGCATTACTATTTTTGAGAATTCATCGAAGAAGATAGATATGAAGCGTTCTTTATTAAAAATTCTGGTTGTGATCCTGCTGATTTTCCTGCCAGTGATCCTGCATCAAACCTATCGCTGGATGACCGCCTTACCGAGGCAGATCACCATTGCCGCCGGTCATCCGGAAGGCCGATATCATGGAATGGCGGTGCAACTCAAAACCATGCTGGAGCAACGTCTGCCTGTCGATGTAAAGGTTCTGGAAACAAAAGGCTCATTGGAAAACCTGGAGTTAGTACGTCAAGGAAAAGTAGATCTGGGTTTTTATCAACCGGGTACCGAGTATGCCCTGGCGGCACTCGAACCTGCGAAGCAGGCGCAACCAAAGTTGCTGGTGAGCCCGGAGGATCAGATCGGTTTCATTGCCAATTTGTATTCGCAGGTGATGCATGTCATTGTGCCCGCTGACTCCGGCATTGAAAGTGTAAGGGATCTGAAGGGGCGCAGGATTGCGATTGGTGATCAGGGATCGGGAGATCTGGCAGCCAGTCTTCCGCTTTTACGACACCTACAACTCAGTTTGGATCAAATCGAACCTGCGTACCTTTCCTATCAGGAAATCGAAGAACAGTTTGGAAAGAAAACACTGGATGCTGCGATTGTGACAGTGGGGATTGAAGCACCCGTATTGCATGATTTACTGGAAACAGGCAACTATCGTATTCTGGAGATTCCCTTTACCGGCGCTCTGACTCGCAAGGCGTCTCACTTTTATGAATACGAAATACCAGCAGGCATGTTTCGAACTCAAGAACCGATTGTGCCTGAAAATAATCTACAGACCGTTGCCTGTGGCGCGCATTTGCTGACAAAGGGATCGACGCCTGATGCTCTGATTGCTGAAGTGACTGCGATTATTCTGCATCAGAATTTTTCGCGGCAGATGCATTTGAACGAACTATTTGCTGCAGGACATGAATTTGCACAAGATAATCAGGGCTTCCCCGTGCATTCGGGGGCTGACCATGTTTATAACCCTGAGCTAAAACCATTTCTGAATTCCGATTTTGTTGAAGCGACGGAGGGGATGCGGTCGTTTCTGGTATCGGTGTTGATTGCCGCTTATTTATTATTTCGATGGTTTCAGAAGCGGCGCTCCAAAGCCAAGGAGCACAGGCTGGACCGCTTTATCAGACAGCTTGTCGAGATCGAAAATAAACAAATGCAACTGGATGGGAACAATCAGGATGATGGTCCCGCGTTGCAGAGGTTGCTTGATGATGTGACCAGTTTGCGTCAGGGGACACTGGAGCAATTTTCAGCGCACGAATTGAATGAGGATCGTGCGACTGATGCATTTCTGGAGATGTGCCATGCGTTGAGTGATAAAATTAACGCCAAGCTTTTAGGCTGGAAAATTGATCGCCTGGGTGAGAAGATAAGTAAATCTTAGACGCGCAAAAGAGCCGTGAATCTTTCACCGATGGTCATACCTACTTTTTCCGGAAGCGGATTATGCTGGCTAACGCCAATTTTATCAATGGTTTATGGATCTTGCTGGTAATCATTGTCTGTTATCTGTTCGTGCTGATTCCCATTTTGATTTATTATGCGATTCAGCATATGAGATCTCCACAATTGATCTTGTTGCCTGAAGAAGACGGGAATGAACTTCTGACAGAAAAATGTGGGATCGAGTCCGGTTGGGCTCAGTCAATGCATTATGAAATGGTGGGCGTTTATCGTTGGCAGCAGAATTTCATTCTGGCCTGGGAGAGCGTGAATGACGCGACATTTTTTCAAGTCACGCTGTCACCCTACGGACGCTTTCACAGTTTTACGACTGTCTTTGAAGAAGACTATTCCCTGGTGACGGCCAATGATCGGGAGTCGTTAATTTTTCCTGCGCCGCCCCGGCGTTTTGTGCAGTCATTTGGGATTGAACAGACTGATCTCTTAAGCGAAAGACACCAGTCTGCTGTCGCTGACCTGATGAAAATTAAACATCTTCAATTACAAGATCAACTGCCGTGCTTTGAAGAAGCTTATCTCAGCAGTATTCAGCAACAGCACGAGCATGTCCGGTCAGTGCTGTTTTATCCGATTCGAGGGATCTGGTGGTATCATATCGGACGTCGGGCCAAATTTAATCGACCGATCGATTTGCAGCAGGCGGTCTTAGACAACTGACGCGGATACTGTGGGGACGTGTTTTACTTTTGAAGTACCCAGAGACCGCGGTGGATTTTCCAGCCCTCGTTTCGTTTTTTCCTTTCGAAACTGGTCTGGTAATCCATGTCGTGTTCGGGCAGACTCTCTTGCGGTGCTTCTCGCTGGATGAACTGGGACGCATGGTCCATTAAATTTTTGACCCGTTCGAAATATTCTTCTACGTCAGTCCAGAAATGAAGCTCCCCACCATTCTTGAGTGCCTTGGTGATCCGGTTGACAAAGACGTCCGTAAAGATGCGGCGTTTATGATGGCGTTTTTTCCACCAGGGATCGGGGAAGTAAACATGAACTTCTGAGATGGATGAGTCCGGGATGAATTTATCAAAGGCAATGCGTGCATCGCCGCCGAGTACACGGGCATTCGGCCGTTCGGCTTTCAGTAATCTCGTAGCGGCCCGCCGTCCTTCACGGTAATCAATTTCCATGCCCAGAAAATTCTTATCTGGTGTAGCGCCACTGGCATTGAACAGGAACAAACCGCGGCCGGCTCCTACATCCAGCACCACCGGATTGTCATTGCCAAAAAAATCAGACCAGTCGAAGGGGCCTTCCAGATCTTCCAGAGTTCGAAAATAGGGTTTGAGATCTTTGGTGGGTTTGGAACGCGACATGATTTGGGGAGTAGAACTTTCAGTTTCTGCGAGAAGGTAATAATTACAACGACCACACTGTAGAATAGATAGCGTGATGTGTAAATTATCAATCGTGGGCAGAAGGTTGTTTTTTGGGAGATCCGGATGGTACCCGAGTTTTTAATCCAGGTTGCGACACAAGTTAAAGAGGCGCTCACACTACGGGGCCAAAGGCTGGTGATTGCCGAGAGCTGTACCGGAGGCCTGGTTGCGACCTCATTCACAAGCTTGCCCGGAATTTCGGAGTACTTTTGCGGTTCCGCAGTGGTTTACCGCTGGGATACTAAAATGAAATGGCTGGGGGTGAAACCGGAGACACTCGAAAAATATACGGATGTGAGCGTTGAGACAGCCCGCGAGATGGCGCTGGGAGTTTTGAAACAGACTCCGGAAGCGTCACTGGCTGCATCAATTACGGGGCATCTGGGCCCCGATGCACCCCAGCAGCAGGACGGAATGATTTGTATCGCAGTTGCAGTTCGAACTGCGTCGGGTCTGGACAGTTCGCCGGAATTATTTGCTGTGGAAACCTTTCAATGTGACAGGCTGATGGAAGAAGTGCCACTCGATTTTCAGCCCAGCGTAGATTTTACACTTCGTCAATACAGGCAGCTTACCGCCGCCCGTCAGATGTTGAAGCTGATTTTGGCTGCTTTAGAATCATAAAGCGTAGACTTTGATAGAAGCGTTTCAATGAGCCGGCGGTAGATTCCGGATAATCGTTAAACTTTGACTTTTCGGAAAACGCCGCCTTGTTTTTTTACGCGGTACAATCAGTTCTTCCGGCACGATCTTCGTTATGAGCACGATATTCTGTAGTTCCCTTTGCATCAGCACAACGTGAATAACCGAACTATTCATTAAGCCGTGAGTGGTCGTTCAAAGCATTTCATTTGACATGATCCATGTAAATGGAATGACATCCGGTAGAGTGATCTAGTCGGACGAGAATTGAACTGGCTCTCAGATGTTTCCAGGGAATCGTATTCACGAAACGGCTAAAGCAAACTAATCGCTCTCGACGTGTCTTTTTCGAGGATTTCATAATGAAGCGCTGCAGTATTTGGGCCGCAGTTCTTTCAGCGTCTGTCGCTGTACCGTTCGCTGGTTGTTCACACATGCCCACAGCCATGCTCCCCTCATCCACCCGACAAAAAGTCCTGGATAGCAAAATGGTTGCTGCGCAGGATCTGGAAAATAAAAAAGAATTGGAGAAGGCGAAAAAAGCCTACGAAACAATTCATAAAGCAGATCCGAAACGCGCCTTTGCCTGTCACAGGCTGGCTATTGTCAGTTATCGACTGGGTGACCGTGAAGAAGCGTTGGGGTATTTCAAAAAAGCCCAGGAACTGACTCCTGAAAATCCAGAACTGTTGAGTGACTATGGTTATGCACTCTATAAAATGAAAAAGTATCAGCAGGCGGAAGAGATTTTGCGTGAGTCGGTTGATCTTGATCCGAAGAGTGAGCGTGCGGTAACGCGTCTGGCAACCGTGCTTGGCATTCAGGGAAAAATGTCAGAAAGCTATACACAGCTCTGTAAGATCAGCACGCCTGCAGAAGCGCATGAAATTGTCGCACATTTGCATTCACAGCGTGGAGAAAAACAACAAGCGTTGAAGCAATATCAGAAGGCTCTGGCGAGCAGCAAAATGGCTGTCGGTGGAGATTTAAAGAAAGGTTCCAAAGCCTTTCAGCAGAATGAGCAATTGTTGAAGCGTGTCGAGCAGAACATCGCCCAGCTTTCGACAGATCCGGCTTTAAAAGCAGCTCAAACAGACATGAAGATGGTCAATCATTCTCAATCTCAGCAGAGAAAGCAGAAGCTGAGTACGGCAGGAATGGAGAAAGACTTCTTTCGAAAAGTCACGGAAAAATCGGTGGCTCAGTCTGATCAGAAAAAGCAGCTTCCACAGCCGAAGATCGAAGTTGCTGATACAAAGGATTCTCCGTTCCGCGTGATTCAGGACAACCTTGTCAAAAAGAATGCCGGAAAGGAAATCGAAAACCCATTTTTAACAGATCCGGCTTTGGCTGAATCGGCGTTTGAAAAACCGCAGGCGGAAGTGGCTCAGACACAGGAAGTCAAACCACAAACGAAAAGAGAAACAGTCGACTTTGAAAAGCTACTGGCCAAAACGGAAGCCCGTTCTGAAGCAAAACAAGAAGTGGCATTCAGAAAACTGACCGATGATGACCTGAATCGGCTGGAGCAAACTGTCGCGAGAGAGAAAAAGACAGTCGAAGTTGCTCGTGAACAGCAGGTCGCCCGGGTTGAGTCAAAACCTGTTCAGAAGCAAGAGAAAAAGAAACGTTCTGCCTATGAACTGATGCGTGAATTACAGAACGAGTTGATTGCTGATTTCACACCTCCGGAAGCAGAATTGCCCAGCGAGCAGCCCACGTTCCAACTGGTTGAACAGTCGGTCCCAGAAGTTCAACAGGAAAATCCGTTCGAAAAACAATATCAGCATTCGAATCAGGTCGCGGCCGTTGAATCGCCGTTTGAAGGACGTGCTGTAACTCGGATTGGTAAGTGGAATCCGATTGATCCCGAGATGAAAACAACGACGATCAGTCCTGTGTCTCGCCAGGTCGAAGTGCAGCCTGTTGTGCAGAGCAAACCATCTCTCGTGCAGAACGCGGTTGTGAGTCAACCAAAACTGGAAGTCACTCAGCCGATGACAGCTGTTGGCATGTGTCCGGATGCGAAAGGTGAAGTACGAAGACTGGTCGCGCAGCTCGATTCGATTGAAGTACCGATGCTGAAGCAGGCCATTCAACGTCTGGGATCAATGGAAGGGGAAGCGGTTGCTGCTGTCCCCGCACTGCGATCACTGTCGCTGCATGAGAATATGGGAGTACGGATTCAGTCTGCATTTTCCTTGTGGAAAATCGAAGGGAACACCGATGATTCCGTTCCCACATTGATTGATGCCATGAATTCTTCTGTGGAAAGCGATCGTTCCTTTGCTGCAGCGGTCCTGGCTCAGATTGGATTCCAATCTCAGGAGTTGACGCCGATTCTGGTTCGATCTCTGTCGGATAATAATGAGTATGTTCGTCTGCATACCGCGGAATTACTGGCTCGGAACTCTGATTGGAAATACCAGGCTAATAAAACACTGGCAGATTGTCTGCTGTCCAAGGATGTGAATATCCGTTGGTTAGCCAGTTACAGTCTGGCTGATCTTAAGCCGGAAGATGATCGGGTGATTGCAGCGTTATCCATTGCTCTGCAGGATAAAGCCAGCCAGGTTCGTGCGGGAGCCGCCTATGCTTTGGGAGAAATCGGGCCTTATGCTCACAAGTCGATTCCCGAACTCCAGAAGGCTCGATTTGATACGAACTCGGAAGTCAGAACTGCTGCGAAGAATGCCTTAAGCCGCGTTCGTCGAGTCAGTCCGCCTTCGGCCAACTAAAAGTTTAGACCCAAAAAAATGAAACGGCTCTAAGCCGGCGTTCATGCCGCTTAGAGCCGTTTTGATTTAAACTGGCAGGCAGAAACTTAAAAGCGGTTTTGATACGGGAAGGGTTGTGTGTTGACCGTCTGGTATTGACTGCTGGTCTGATCGGGGGCTGCAGAGGCTACTTGTTGGGGCGAGTTGGTTTGGGTGTCGTTGGTCAGATGACGTTCCAGCCGTCCTTCCAGCGCCTCTCCTTTTTGCTCCAGGATTTGCTTTCTTCGCTTCCGTTCTCTCGTGGAAGCCAGGGCACCTAGTCCAAAATAAGAAACCAGACCAAACACGCCCATCATCAGAAAGGTGCTGTCTGCGGGCAGTGTAGAAAGCTCTCCCGTTGCCATTCCGAGTATGAAGATACTGATAATCAGTATCGAAGTATGACTCAGTAAAGGTCGTGTGCCTGTTTCTGTTGACGCTCTTTTTCTAGAATGTGCCATAAGAGATCTCAGTCCCGGGATGATTCGAGGTGGGGAATCGATACAAAGTGGGCATAGACAACTAGCCCTGTTCCCTTGAGAGATATGGATCTGCTCACCTAAACTTAGTTCGCGACTCTCTGCAGGTCAAAAAAAAGTCAGTAATTCGTCTCGTTTTTATTGAAGTACCATTGAAAGTGCGCTGTTTTTCGGCGAGTTTTGGTGCTACAGCCAGAACGAGCGTTAAAATCGCTATTCCGATAGCATCTGTTTCAGGAGTAAAGAACGTCTGTGAAAATTGCCTTGGCACAACTGAATCCAACAGTAGGAGATCTCTCTGGAAATTGTCAGCGAATACGGGAAGTGATACAGCAGGCAGAACAAGCGGGCGCTGATCTGGTCCTCTTTTCAGAACTGGTCGTTTGTGGTTATCCTCCCAAAGATATTCTATTGCGGGAAGGGTTTGTCGAAGCCTGTGACCGGGCCGTCGAACGACTGGCGCGCGAGATCAAATCGGAGATTGGTGTCATCCTGGGGCATCCTACCGGACGGGACCTGCCACCAGGCCGGATCGCCAACGCGGCGAGTTTACTGCATCAGGGTCAGGTGGTGTCTCGCGTTCATAAATTGCTGCTTCCGAATTATGACGTGTTTGATGAACAGCGTTATTTTCGTCATGCCGATTTGAGTCGCATCAAGCCGATCGAGTTTCAGGGACTCAAACTGGGATTGCATATTTGTGAAGATGCCTGGTGGGGGCAGCCGGATACATTTTATCACAATCAGCCGCTGGAGTTACCCGATCCGGTGAAGATCCTGGCAGGCGCCGGTTCAGATTTATTAATCAATATTTCTGCAAGTCCGTTTGAAATTGATAAACGAGAGCGCCGCCATCAAATTGTGCAGACACACGTTGATCGATATGCGATTCCCTATCTGTTTGTGAATCAAGTCGGTGGCAACGATGACCTGGTATTTGACGGCCACAGTTTTGTGACCGATGGGAAAAATCAGATCGTGCTGCAGATGCCTGGGTTTCAAGAAGGCCTGCAAATGTATGATACAGAGTCGCCTCAGGAAGCGGTCTCACTTGAAATCGAAACGAGTTCCCGCGAGGAACAATTATTTCAGGCGCTTGTCCTCGGCTTGCGGGATTACATGCAGAAGTGCGGCTTCACTGACTGTGTACTGGGCTTATCGGGGGGAATCGACAGCGCCCTGGCATGTGCGATCGCTGCTGAGGCGATCGCTCCCGAACGCGTGCATGCACTGTTACTGCCCAGCCGCTATAGTAGCGAGCATAGCGTGGCTGATTCATTGGAACTGGTGAAGAATCTGGGGTTGGACTATGAAATCATTCCCATCGATGAAGTACATCGGGCTTTTGAAAATCTGCCTGTGATCGGAGACGATTTAAAGATCGAGCCGGCAGGACTGGCCGACCAGAATCTGCAGGCTCGGATTCGTGGGGCGAATGTCATGGTCCGCAGCAACCAACATGGCTGGATGGCCCTGGCGACCGGTAATAAGAGCGAACTGGCGGTAGGTTACTGCACTCTATATGGCGATATGGCAGGCGGCTTTGCCGTGCTGAGTGATGTTTTCAAACGCGATGTCTATCGAGTTGCTCAGTATGTAAACCAAAGAGCGGGACGCACGCTGATTCCCGAGCACATTCTGAAAAAAGCACCCAGTGCGGAATTAGCGCCGAATCAACTCGACCAGGACTCATTGCCCGAATATGATTTACTGGACGCGATTCTAAAAGGCTTGATTGAAGACGAGCTTTCCGTTAAGAGCCTGGCCAAAGAATATCCCATTGAAACGGTTCGCTGGGTTGCCAATAAACTGGATCGAAATGAATTTAAACGACGTCAGATGCCGCCGGGGATTAAACTTTCCAACCGCGCTTTTGGGTCGGGACGCCGAATGCCGATGGCAGCTCGATTTCAATGGGAACTGGATTAATTGCTGTCATGGCATATCACTCAAATTGAGTCACGCAGTGGGATGAATCGATGAAGAGCCACACGTTAAATGCAGTTTGTTTTCTGTTTCTTGTTATTAGTTTGCAGAACGGGCATGCAGAAGCCCCACCGCGACTGCCTCACGTCAAGCCGGAAGCCGTCGGCATGGATCCGGGGCGACTGGCATTGATTGACTTTGTGGTTCAACGTGGCCTGGAACGGAATTCGATGCCCGGAGCCGTCGTGCTGGTAGGCTATCAGGGCAAGGTTGTGTTTCTCAAAGCCTTTGGCGATCGTCAGCTGCTACCTGAAAAAATCGCAATGACCACCGACACGGTGTTTGATATGGCTTCGTTGACAAAGCCGGTCGCGACTGCGACGAGCGTGATGCAGCTGGTGGAGCAGGGCAAGATTAAACTCAGCGATCCCGTTTCGAAGTACATCCCGGAATTTGCTGCGAACGGCAAACAGGATGTGACCGTTTATCAGTTATTGACCCATCAGGGAGGCCTGATTCCCGATAACTCAATGAAGGATTATCAGGATGGCCCCGAGAAAGCGATGGAGCGGATTTATGCGCTCAAGTTGTATTACGAGCCGGGAACCCGTTTTGCTTATACCGACGTCGGTTTCATCTTGCTGGCAGAGATTGTGAAACGGGTGACGGGGCAGACGGTTCATGAATATTCGAGCAAGCATATCTTTCAACCTCTGGGAATGAAAGAGACTGGTTATCTGCCCGGACCGGAGTTGCAGAAACGGGCGGCGACAACCCAGCAACGTAAAAAACGCTGGATGCAAGGCGAAGTACATGATCCGCGGGCCTACGCATTAGGTGGGGTTGCCGGGCATGCAGGGTTATTCTCGACTGCGGAAGATCTGGCCGTTTATGCACAGGCGTTGCTCAAACAGGGCACTTATGAGGGAGCTCAGATTTTAAAACCGGAGACCGTGGACATCATGACCCGCGGTTATCCTGTAGTGGATGTGATCCGTGGTTTGGGATGGGATAAATTGTCGCGTTATTCTTCCAATCGAGGCGATTTCTTTTCACGTCATGCGTTTGGGCATGGCGGTTTCACAGGGACGTCCATGTGGATTGATCCTGCGCAGGACCTGTTTGTGATTTTTCTCAGCAATCGAGTTCACCCGGACGGAAAAGGTTCGGTCAATTCGCTGGCAGGCCGCATCGGAACGATCGCGGCCGCGGCGATCGATCAACGTACGCAGTCGCGAACGGGGAAAGCTGCTGTTTCAAGCGACAGTTTAGAAGTACTGTCCGGCATTGATGTTTTGCGGCAGCAGCAGTTTCAAGCATTGAAAGGCTTACGGATTGGATTGATTACCAATCACACCGGTTTAAGCCGCGATGGAAAGAGCACAGTGCAACTTCTGCAAGAGGCGCCCGGCGTTCAATTGAAAACCTTATTCAGTCCCGAGCATGGTTTCGCCGGTAAACTGGACGTGTCGAAAATCGGTGATTCCACTGATCAGAAAACCGGCTTGAAAATCTTCAGCCTTTATGGAAAAACGCGCACGCCTACGCCAGAGAGCTTGCAGGAACTGGATGCACTGGTGTTCGATATTCAGGATATCGGCACACGGTTTTATACCTATATTTCCACAATGGGAAATGCGATGCAGGCAGCTAAAAAGCAGGGCATCAAATTCATTGTGCTCGATCGTCCGAACCCGATTAACGGTGTCGATTTTGCCGGGCCTGTCCTTGATGAAGGATCTCAGTCGTTTGTGGGCTATCATCGCATTCCCGTTCGCCATGGTATGACAGCCGGAGAATTGGCACGGATGTTTAACGAGGAGTTGAAGCTCAATGTGGAGTTGCAGGTAGTTCCCCTCAAGAACTGGAAACGGCACATGTATTACGACGAGACCGGTCTGACCTGGGTGAATCCCTCTCCCAACATGCGGAACTTGAATGAAGCGGTTCTTTATCCCGGCATCGGCCTCCTGGAAACAACCAATCTCTCGGTGGGGCGGGGAACGGATACTCCCTTTGAATGGATTGGTGCTCCCTGGCTGGATGGGATGAAACTGGCGCGGCAGTTAAATCGGTCTGGTTTACCCGGAGTACGTTTTGTGCCCGTTCAATTTACACCGGAGTCCAGTAAGTTTGCGGGAGAGTTATGTGGCGGGGTGAATTTCATTATCACCGATCGGCGGCAGTTTCAATCGGTGCGTACGGGGCTGGAAGTGGCCCATCAATTACGATTGTTGTTTCCTGATCAGTGGGAGACAAAACGTTTTAACCGTTTGCTGGCAAATCAGCGTGTGTTTGATGCTGTCGTTGCTGGTAAATCTGTATTTGCAATCCAAGCTTTGTATCAACAGGAACTGGCGGAATTTGCGATCAGGCGCGCAAAGTTTTTATTGTATTGAATGACTTGCCGTTTGGCAGAGTAGAATGTGGCTTACCATTCACTTGTATCATAAATGACTTCTTTCGGCCCGATGATTTGAGTGTCATAATCTTCGACCAGGGCCTCGTCTTTGTTGGGATAATTGAGGTGATTCAGCACGTATCGCAGGCAGTTCAGGCGAGCGCGTTTTTTGTCATCTGATCGAATCACCGTCCAGGGACAGGCTTTGGTATCGGTGGCCATGAACATGGCATTCTGAGCCTTGGTGTATTCGTCCCAGAGGCTGAGCCCTTGAATATCAATCGGACTCAGTTTCCATTGTTTTAATTGATCGGTCTCGCGAGCTTTGAATCGGCGGAACTGTTCTTCACGGCTGACTGAGAACCAGAGCTTAAACAGGTGAATCCCGGAATTGATCAGCATGTTTTCAAACTGCGGCGCTTCGCGGAGAAATGTATGGTGTTCGGTAGGGCGGCAAAAACCCATCACCGGTTCCACCACGCCTCGGTTATACCAGGAGCGGTCGAAGAAGACGATTTCCCCTTTGGTGGGCAAATGCTGAATGTAGCGCTGAAAGTACCATTGGCCCCGTTCGGTTTCTGTCGGTTTGGGTAACGCGACGATCCGCGCATCGCGCGGATTCAAGTGTTCCATAAAGCGTTTGATGGTACCTCCCTTACCGGCCGCGTCACGTCCTTCAAACAGGATCACGATTCGTTCTCGATTTAACTTTACCCATTTTTGCAGCTTCAAGAGTTCGATCTGTAACGGTTTGATTTCCCGTTCATATTTCTTCCGATCCATTTTCATTCGGTAGGGATAGGATTCACAGAGAACATATCCTTTCTCCGCTGATTTCACTTTCTGCTGAATTTCCTCCGGCACAATATCCTTGGGAAGTTTCAGGTGATAGGTGACTGGCAAGAGAGCGGGGTCTTGTGATTTTTTTCCGGACTGGGAACCCATGTGTGATCCTGTTTCTGTGCGAAATCGAGTTGAAAAATGGTTCGCGGAATCGTGCGAATGGACTCCTATTATGAAGTTCCGATGAGAAAAGAGAAACCGGGGCCTGCTCAAGGCAAAAGAAGATCGGGTGAATCAACGAAGGGTAGTGCTTGTAAGTGTAATGAATGAAATAAGTTAGGTTTTCTTGTTTTGAGTGGTGCTTTTAGTGCAAGTAAGTTGCGGACAGGAGCCTGACTCAGAGGCAAAATTCCTCTTGCAGCAAAACCGGCTTTTTTTTAGTCTTCTGCTCTCTTCTCTCAATTCTCAATCCATTTTCAAACAATCATTCTCCGAATCATCGCTGGTCAATTCACATTTTGTGAAGGCGATCATTGTTCGTAAATATTATTATCACAGGAAAGTTAAGCCGATATGTGGAGATCATTTCTCGTCATTGGCATGTTTGCAGTCGCGCATGTTGTGGGAATTCCTACCTGCATGGCACAGGAATTTCGGATTCGCACCACCGTTTATCATCATCAAACGGATGTGGATCCGACGATTGTTTCCCGTAGCGTCTCGATTTTTCACGCAGAAAAAGTCTACGACCATGTGGATGGTTTGGGAGAAGTTACCATCTTCGATCCAGTACAGAAACGCTTAATCATTCTCAATGAATCTCGCATGATCAAAGCGGTGATCAACTTTGATGAAATTAAGAACCTGCTGAATGTGGCGCGGCATCAGACCCAGGAATATATCCACGATCGAATCAAAAAACAGAAATCGTCGGGTAAAGAAATCGCTGAACAATTGAAATTTCAACTCGACCCGGTTTTTGATGTCGAGTTTGATGATTCCAGAAACCAACTGACTCTGGACAGTAAGCTGATCAACTATCGCGTGCAGTGTGTTGCCCCCGATCAGAAGGCATCAGTTGAAACGTATCTACGGTTTGCAGACTGGATGGCCCGATTGAATTATGTGTTGCATCCCTACACATTACCCCCTGGCTCGCGGATTTCCCTGAATCAGGAACTTCGCTCGCGCGATCTGATTCCCATTGAAGTGGAATTACAGACCCGGCTCGAAGAGAAACTGCATTTAAGGGCAGAGCACAAAATCCATTGGAAACTGGACAGTAAAGATCGTGGACTCATTCATCACTGGGAAACTCTGCGCAAGAACAAAGACGTAAATACGATCACCGTTCAGGAGTATCTGCGCAATCAGTTTGCCAATTTGCGAAAATAATATCTCGCGAATTGAATTCTCTGTCCAGTCATGGCAGGACTTCAGCCTATTTGCCGATGACTGGAATCGTGGCCGGTGGTTCGTACCATTCGATTTTCTGTTCCAGTAGTTTGGAAAGTGCGGCCAGGTTTTGATTGAGATAATCAATCAACGCCTGGTCTTTATGGGGCTTCCAGTCGTACTGTAACAGTTCGCGATAGGCTTCTTCTGGTGTCTTCTTTTGAACCAGCATTCGATATGCGGCGACAACGCCGCCAGTCCGTTGAGCGCCTGCAGCACAGTGTACGAGAACGGGTTTGCCAGCTTTTTCACAACGCATGATTTCAGCGACGGCCTCGGCATAGTCTTCTACATCGCCGGTGCCGTCTCCAATCAGATGTAAGACCTGATGGTCAATTTTCAGTTTCCGGGCCGTTTCCACTTCGGTCTTGAGATAAGGCTTGTTCAAGTCACTTCCGTTTAAGGCGATGACTTTTTCGATTTTATTTTCACGGAGCATCGGCTCAATCAGGTAGCTGGAAACCTGACCGCTACGATAGATTTTGCCCGGTTCGACCACACCCCAGCGTTTGGCGACCAGTCGATCCTCCAGAAATTCCTCCCAGATCAGGACGCCGGCGGCAATCATCAAGCAGACGGCGAGTGAGATTTTGAGGAATTTCTTATTCTTGGTCGGCGCGGCAGCCGATTCGACGACAGATTCCGGATCAGGAGTATTCATATTCAACCTCAGTGGTCTGGTATCAGATACAAGCTTTACTTCGGAAACCAATGTTCCGGAGGGCAGGCATTGTAATGAAACTTGTCAAACCATGAACAGAGGAAAATGAGCCTGGAATCAGCCGGTTTAAGCTGCTTCAAAAGGGCTGGCGTTAGCACTCGGGAAATATTTGCACATCAGAATCCCGAGTACATACAGCAGAATCAAGGGGATCATCATCAGGAGCATACTCATGGGATCGGCGGGGGTCATCAGCATAGAGATAATCGAAATAATCAAAATCGCCATCCGACTTTTTTCTTTGTAGTCTTTCACCGTAAATATGGAAATGCGTTCCAGGAATAACATAATTAGTGGTAACTGAAAGCTGAGCCCAAACATCAGCGGCAATGTGATCGCGAAGCTGATCCATTCCGAGAGCCGGATCTGGGGATTCACGCCGAGTAGTTTGTTAAAGCCCAGCAGGAAGTTGAGCACAAACGGGAACACGGCGTAAAAACAGAATAGAGCTCCTCCCAGGAACAGAAAGATACTGATGGGGAGATAGACATAGACATATTTTCGTTCGTGCGGGTAGAGCCCGGCCGCCACAAATTGCCAGATCTGATAGATGACCCAGGGACTGGCAAATACCAGGCCTGCAACGAAGGAGACTTTCAGATAAATCGTGGTAAATGCTTCCTGCACTGCCAGAGTGACCGGCTCTGACATTTTATCTTCCAGATTATCAATCCGGCGCTGATAATCCAGCAGGATTTTTTGCAGAGCTTTGGTTTCCGCTGTCTGTTCTGGTTGTTTTTCGAGGCTGGCGATCAGTTCAGCGACCGTCTTTTGCTCTTTCTTTTCTGAATCTTCTTCAGTCACAGGATCCAGATTGTATTCTTTGAGAGCCGCATCAATGGGAGCACGGACAACGGCGACAATTTTATGGCCAATAAATAAAGCGCCTACCACACAGATGGCAAGGCCGATCAACGCTTTCCACAAGTGAATGCGAAGGGCTTCGAGGTGATCCCCGAAACTCATGGTGGATTCATCAAATAGATCGTGGGAATGTGGTTTCATGGAACTTTATCATTCTGGAGAGACCAATTTCAAACAGCATCACCACGGATTGCGCTATACAAGATGAGCGACAACGACATCGAGTGGATGAGTGGGGCACTGTTCAGAACAAATGGAACACTGTCAATTGGCTCCCGATGATATCACGTCGTTGCAGGAGAGTGAATCAGGAGTACCCACTCCATTTGCCCGCTGGGATGAGCAGGAGGGAAGAGCGGTGAAAACTTTCTCTATTGTAAACAACCAGACAGGGCTGTCAACCAGAGGCTTTCTGCTGACACAGAATTCGGGGATTAAGGAGCCGCTTCGCCTACAGGAACTTCAGCAGGTGCATTGGCGGCTGGAGGCTTCTCTTTATCGTTTAGGAGTCCATGATGATCCATTCCCAGAACTAAAATGTTCCCAGCAATCAAGGATAGGGTCCATGTGAGCATTACCGAGCCCATTTCCTTGTCTTTCTCAGCGTAAACCCATCCTTTTCCATAAGCATATAGTGAGATAAAAAAGCCAAGTACGCATTGTCCGACCCCGTCTGCCTGCTTTATCTTTACAAGTGTTGTCCCAAAACAACCCAAGTTCGTTAAGCCAAATATACCAATAAAAACATATAGAAGCATTTCTGGTAGCATGGGAATGAGGAAGTAGAGCCCGGTTCCTACACCTGAGCCTGCGAGCACTCCAATTGTCGCCAGTTTCCAGCGGGCTGTAGCGGGACCTGTTTGTGCTCTCTCTGCCTTAGAAACATACTTCGTTTCTTGAGTTTTGGTAATCAGGCCCAGGTCTGGTTTGCTGTGTAATGCCAATAAACCATTCACGCGTGCATTATAGATCATGGCCGGAGCATAGAAAAGACAGGCAAGAAACCAGAGAATGGAAGGGACGATCAAAACCTTCGGTTTCAGTTCAGCGGGAGTTTTGCCCACCATGGGTCCTGGCTGGAAGTCTTTCACTTTATTTTCATCAGCCCACTCTTTTGCAGAATTATCCGCGGCAATTGTCGAGTTATAGCGGACGTTCGAGAAAAATTTATTCAGGTCGTTACCATAAGCAGCACCGATACCTGCCAGGCAGCCAATGGCAGGCAGGTTCGTGATCAGAAATACAAAACACCAGAAGATCGCGGGTTTGAACAGTACCAGAAATACTTTTCCCAGTTTATGTGGCATCCAGCCGGGAGTGGTATCCACCATCGTCATGTGCGGTATTGCGAGAGGGAACATGAGGAAGGTGGGAATAAAGCCGACGGCGATCAGGATCGCACCGACGGGTGTGGAACCGTTCGAGATATAATAGTAACCCAGTGAACCGAAGATGGCTTGCGCAGGCAGGCTGAACAGGATGGTCCAGAAAATAAATTTAATACCCAGGGCGGAACATAAGAAGAAGTCGAAGTTGATCCGTTTCAGTTTATCTTTTTTCTGTAATGCAAAGCGGACCACTTCGGTCTGGATGAACCAGATCCAACCCGGGATTGCCATGATCGACACAAAGGCGATAAATCCCCAGAATGCGCGTGGCGGCGTGCGATGGCACCAGAACATCATAAAGATGGAGCTGAAAAACAGGCAACTGGCGATCACAGAGTAGATGGCCGTTTTTATCGCCAGCCCTTTGTGATTCCCTAGAAAACGATACGCATCTCCCCATGCTTTTGAGTAGAACTCTTCAACGGCAGGGCCTTTACGTTTTCGTTTTCGACGCGTCGCTTCACTCATGCGCCCTGTGCTGAGGTCGACTCCACAATTGGCGCACTCGATATCTTCTTCATCGACATCATATCCACAACGGGGACAGATTTTCGATTCTTTGTCCTCGATTTTATCGATGTCAAAACTAGCTAAAAAGTCATCGGTATCAGCAGAGTCACTGGAAGAACGGCGTTTCTTTTTGGGTTGGCCTGAAGGAACTTTGACCGGGGCACTGCATGCTTTACAACGAACCCGTTTGCCTGCCGCTTCATCTTTGACGGAAAATGAAGCATTACATTCTTTACAGCGAACCTTAATGGGCATGAATGACCTTTGAGATGTCTTTGGGAAATCGCTCGAATTCTTTGAGAGTCGATCAACCTCGGAACAGATCATCTGGCTCCGGATCAGGATGTGGAAGGTATGATTCGACCTCGCTCGTTTCTTAATTATCAACAGACAGGGGGGCAATTCGCAAGTGGACAATACCTGAAATTCATGTCGTCCCCCTCTTTATCTTCCTGAGACCAATATAGTTAATTCAGAAGGGGGTTGTGTTGCTTGACCTGTAACAGGCGCTGAAATTCGTGTAATCGGGCAGACGCTGTTTGTGCGTCGGCTGTCTGATCACAGAGTGAAAAATAGTGAATCGAGCGCGAAAGGCAGCGTGTTGCACGTTGAAAACGTCCCAATGCCCAGAAGATTTCGGCAAGATGAGTCAGGTCCTGTCCCATCGCAGGCAGATTTGTCGTCTGTTTATGCAGCAGATAGGCTTTCCATAGATAAGTGATGGCGCGCGTGTGGTTCCCCTGCAAACCATGAAGGATTCCCAGATTTCCCCAGTCTGCCGCCTGGGCATCGGGGCTGCCATAAAGAATCTCTCGAGTCAGAGAAATGTTCAGTAGTTGTTCCGCCAATTGGTAATCCTGCTGGAGAATCGCATCATTGGCGCGGCCTGTCAGATCGCAGGCTGCATCATCAGAGAGTTGATCAACTTCCTGTTCCAGTGTGAGGTGATTTGCCGATCGCAGGTCACCCCAGGAGATGGAATATTGCTGGAACTGAGCTGCCAGCTCAAAGTAACCTAATTTGCGATAAGCAATCGCAAGGTTATGGCAGACGACTGACCGTAATTGGTTTTCCTGTTGTTGATGTGCATAATCCAGCACGATCGAAAGTGGTTCAATTGCCTCTGATGCATAACCAGTTTCTATTAGAAACTGGCCCAGGTGCAGGCAGCGCTCCCATTCCGCCGCTTCTATTTCCGGAGAGTAGAACAAGGCCCGGGCCTCAGTTCTTTTGCCTTGTAAAACCAACTCATGCGCCCATCGAACTCGATGTGTCAGGGTTGGAATCTCGTTTGATGGGGAGGGGGAACAATTTGGCTCAGACACGTCAAACTCCTCTCGTAGTCTTATCTCAATCATTTGAAGACGAATACATTGAGAGAGAGTGTGTAGAGCTGACAGAAGGAGAATCGAGGGAGAGAAGCCCTCTGCCCTGAACGAGAGTTTCAGGGAGGTGTTTCGTGTGTCGATATTACCTATTTTAACAGTTGTGTCAATTATAAATATTCAGATTTTCAATAAGTTTTGAAAAGGGAGAGCCTATCGGGGGCCAATAGGGTGATCTCAACACTCGATTTCAACCTGCTGCCAATATGGCAGCAGAATTGAAGTCCCGTCAGACTGTCCGGCAGGAAACGACATGGCTTCGAATCAGAGGGTTTGAAGTTAAATGTAAATTGTGATTGAAGTTATGAATTATTATCGAAATAGGCACGGCGTTCGCACCTAGGGAGAGCACGCTGAGGTCTCTGTATGTGATCTCAGTAGCAGTAGCGTTGTTGTGGAATGGCTTTGGGCCACCACAGATTATAAATACATTCGATGTGAAGACATTTGAGTCAGAAATCAAAGAAAATCTAGGAGATCCCAATGGCGAAGAAGGCTGCCAAGGCAAGTAAAGGCGCCCGGATTGTCCCTCTTGGTGACAAAGTCGTTCTGAAAAGAGAAGTCGCAGAATCAACCACCGCCGGTGGAATTGTTCTGCCAGACAGTGCACAGGACAAGCCACAGCGTGGCGAAGTTGTTGCCGTCGGAGATGGACATGTCAAATCAGATGGAACAAAGCTTCCATTGACCGTTAAAGAAGGGGATCGTGTAATTTTCAGTCCCTACGGCGGGGACGAAATTAAAATTGGCGGAGAAGAATATCTGTTGCTCCGCGAAAGTGACATTTTGGCAACTTATTAAGCTGTCAAATTCTGTATTTAGCAGTAATCGCCCCTGTTTCAGGTGGGCTGGTTACTCTTCCTTTCAAATTTCATACTGAGTACATGGAGATATAGTGAAATGGCAAAGATGATTGCCTTCGATCAGGAAGCTCAGGAAGCAATGCGACGTGGTATCAGCAAGTTGGCGAAAGCCGTTCGCGTGACGCTGGGCCCTAAAGGTCGTAATGTTATTCTGGAAAAGAGCTTTGGCTCCCCCACTGTTACTAAAGACGGTGTTTCTGTTGCCCGCGAAATCGAACTGTCTGACAAGTTTGAAGACATGGGGGCCCGCATGGTTCGCGAAGTGGCCAGCAAAACATCTGATATTGCCGGAGATGGAACCACGACTGCCACAATTATGGCAGAAGCAATCTACAACGAAGGTTTGAAGTCGGTTGTTGCCGGCGTCAGTCCGATCGCAATGAAGCGTGGTATGGACAAAGCGGTCGATGACATTGTGGGAAAACTCCAGAAAATGTCGATCGAGTGCAAAAATAAGAAAGCGATTTCTCAGGTTGGTAAAGTCGCCTCCAATGGCGATGAAGAAATCGGAAAAATTCTGGCAGACGCCATGGAACAGGTTGGCAAAGATGGTGTGATTACCGTTGAAGAAGGCCAGAGCCTGCAGACCAGTTTTGAAGTCGTCGAAGGGATGCAGTTTGACCGCGGTTACCTTTCGCCTTACTTCGTGACCGATCCTCAAAGCATGTCTTGTGATCTGGAAGATGCTTATGTATTGGTTCATGAAAAGAAGATTTCCAACATCAAGGACCTGGTTCCTGTTCTGGAAAAAGTTGTCAACGCCGGCAAGCCGCTGTTGATTATCGCAGAAGACATCGAAGGGGAAGCCCTGTCGACTCTCGTGATCAACAAACTGCGTGGTACGTTCCGCTGCTGTGCCGTGAAAGCACCCGGCTATGGTGATCGTCGTAAAGCGATGCTGCAGGACATTGCCATCATGGTTGGCGGTCAGGCAATTTTCGAAGATCTGGGAATTCAGCTGGAAAATCTGCAGCTTTCTGATCTTGGTACTGCCAAGAAAATTTCTGTCGATAAAGACAACGCCACAATCATTGAAGGTGGTGGAAAGCCTGGGGAAATTAAATCCCGTATCGAACAGATTCGCCGCGAACTGGAAAATTCGACCAGCGATTACGATAAAGAAAAGCTGGAAGAACGAATCGCAAAACTTTCCGGCGGTGTTGCACAAATTAACGTTGGTGCCGCAACTGAAAGTGAAATGAAAGAAAAGAAAGCCCGCGTTGAAGATGCTCTGCACGCTGTTCGTGCTGCTGTGGCAGAAGGTATTCTTCCCGGTGGTGGTGTGGCATTGCTTCGCTGTTCTGCAGCCTGCAAACCGACCGGTCTTTCTCAGGAAGAAAAAGTGGGTTACGAAATTATCCTGCGTGCTTGCCGTGCTCCGCTGACTTCCATCGCCAACAATGCCGGCGATGATGGCAGCGTCGTCTGCGAAAAGGTCTCTGAACTTGATGGCAGCATGGGTTACAATGCTGCCACTTCGAAGTACGAAGACCTGGTCAAGACCGGTATCATCGATCCGACTCGGGTGACACGCTCTGCTCTGCAGAATTCTGCCAGTGTTTCAACATTGCTGCTGACCAGCGATGCTTTGATCGCTGAAAAGGGTAAGGACGATCATGACGACGACCTGCACTAAGGTCACATGTCGTCCGTTTTCTAATAGATTGAAACGCACCCGGCGGGTTTCCTGTCGGGTGCGTTTCGTTTTACCCTGACCCTGGCTTGCATCTCAGTGACAGATGTGCCGTTCAGACTTTCATTCTCGAGCGGAATCGCTCTGGATTGGCTTTAATAAACCGGGCGAGGGACTAGAATGTTAGAAGGTGCGCATTGCGGACAGGCACTGATAATAGTAACATTTGCATCATTCGCAGATTCCATCAAATAGAATCTTTACTCCTTCAATTCCAGAAGATTGGTAGAATTTCGTGGCAAGAGAAAAAGTAGTTTTGGCTTACAGTGGCGGCCTGGATACTTCCGTGGCTGTTAAGTGGATCAATGAAAAATATGACATGGACGTGATCACTTATACCTGTGATCTCGGCCAGGGTCGCGATGTGGATGGAATCAAAGAAAAAGCGATCAAAACCGGTGCTGTGGAAGCAGTCATCGAAGATACAAAAAACATGTTTGTTGATTTCTTCGTCTGGCCTTCGCTGATGGCGGGGACCATGTATGAAGGCAAGTATCCACTGGCGACCGCACTTGGACGGCCGCTGATTGCACACCGTATGGTCGAAGTCGCCAAGGAACATGGTGCGACGGCTGTAGCCCATGGTTGTACGGGAAAAGGGAACGACCAGGTCCGGTTTGATGTTTCCTTTCAAACCCTGGCACCACAGTTGAAAATCATTGCTCCCGTGCGTGAATGGAAATGGACGCGAACGGAAGAACTGCAGTACGCGAAAGAGCATGGCATTGAAGTCGAAGCGACGAAAGAGAGCATCTTCAGTATCGATCAGAATCTGTGGGGGCGTTCTGTGGAAGCCGGGATTTTGGAAGATCCCTGGGTGGCACCTCCCAAAGAAGCTTACAAATGGACGGTGGCGCCAGAAGAGGCTCCTGATCAGCCTGTAGAAGTGACGATTGAATTCGAACAGGGACGTCCGATTGCCGTTGATGGCAAGGAGATGGATGGCGCTGATCTGATTCTGCACTTGAACAAAATTGGCGGAGAAAATGGCGTCGGTCGGATCGACCATGTTGAAAACCGTCTGGTAGGGATCAAGAGCCGCGAAATTTATGAAGCTCCGGCTGCTGTGATTCTGCATAACGCACATCGTGAACTGGAATACCTGACGCTCAGCAGGCAGGCACTACGGTTCAAAACGTTTATCAGTCAGACCTGTAGCGACATCATTTATGACGGTCTCTGGTATAGCTCTTTCCATCAGGACTTAATGGGATTTGTTGAAAAGAACCAGCGATTTGTCTCGGGTACGGTGCGTGTTTCTCTGTATAAAGGAAACCACACAGTCACCGGTTTGAAGAGTGAGCATAGTCTCTATAGCCCGGAACTGGCCACGTATGAGGAAGGCGATCAGTTTCCTCATGAGACGGCACTGGGATTCATCCGGATTCATGGACTGGCACAACAGACTCAGGCACGTCAACAGTTATTGAAAGGGGAGCCCAGTTCAAAGCCAACTCGGATTATGCCTCCCAGTCAATCTGACAAATCCTGATACAGGAAACTTTACCTTTGAATTAATGCGGTCGCATGATGGATCAAACGACACAGAAAGGACGGACGTTTGCAATCGGTGATATTCACGGTTGCGATGTTGCGTTGGGAACGATTCTGTATCATCTCGAGTTGACTCGGGATGATACCTTTATCTGTCTGGGTGATGCCGTTGATCGCGGTCCCGGTACGAAGCATGTCATTGAGATTCTGCTCGATCTGAAGGCGACCTGCAAATTAGTGATGATCAAAGGTAATCACGAAGAGATGATGCTGGACGGTATGAACGGCGGTCATTGGGAGTCAACGTGGTTGCAGCATGGCGGCAAGGAAGCCCTCGATTCCTACGGCGGCCGTTACGATCTGGTTCCTGAAGAGCATCGTATTTTTATGGCGACGGCTCTGGATTACTATCAGACCGAGACAGATATTTTTGTGCATGCGACGGCTGTACCCGGCGTGCCTTTGGAAGATCTGACTCCTCAGGAACTGCGTTGGGACCGTCTCAAAGGTGACGAAGAGCCGGACCCGTCCGGACGACGTATCATTTGCGGGCATACGGCGCAGAAATCTGGGAAGCCGCTGGTGTTCGATGGTTGGGTCTGTCTCGATACCGCCGCCTATCGCGGGAATTATTTAACCGCGATTGATGTACACACCAACGAACTTTTCCAGGCCAAGCAGAGCGGGAAATATCGTGATGGCAGAACGCTGAAACGCTACCAGATGAAGTAGGATAACGCTGTAGCGGTTCTGCTTGTCTACCGGTTTTTAATCGGCCAGATGCATGACCACCATCTTTTCTTCGCTCATTTCCTGAATCGCATATTTAGGACCTTCTTTGCCGGTTCCGCTATGCTTTAAACCGCCGTAAGGCATCGCGTCGGCTCGCCACTGACTGGACCAGTTGATGTGGATGTTTCCACTGTCAACTTGCCGGGCGAATTTCATGGCCCGGTCAATGTCCTGGGTAAAGATGCCGGCAGAAAGTCCGTAGGTCGTATCGTTGGCCATGGCGATGGCTTCGTTGACATCGTTGAAGTAGGAGAGTGCGACGGCAGGTCCAAAAATTTCATCTTTGACGACCAGCATGTCCGGCTTGGTTTCATCCAGAATCGTCGGGGCAAAAATGGCACCCTGTCGCTGTCCGCCACAGACTAAACGGGCTCCCTGGCTGACGGCTTCATTAACCCATTCTTCGACACGGGTCGCATCTGATTCACGAACCATCGGGCCGATTTTGGTCGAATCTTCCAGCTGATTGCCGGTGGTCAGATTCTCGACTTTGGACTTCAGCAGATCGACAAAATCTGATTTGACCGCTGAAGACGTCAAAATGCGTTGTGCGGAAATACAAACCTGACCGGCATTCGCATATCCAGCCATCGTAATTGCAGTCGTCGCTTTGTCGAGATCGGCATCATCCATTATGACAACCGGGCTGTTGCTGCCCAGTTCCATCGTCACCCGTTTCATACCGGCCATTTCGCAGATTTTGGTTCCCACTTCATAGCTGCCAGTGAAACTGATTTTTCGAATCCTGGTATCGGTGCAGATGGCGCGTCCGATTTCTCCTCCCGGCCCTGTGACGCAGGCAATCGCTTCCGGAGGCAGGCCGGCTTCGAGCAGAATCTCCGTGAGTTTCAAAGCTGAGAGTGGCGTATCACTGGCGGGCTTAATCAAAATCGCATTTCCAGCGGCAATCGCGGGACCCACTTTGTGACAGACCAGGTTCAGAGGGAAGTTGAACGGTGTAATCGCGGCCACAATACCACAGGGGACGCGGAGCGTGAAACCAACTTTATTATTTCCCCCGGCATTTCCTTCCAGGGGAATCATTTCACCGGTCATGCGGCGGGCTTCTTCACCTGACAGTCGAATCACTTCGGCGCTGCGACTGGTTTCGACCTGACTCTCTGCCAGAACCTTGCCGACTTCCAGACTGATCGTGCGGGCAAATTCGTCTTGATGCTGGAGCAGCAGATCAGCTGCTTTTTGCAAAATCAGACTGCGATCATAGGGAGTCATGGCTTTCATGATGCGGGCGCCCTGCTCCAGCACTGTGACCGCCTTTGCGATGTCTTCACCACTCCCCTTGGGAACAGTGTCTATGATCGATTGATCGAATGAGTTGGTGACGTTGATGGTCTGTTTGGTATCCTGCCATTGGCCAGCACAAAACATTTTCATATTGATTTAAACCTTGTGGGAAATACGTTGCCGACTGAGAACGAAAAAGCAAACAATTTCAGGATAGACGTGCGCAGGGAATCTGACAACCCAGTGAAAGATTCGATTTTGATTTTGGGGCAGTATTAGTGACTTAAAGGATTTGAAAACAGCAGGTTAAGGCGACATTTTGCTGGCCGAGATTGCCCTTGGCATAGTTGGCACGATTTGCTAAAAAGCACCACACTTCACAGAGCAATTCACCCTCCCGAATCACTTCTCTCAAGTAATTTGCCACTGCAGACGCATCCTGGCAGTTACATGCTCTCACAACTTTTTTACTTTCAATCAGGTGGACAGGATCATGGCCAACCTTCGATGTATGGTGCCGTGGATGGTATGCAGTATTGCAGTCATTCTTTTGAGCTCAGGGTGTGAGACGATGCCCGAATGGGATTCAAAAGCGATGTCTGGTTCACATCGTGTCGAGAAAAAAGTGAATTCGGCAGAAAAATACCGGATGCGGTTTCAGACAGAGCGAGACTCTAAAGCATTGGACTGGATTCTCAAAAACCGCTTGTATTCTGGAATGACACGTGCCACCGTTGAGAAAGAGCTTGGTGAAGAAGGTGAGTACCAGGAATCTTCCAAATGGTTGAAAGCAACTGGCGGGACATTTCGGACCACCGATGAAGCTTACAAGTGGGGACCGGATGAAAGCGGTCGTAGTGTGTATCTCATTTTCCGGGATGATGTGCTGGTCAATTTTAACCCGGAAGATTTCGAACTGGACTAGCGGCATTCCGGTTTGAGTTATTGAACCTGAACCAGGTCTTTTTCTTTCTCGCGGTTTAAACGTAGTTGACCGCAGGCGGCGTCGATATCGTCCCCTTTTCGTTTACGGACGGTTACGTTGACACCTCCCTTGGCGAGCGTCATGAAGAAACGATCCACGTCGGCCGTTGTGGGGCTCTGGTAGCCTGTTTCTTCGACTCCGTTCGCAGGGATCAGATTCACATGGGCATTGCGATGTTTTAACAGGCCGGCCAACTCGTGTGCATGTGCAGGGCTGTCATTGACGCCTGCCAGCAAAATGTATTCAAAGGTGACGCGCCTGCCAGTGGTGACGTAATAATAGTCGGTTGCATCCATGATTTTCTGGATGCCGATTTTATTGTTCGTGGGAACGATCTGATCGCGCAGCTTATCGTTGGGAGCATGCAGGGAAACGGCGAGAATATACGATTTATTGACGTCCGCCAGTTCTCGAATTTTAGCTGGAAGTCCTACAGTCGAGACAGTAATTTTCCTCGCACCAATTCCCATGCCGCCTTTGTGATTCAAAGTATCCAGCGCGGGGATCAAAGCGGGCAAATTGGCCAATGGTTCTCCAATACCCATCACGACGATATTCGAGATGCGTTCATCTTCGCCGATCACCCGGTCCAGCCGCAGGATCTGTTCCAGGATTTCTCCCATGGTCAGATTGCGGGTCAGCCCCAGTAAACCGCTGGCACAGAAGACACAGCCCATTGCACAGCCGACCTGCGTACTGATACAGACGGTATTTCGCTTGGGCTCGCGCATCAGCACACATTCCACATGATGACCGTCGTGAAGCTCAAGTAGTAGTTTTTCTGTGCGATCCTTTGACGTTTGATGTTTGACGATGGTGGTGGAAAACAGGCGAAAGTTCTCTTTGAGCAGATCACGAAACTTCTTGGAAATGTCGTGCATCGCATCAAAATCGTTCACGCGTTTGGTGAAGATCCAGCGTCGAATCTGGTCTGCGCGATAAGAGGAAGAGTCGTGCTCAATGCACCACTGGGCAAGCTGATCGCGGGTCAGGTCAGTAATCAACGGAAGTGAACAGGCTTCTATTGAGGAAGGCTGTGTGACATCATTTTCGGAGGGCAGCATGTTTTCTGGCTCAAGCAAGAGTGTTCGCAGTCGCTTCAGGTTGCTGCAAACAGGTTACGGAAATTATTCCGATCGCGGGAAACAGCCCGGAAACTTAGATAGGGGCTGAGGAATCTGTACAAGTATCATACCGGGCTACCGGGCCGAAGACCACTATTTCTCGCCGCGGTTTTTCAATTCCAGCGCAGGCAGCCATTATAAAACGAGGTTACGATACATTAGTCATCTTCCGGCGGGGCCGGGAAACTCACGACAGTCCCTTTTTTCTTCTTACTCCCTTTCTTGTCGTCCGTTCTTTCTTCGAGGTCAAACGAAAGGGCAGGGATGGGAGGAGGCGAATTGGGGATCGGCAGTTCGGGAGCTTCCAGAGTGGGAAGTTTCGGGGTCGTTTGCGCCTGCAGAGGTTGTTCGTTGATGGGACCCTGCGGAAGCTGTTTTCCTTGCGACATCCGAGGTGTATCTGGTGTGACCGTTGGTTTTTGCCGGACAATCCGACGACCATCGTCTTCGATGGCGTTTCGATGGAAGGCTATGGTTTGTCCTTGAATTTCCGCGCCGACAATTTTGTAATGTTGCCCGGGTGGGGCTTTGAGGGCACTGATTAAATTATTCCCTTCCAGGGAGGCACGGTCTTGTGGTGCCGTGGCCAGCTTCAGTTCCAGGCTGGAACCATCCGGGTATTTCAGTCGTAGTTTTGGTTGAGAGGCCAATTGGTTCGAAGCGCCAAATGGATTTCCAAACTCGGCGACGCGTTCAAACCGCGCATGAATTTCATTTTTACCGGACGCCAGTTTCGGTCGGGAATACGTTTTATTCGCCATGACCAGCTCTGCTTGCGACATATGCAAATGCCAGTTGCCCGTAGAAGCGATGACGATGTCGTCCGCTCCAAAATGGAGTTGTTTGTAGACATAGAGTGAAGACTCAATCTGTGCTGTCGCGATCGGGGGCGTTCGTTCTGCTCCCAGGAACATGGCGCACTGAATCAGAGTCGGCACGGGGACCGATTGCACTATCTTAGGTTGGTTCAACTGGGCCATCATTTTTTGTTTATTGTTGGTTGCATAATAGTGCGAGAGCAGGGCGACCGAACTCTGTTTGGTTTCAAGGTCCACATCGAGATTACGGAGAATGGCTTCTTCTGCTTCCTCGTGTTGTTGGTACTTTTGCAAAATCCGCGAGCAGAGCAGGTTGGCTTCCCAGACTTCACTGGAATAGGTTTGCGATTTCAGAGCCATTTGTGCGGCTCCGGGCTGTCCGAGATAGTCACGAATGCCAGCCAGGTTTGCTGTACCGGAAGCCAGCATATCATCGCGACGGAAATAGCCTTCGCCACGGTCTGCCAGCTCAGAATAGGTGTTGGAGGCGGCGAAGAGTTGTCCCTGTGCCTGCTGGGTCCGTGCGACGTAATACCAGTAAGGCGGGTAATGACTCATAAAGCGTTCCAGACGTTTTAAAATCCGTAAACGAATACGGGGGTTCCGTTCCTTCATCGCTTCGTCAAGCGATGCCAGATCGTCATCACGGATCAACCAGTCATCGGGGATATTTTTTTCTTGTGCCAATTTCCAGAATGTATCCAGAAACAGCGTTGATTTGGAAACGACCGTTTCCATGCGTTTTTTATCGACCTTCCAGAGATCCAGATCTTTTTGCGCTTCCACATTTCGATAATCCCACCAACTGTTGGCACCCGTTCGGATGGCATTGCCAAACTGGAAGGTGAGGACATCAGTTGTCAGAGCGAGCGCATTGGTGGCTAACTTTTGGCGTGAATGGTAGTTGTGTTTATTTTTGAAGTACTCCCGTTCCTGTTCAGCGATCTCAACCTGGCCGATCTCATCAAGGACCGATGAGTAGAGCTTGATGACTTTCTCGTCTCCTACGCCGTTCAGATTCAGGTTGTTCAAAATCTTCTCGCGCTCTTCGAACATGACTTCTTTGGAGCCGGATTTTTTGATGCGGTAGAACGAGGCACGGCAGTAATTGAGCGCGATGGCTGTTTTGCCGGCGGTAGGATCAGGTTCTTTCTTGTTTTCTTCAGCAGGTAACAGGCGCAGAGTTGACCCGCTGAGGATCAAGATTACCAGGAATCGAACTGTTGTTTTTTGAAAAAGAGTCGGCATGTGATCTCCTTAACTGCCGATCAGTGTCAATATTTTGGCAGGAGTTTGGATTTGGTCGTGGATGCTTTGCACATCAATGCAGGAAATTAATTTCATTACTATCAATTTACACGACAAATCAAACACGTGTGGGGACTACTTGAGTTTTTACACGATTTTCAGGGGGAGAGAGTTGCTGGAGGTCCGGTTGGGTAAAACAGGATAACTTTTGTATGTTTTCCACTTGGGAAAAGCGGAAAAACAGGATTGTGGGCAATAAAAAAATCCCCCTGATTCGTAAAGGAATCAGGGGGATGATTGTTTGCATCAGTTCAGTTTGGCTGATTAAGCAGCTTTTGAAGCCGGGGGTGTTTCAGAATAGAGTGTTGGGAACTGCGAAGAGGAAAGACGTCCCAAGCTTTCTGCGATTCCTCGTACCACCGTCTCCTGTTGAAATTCATTCAGTTCCGAGAAGATCGGCAGTGCCAGGCACTCGCTGGTAATGAGTTCTGTTGCCGGCAGATCTCCCTGCTGATATCCCAGGTATTGGAAGCATTGCTGCATATGTAATGGACGGGGATAGTAGATAGCACAGCCGGTGTGCTTTTCTCTCAAGTCCTGGAGAACCTGATCCCGCTGCCCGCCTTTGACGCGAATACTGTACTGGTTGTAAACGTGTCGCCGATCGGGGAGTACCGTTGGCGGTTCGATGCAATCCAGCAGCTGATAATGGCGGAACAAAGCATTGTAGCGTCGTGCGTTTTCCTGGCGCTCAGCGGTCCACTGATCCAGGTGTCGCAGTTTGACTCGCAGCACAGCAGCCTGCAGTGCGTCAAGGCGGCTGTTGATGCCGATTTCCGCGTGCTGGTATCCGCCCAGGTCTCCATGAACGCGTAGGCGTCTGATGCGTGTGGCCAGATCGGGATCGTCAGTTGTGACGAGCCCGCCATCTCCGGCACCTCCCAGGTTTTTCGTGGGGAAAAAGCTGAAGCAGCCAATGGTTCCGAGAACACCGGCACGTCGCCCGCGGTATTCGGCACCGATGGCTTGAGCGGCATCTTCAATCACCGGAATGCCATTGCGAACCGCATTTCGCCAGATCGGTTCCATATCTGCACATTGCCCGAAGATATGGACCGGCATGATGGCTTTGGTGCGTTCCGTAATTTTGTCTTCAATCGAATTGGGACACAGGTTGAAGCTGACAGGATCAATGTCAGCAAAGACCGGCGTGGCACCAACGCGTGCGATGGAACTTCCCGTCGCGAAAAAGGTAAAGGGGCTGGTGATGACTTCATCACCAGGGCCGATTTCCAATGCCATTAATGCCAGCACAAGTGCATCTGTACCAGAGGCGACTCCAATGGCATTTCGGGAATCGCAATATTCGGCGATATCACATTCAAATTCTGCCACTTCGTCACCCAGGACGAATGCCTGATCATCAAATACTTTCAGGACTGCTTCCTGAACTTCGTCTTTAATTCTCTGGTATTGGGCGACAAGATTGATGAAGGGGACAGGGGTGGGGGTCTCGTTTGTCATTCAGCGACTCCATTCGCTATGGGAATCCGGGGAGTTCCGTGCTCAAAAACAGGTAAGGTTGGTGGTTTTGAGAGATTTGGTACACCTTATTTTCAGGTAAGATGTGTCTGTTCCGGTCACTTTGGCTAATCCCCATCTTGGGTTTCACAGAAGTGATTCGAAATTTCGTGCGTAGATTATGTCGAGAACCGTTTCCTGTCAATATGTGTCGATCTGAAAAGTAGAGACTCTGGAATGTTGGTTTCAGGAAGTGGACGGCCCAGGACCGTAAGGTCTTATTTTACAAACAGCAAATGATTGCCCTGGGGATTGCCGATAGTAGAAGCATTGACGGGTTTCAGGCGGGTTTTGTAGTCTTGACACCTGTTTTTATGCCTTTTACGATGAAGCATCAGTTCCAACTGGAACCGTATTCCAAAATCGACTATATACGTAAATGATGGCCTGACGGGCATGGTTTCACCCGAATTGGTCAAGCTTAACAGCTGTTTTTTTGATCTTTGAAGCCTATACTCAATGAAACGGCTTTGAGCGGTTTCACAGAATTTTTTTAGAGCAACGTCCAGAAAGGAAAACTCATGGCACACGTGGTTACAGAGGCTTGCTTCAATTGCAAATATACGGATTGTGTCGTGGTTTGCCCCGTAGAGTGCTTCTACGAAGGGGAATCAATGGTATATATCAATCCCGATGAGTGCATCGACTGCGAAGCATGCGTGCCTGAATGCCCGGTAGAAGCAATTTTTCATGAGGACAATGTTCCAGAAAAATGGCAGGAATACACTCAGATCAACGCCGAAAAATCACAGGAACTGCCCGTGATTACCGAAAAGAAAGATCCTTTGGCTGATTGCTAAACACGATCTGACTCTTTTTTCGGCTTGTTTCTCTAATAAAAAATAGAAGAAGCCCCAATCTCCGACAGGGATTGGGGCTTCTTTGATTAATCGATGACATTGAGTCGCTGTCCCAATTCACGTAAGACTTCGATATCGGTGTCGGGTCTGGTGGGGCTTTGGGGATGGGTCAAATTCGTTTTGGTCCAGCCTCGCAGGTGCAGAAACTGAGCTGCTGAGTGCTTGTAAGCCGGGGAAGGGTTGCGAAACGTGAAATATCCCAGATATTGCAGCTGATCGTTCAATTCATAAAACGCAGGGTCGCCGGCAGCCCAGTAGGCGTCCCGTTTGGCAAACAGGTCGGGGGCAAATGTGCTCAGGCCCAGTAGGTAGTCACTGCCGTATTGGACCATATCGATGCCGAAGTCGTTGCCTGTGAAAACTTTGAAATCGGGCCGTTTCTGATCTCTCAGCTGTAGCCGCTCCCACTCTGGTTCCCGATGGAAGGACGAGTGTTTAGCGCCGATGCATTGCGGAATTTCCATCAGGGCGGCATAGGTGTCCAGATCGTAGACGGAGCCGAAGGGAGCCAGATCTTTGGTTAATTCAAAACCGATAAAACGATCAGTATTGGCGGCGATCGTCTGATAGGATTCAATAATCTCTGCGGGCGACTGTTCGATCAGACCGAATGACTGAAAGATGACCGGGGTGCCGCCGTGCTCCTGGATCAGGTCCGTTTTTCTCTGATAACCGGCGGCATCAAAGTTGGCTCCCGTTTGATCGCTGACAAAAGCACCTGCCACAAACGGTCCGCCGCTCAGCGTCTGTTGTGCGATCTTCAGGACCTCAATAAAAGTCGGCTCGTCAATCAGATTCACATAACCGGTGTCCATATTGACGGCGGGGGTGATTCCCACTTCAGCGGTGCGGGCGATGTGGGCACTTAATGAATCTCGATCGATTTCCCCGGATTCCAGATAGGGGAGCAAAACGGCTGAAATTCCCGTCAATTTCCGGCGTGGTTTGATCATGCTGACGGGATCATAGGCTGCTTCTGGCATTTGGGTGGTCCTTGCTATATATTTGAAGTTTAAAGCTGGATTCAATTGTGTTCCATCGACCATCAGGATACCAGATTCGCGCTCAATCTTGGAGGCATTCATGAGTTTTCGACAGAGAGTTTCTCTTGCTTTGTTTTTTATGCTGTGTTGTTTTGGATTCCGCCTGGGAATTTTAGAAGCCGCTGATCAGCAGCAAAAACCGAATGTTCTGTTTTTATTTACGGATGACCAACGTGCCGACACCATTCATGCGTTGGGGAACTCACTGATCCAGACGCCGAACCTGGATCAACTCGTGCGGAACGGGTTTGTGTTTAACAATGCCTACTGCCTGGGAAGTAACTCCGGTGCTGTTTGTGTCTGCAGTCGGAACATGCTACTCAGCGGACGCACCTATTTCCGCTGGACGGGGCGTTACGCTTCGGCTAAGAAACCGAATTTTCCAGACTCCATGAAACAAGCCGGGTATTACACTTACCATCATGGTAAAAAAGGGAACACGGCGATGGAGATCCATAAGCGGTTCGATCAGTCCCAATATCTGAATGATCAACAGGCACGTCTATTGGGCCAGCCCGGAAAAGAAATCGTCGATAATGCAATTCAGTTTTTGAAAACAAAAGAAGACAAACCGTTCTTTATGTATCTGGCGTTTGCCTGCCCGCATGACCCTCGCGTGGCAGATCAGGAATATATGGATCTCTATCAGCGCGACCAAATTCCCTTACCAGAAAATTATCTGCCTTTGCATCCATTCAATAATGGAGAACAGGTCGTACGTGATGAATTACTGGCCGGGTTCCCGCGCAGCAAAGCGGAAGTGAAAAAGCACCTGCATGATTACTATGCCGACATCACGGGCCTGGATGGTCATATTGGTCGATTGCTGAACGCGCTTAAAGAGAGTGGCGAATATGAGAATACCGTGATTATCTTTTCATCCGATCATGGTCTGGCTGTTGGCAGTCATGGATTGATGGGGAAACAGAGCTTGTATGAACACAGTATGAAATCGCCCCTCATCTTCAGTGGTCCGGGGATTCCACACGGCCAGAGTGATGCGCTCGTTTATCTGTATGATATCTTTCCGACTGTCTGTGAAATGGTGGGAACTGAAGTCCCGCAAGGACTGGACGCCTCTAGCATGTGGCCTGTGATCAGCGGCAAGAAACCAGAAATTCGTGAGACCCTGTTTACTGCTTACAAAGACGTGCAACGTTCGGTTCGCGATGACAGATGGAAACTGATTACCTACCCACAGATCAATAAGTCACAACTGTTTGACCTGAAAAATGATCCAGCGGAAACGAAGAATCTGTTTGGGCAGTCGGCCTGTCAGAGTCATTCAGACCGCTTGCTGGCGGCGATGAAAGACTGGCAGAAAAAAGCCGGCGATACGAGCCCGCTTGCATCTGATACGCCTCAGGACGCGACCTTTAAGGCGCCAACGCCTGAAGAACTGAAACAATTGAAACAGCGTTGGAAGCCGAAAAAGAAGAAAACCAAGAAGAAGTCATCCTAAGAGAGATTAAACCGCATGGTATCAGAAACACGCCCACCGATCCGTTTAGATCAGTTTTTAAAACAGCAGGCTGCGGTCGGGACGGGCGGTCATGCCAAGATCGTGATCCAGGCAGGAGAAGTGACCGTTAATGGAATCGTCGAGACCAGACGACGCAAGCAACTGTCGCCGGGAGATGTGATATCTTACGCCGGCGAACAGTGGTGCGTTGAAGTCACTCAGGACGAGTGATTATTTGAGATTGCTTCGGTGAACGTTAAATAAGCCACCGACCACAATCACGCAGAGAAGCAGTTTAAGATAATCTGAAGTTGTTGCGTTGTGCCAGATATCAAGTAAGTAGTACATCCAGCCATCAATCCAGAGTTCCATGAGAAGTCCTCCGTTTTGACTCGCAACAAAATGCGGTATCGAAATTCTACATTCTATTCGGCGGCATGTCGGATTGGCACGCGAATAACGCATCCAGCGGTGTTGATGGTTGACTTTTAGAAACGGGGCGTCTGTTTTCGCCACTCAATCATTTCGGCGCGCTCTGCCAGATCGGGATCGTGGGGAGCCAATTTTCGCAGCTGTAATAATGTTTCTTCTGCCTCAGGAATCAGTGCATAAAACAGCTGGTACTTGAGAAGTAACTTCAACAGTTGTGGCTCGTTGGGCAGGCATGTATTCGCCCGTTCAATGAGAGACAATGCTTTCCCGGGAACGCCCGTATTTGCGTAAAACTGAGCGAGTGCCCCTAATTCCTGCAGTATCACGGTTGTCTGTTGTGTGCTTTTATCATCATGATTATTTTCCCGGTTTTTTAGAAAAACTTCTACTCGTGCCTCCAGTTCCAGCATGTCTAACAGCTGGCGGGCTTCGGAATTTCCGGATTGGAAGGCCAGGTCCAGTTGTGCCAATGCCTCTGTTTTGCGGCCTTCGGCGAGATAGACTTTGGCCAGCAATGTGTGCAATTCTGCCTGATGATTCTGATAGGAAGCTGGTTGATTCAAGGCTTCGCTGAGAATTTGTTCCGCCTTCTGAATGTACGACAAACGCAAATAGGTTTTCGCCAGCTGGAGATCTTTGTTTTCAATAACGTCTTCTGATGGCTGTTTCTCGCTGGTGGGCTGGTAGCTGGCCTGCAATGTTTCCTGAGCGAGATTGATTCCCTGGACCAGATCGCGGCGGAGCATTTTCTGGTCGGGCATGGAGAAGGCCCGCTCAAACTCACGTATGGCTTTCTGGTAACGTTTGGTTTTGATGTAAGACCAGGCCAGCAGATTGGTCAGCCTGACGTCTTCAATTTTTTGTTCCTGCAACTGTTCTACATATTCAATCAATTCGGCATAGTGACCGGCTTCGAACAGCTGTTGTGTGAAGGCGACTTGAAATGAAAGACGATGCGGAAATCGTTCGATGGCTTTTTTGGCGATCTTCAGCGAATCGTCGGCATTCCAGTATTCCTGGCGAATCGTGCCAGTTCTGTTGGGTTCCAGTTTCAGGATCATCACACCCTGTTCGTCATACACGGGCGTCATCCGATACACGAGATCTTGATCCAGCAGGTGCCAGGGAAAAGCCGAGACGGTGTCGCGACTGAAGGTGACCAGATAGTTGGCCGAAAAGTCCTGAATCGCCTGATGCAGCTTTTCTGCATTGGTCGTTTCAAAAAAGTTCAGACGCTGATAACGCTGTCCGGTGGTTGCAACATCGGCGCGGCGTGTGATCAGGCGGCTGTCCGGGCGGGTATGCTGTTTGATCCAGTCGCCGGCGGCGTTCCAGTGACTGAATTGATTTGGAGGCAATTGATCCGTATAGAACTGATTCGCCTGCGAGATCATTTTCAGATTGGCGCTGATCAGCGACGCATCCGTTTTGATTTGCCAGCCGCAATACAATAGTAAGAGTATTGAGAACATAGCCAATGACACCTTACGCGTCATAGGTCGGGCAACTTCGATATGTCCCACAAATGCGTTCCAACCAGCGGGGATAAAGGCCAGGGCTACGGGAATGAGCGGCAGAGTAAACCGCTGTTGCATCCACGGCCAGAGAGAGAGGATTCCCAGACTGAAAATAAGATACAACAAAGCAACGGTTCCCCCTTGTTGTCTGCGTTTGAGCATTCCATAACAGGACAGTATGAGGACCAGCGCTCCTATTGCGAGATAGATCCAGGTGGGGCCGGGAAGCAAGGCGTTTTCGTCTAGAATCATGCGGGTATAGCGGGGTGTTGAGCCGGGCATGTCCGGGAAGAGCTTCTGACAGAAACTTTCAAAGTGTGTGGTGCATCTTTGCATGATGCTCATTAGTGTTCCGACGATTCCCTGTGATTGCAGCTCTTTCAACGCGACGGACGCATAACCACTGTGCTCCAACGCGGAATTTCGAACCATCCAGATGCCCGTTGCCAGAAGAGAGCAGGCGACGCCCGATAACCAGGGCCAACGTTGGCGTCGTATTATGGCCCAGCATCCGACAGCCAGAACCAGAGCGATGCCGATTGTCCTCAGAAACGGGAGGAAGACCAAGAGCCCGGTGAACAGCAGAAGATCTGTTTTACCGGGACGATCCTGTCGATTGGCCAGGAGAAAGAGAATCGCCAGAGAACAAGCCATGAACGGAATTTCGCTCATGACAATTGTCGAAAAAAACAGGGTATAGGGATTGATGGCAATCAGAAAGGCAATCAAAAACGCAGGCCAGTAGAAGTGCCGCGAATGCCGGGGATCAGCGTCCGGTGATGGTTCCTGTAAACGCATTACATACAGGTAGAGCAGTGTAATCAGCGCCAGGGCCGTGAGCAGGACCGTCGCTTTGGCAAGTAAGATATTGTAGGGAGCGATCAGCGCTGCGGGTGACAGCAGCAGCGACATGCCGGGAGGACGATGTGCGTAGAGCGGTTCTCCCGGCGTATCAATGAGTCGATATCCCGCACCGCTGACAAGTGATTTCGCCATCATGACATAGCGGGCACTGTCGGGAGTGAAAAAATAAAGCTGGTTCCAGCGGGCCACAGCCAGGCTCGAAAAGACGATCAGCAAGGCGATGAGACCTGTTTTGGGGGATCGAATCATAGATGACAAGGCAGATTTCATGAACCAGACCGACGCTTAAAAGGCTGTGTGAAGATGGAAGAGTTCTACAGAAAGAGAGAAATGCAAATCTTATTCCCGCTGATGAGATAACGGGGGAGACGTTTGAAGTTGGTTCCGTATGCAGGAGACTAGGATGATGCTGCAGATTATAGAGGTTTCAGATGGTGTTGAGGGGCTGATTTCAGTGGAATGTGCTCCTCTCGGTCATGGACTCGACTTAGGAAATGATGCAGAAATGCAACGCTGTTGTTTTTTGGAAACAAGCGAGAATGCAGGTTCCCGTCTGTCTGCCGTTGCATTTTGAAGCCAATTGTTTCACAATTCGTTGCGCGCGGCTCGACGCATTTTTTAATGAGACAAATCGATGGTTCCAGGGATGAATCATTTTAAGAAACTATTTCAAGTCAGGTGTTTATCATGGATGGCAGTCAACTCCCCTCTTTAAATCAGGTTCCAGAAACAATCGAGGAAACCGATCAGCTGGTTTCTTTTCTGGAAGCACAGAATACGTTTTCGTTTCCTGCTTTGGAAAACGGTTTGTTTCCGGCAGCAATCGCTCATGAATCGACGGGTTATCAGAGTATCTGGGTTCGTGATAATATTCATGTTGCGCATGCCCTGAATGCGGTCGGAAAAACAGAGCCAGCCTGCAAAGCAGCAGCGACATTGACCGATTATTTCATCAAACACAGAGATCGTTTTGACAACATCATTTCCGGAAAACATCACGCAACGGAAGTGATGAAGCGCCCACACATCCGCTTTGACGGCAACACGCTGGGGGAAATTGATGAAAAGTGGGCACACGCCCAAAATGATGCACTGGGTTATTATCTCTGGTTTTATAGTCTGTTGGCATTACAGGGGAAATTGACGCCCACGCATGATTCCATCGAGTTATTGGCGGCTTTTGTGCATTATTTCGGGAAGATCCGTTTCTGGGAAGATGCAGACAGTGGTCACTGGGAAGAGGCACGCAAGGTAGAGGCGTCCAGCATCGGCACTGTCGTCAGTGGATTACTGACTTTGAAACAGTATCTTGATCAAAGCCAGAATTGGAGCCAGCTTAAGTATGGGAAAAAACTGGTTGCTTCTGAGATGGTCGATGAGTTAATTCAACAGGGGCAAGCGACACTGTCAGAAATTCTACCAGCTGAGTGTATTCAAGCCGATCCTTTGTTGGCGCGAAAATACGATGGCGCGCTGTTATTCCTGATCTATCCACTGGGACTGGTACAGGGCGAGATGGCCGAGAGGATTTTGGAAGATACCAGAAATCACCTGATGGGCGATTATGGCATCCGCCGTTATCTGGGAGATTCGTACTGGTGTGCCGACTATAAAGATATGCTCAGCGAAGATGACCGGACCAGCGACTTCAGCGAGGATCAGGCCAGCCGGGATAAGCTGTTAAAACCGGGGCAGGAAGCACAGTGGTGCATTTTCGATTCGATTATGTCAGTGATCTACGGACAACGATTTCTCGAGTCAGACAAGTCGGACGATTTTGAAAAACAGCGTTTCCATCTGGAGCGTTCGTTGAATCAGTTGACAACTGAGGAATGCCGCTTTGGTCCTTATCTCTGTCCGGAGTCGTACTTCCTCGAAAAAGGGAAATACATTCCCAACGATATTACGCCGTTATTGTGGACTCAGGGTAATTTGATGATGGCGTTGCATCAGTGGAAACAGACAGTTAAGGCGCGTCGTTGAGTGTTTCGCGGTTTGATTCCTGCAGCAGCAACTGATGGATCAGACTGCGATATGCGGTCGGATCCTGGTTCGTGAGTGCTGCAGTTGCCTGATGTAACAAGTCAATCTGCCGTTTGGTAACGGGGACTGCAGTCGTTTCGGGAGGCACTTCCGGGATCAGGCGTTTTACCAGCGTCTCTAACAGAGCTTCGATGCCGGCTTTGGTTTTGGAAGAAACTAGAATTGCCTGTTCGGGGAGCCGTTCATCCCAGAGTTGCGGGAGATCAGTTTTATGGGCGACCACGATGGAATCATTCCATTGTGAGAGCAGTCGCTGATCGTCCGGATGTGCCGGCTGACTGGTGTCAATCAGGATTACACGACAGTCAGCCTGGCTGAGGGTTTGTTCGGCTCGCTGGATGCCTGCTGCTTCCAAGTCATCGGCTTGTTCGCGGATGCCTGCGGTATCGGAGAATTGAAAAGGCCAGCCTTCAATGGCTGTGGTTGCGGTCAGGACATCGCGGGTTGTGCCTGCTTCATCGTACACAATTGAGCGGTCGTATCCCAGGATCGCGTTGATCAGACTCGATTTGCCCACATTCGGTCGGCCCGCGAGTACCACTCGCCAGGGAGCCGTTAAATGCAGCCCCAGGTGTTCCCAGCGGAGCAGGTTTTGAATTTGTGACTGAAAAAACTCCGCATCGAAGTCTGCAGTTTCGTCGGGAATCAGCGCTTCGAAGGTGGTGCGCAAGATTCCCTGCGACTGGCGCAGCAGAATTTCTGCGGCGCGGAATGTCGTGGCAGCAGTCAGTGCTGCCTGTAATTCTACTTCCAGTGCAGGCTCTGTCTGACAGGCTAATTCCTGCCATGATTGAATTGTGCAGCCTTGCACTTGCAGGTCGGCTAGAATTCGTTCGACGGCTGCCATACCGCCGTGACAGTGAATGTCGACAGTCTCATGTTCGATGCGGCAGAGTACCAGATCTTCGTTGTTGGTTTGTCCCCAGAGTCCATATACAATGCGATTGAGGGGCTGCTCTGTTAATGATTTTCTGTTTGCGGGCGAGAAGCAGGCATCAATGGCATGAGTCAGCGCGGGGAGTGTGCCGTGAACGCGAATGGTGGCGACGGCGCCTCTGCCACGGGGCGTTAACAGCGCGGCTGTGCACGAGGATTGTGACTTTGGCTGGAGACGATCTGACATGCCGGTTATTGATCCCCACTGATTTTTTGTGCCACCAGTGCCAGTCCCTGTAATGAGAGCAAAGGCTCAAACTGCACGGCTTCGATCAGGTGCGGTGCCAACAGGGCTGAACCGCCGCCCGTTAATAAGACGAGGGGATGAACCTGTCTGGCATTTGGCAGCGATTGCTGCAGAAGCTGGTTGACGAGTTCACGTACCGCGCCCAGTTGTCCCCAGAAGAGTCCGCTACGAATCGCGTCGGTGGTGTTTTTTCCCAGCACAATCGGTTCTGTTTGATGTAGATCATCGACGGGGATCAAGGGGAGTAAAGCCGTGTAGTCATTTAGTGCTTTGGCAGAGAGTTCAAAGCCCGGTAGAATCGCACCGCCGGCAAAACTGCCATCAGTTGACACGACATCCACAGTGGTTGCGGTTCCGGTATCAATGATAATGGCGGCCTGGTCGGTTGTGCGTAGAGCATTCGCGGCGACTGCATTCAGCAAGCGGTCAATGCCGACTTTACGTGGTTCATCGACGCAAATTTCCAGAGGGAAGCTGTCTGTGTTGAGAACTTCGATGGGGACCGGCAGATTTCCCTGCGGCCAATCTTGCACAACCCGTGCGATGCCGCGCGGATTGGAACCGGCGACGACTGTCTGGCATGTTAATTCCTGTTGTTCCTCAAACCAGGCGTTGATTTGCTCCCAGGGAAGAGAGCCGTCGATCAATGTGGAAATGGAATGCACAACCTGCGGTAGAGGGCTGTTCTCTTCCGCGAGGACATCAGTCTTGAGTAAGACAAATTTGATCCGGCTGTTGCCGACATCAATGGCCAATTGTAGAAATGGTTGTGACATGTGAATTTCTTTGAAACTTACAGAGAATGCGTCGTCATCTGTTTTTTAAAACAGAGTCCGATCAGTGTCTTCTTCGTCATTCTTTTTTGAACTGCTTTTGCGTCGTCCGGTTTTGGAAGGACCTTTGGTTTCAATGGAAGCGGTCGCATCAAAGTCTTCCAGGACCGGGTTTCCGTCTGCGTCAACACGCGTCAGAATTTCGATTTTCTGTTCGGCTGATTCAAGAGACTGGTAACAGGATCGTAACAGTTTAACGCCCCGTTCGAATTGCTCCATCGATTCTTCCAGACCGGCTGTCCCTTCTTCGAGGGTATTGACGATCTCCTGTAGTTCTGCCAGTGAGTCTTCAAACAGAGGTATTTCCGATTTTGCTGCTTTTTTCTTTGCCATGTGATCAGGTCTTATTCAAATGAGAGTTTTCTGCTGGTTGAAAAACAGTGGTGATTTACTTGATTGTGTTTGATTCCGGTTCTGTTTTTTGAACCTGGCTGGTGATGGTACCATCAGTCACATGCGTTTGCAGGACATCCCCGGCGTTGATTTGTCGAATTGATTTGACGATTTCTGTTTCTTGTTTTCCGGTTTCAACGCGCGTGATGCTATAGCCGCGGCTTAACACTTTCAAAGGACTGAGTGCATCCAGCGCAGAAGAAAGATGTTTGGTTTCTGATTGATACCGGGAGAGAATTTCGCGCGTGCTGCGTTTCAAGCGGCGGTCCAGTTCGTCCAGTTGTGCCGCACGGTTGTGAATCAAATCCAAAGGTCGGGTCAGTGCAGGGCGAGCCGCGAGTGCATCCAGTTGCAGGCGGGCTTGTCGGGCACGTTGTTTCAGGTTTGCGGTTAGCTGGTCTTTCCAGTGTGTCAACGTTGCCAGCACATCCGACTGCAGCGGAACTGCCAGTTCAGCCGCCTCGCTGGGGGTGAGCGCGCGACGGTCTGCGACGAGGTCGGAGATGCTGATATCAATTTCGTGACCGACGGCACTGATGATCGGTATCGGGCAGTCAAAAATTGCGCGGGCGACGACTTCTTCGTTAAACGCCCAAAGATCTTCCAGGCTGCCACCACCGCGTCCGGTGATTATGGTTTCCACACCTGGAATTCGGGCGGCGATTTCAATTCCTGCGGCAATTTGTTCTGCTGCACCTTCTCCCTGAACGGCGACGGGGACGATCACCAGATCGACGGCTTTCCAGCGGCGGGTGATGACTTGCAGCATATCGCGGACGGCGGCACTGGTGGGGCTGGTGACCAGTGCGATCTTGCGCGGAAATTGAGGAATGGGTCGTTTGTGCTCGGGGCTGAACAGTCCTTCCGCGGCCAGTTTTTCCTGCATCTGGCGGAAGGCCAGTTCGAGCGCACCGACTCCCTGTGGCAGGAGTTGTTCGATATTCAGCTGGTACGTGCCGCGTGCCTGATAGACTTCAATCGGTCCAGCCGCGACGACTTCCATGCCGTCTTCGAGTTGAAACTTCAGTCGCGAGGCCGTTCGTTTCCAGATCACGGCGCGGAGTTGGGCGGCATCGTCTTTCAATGTGAGGTAGACGTGTCCCGAACTGGCGATTGTGCAGTTCGAAATTTCGCCGATCACCCAAGTATACGGAAAATTGGCTTCGACCAGATTTTTAATCTGACGCGTGGTTTCCGTGACAGACAGGATTTCAGGTTCCAGTGATGACATGATCTCACTTTAATTGCTGGTAAACGGTTGAAATCAGGGGAGCAGTGAATTCAGATACGAGATGCCCCGCTGGCAGTCTTCGAGTTTCTGATCGCCTTGCGTACGATCGACGGTTAGCCAGCCTTGATAGCCGGTTTCCATCACAAGCGGCAGAAACTGGTCCCACATGACCATGCCTTGCCCGATCGGAACTTCCGAACCACCCCGGTCCATTTCTCGAATCGCATCCCGCAGACGATAGGACTTGATCCACGTATGCAGTTCGCGAATGGCGGATTCCTGATTCTGATGACTGAAAACCATATCCGCAGTATCAAAATCGATTCCCACAAATCCCGCATTAACCTTTGAAACTAACTCGCGGATGGTCGATGTGGAATTGGTTTCGCAGGCAATACACAGTTCTGTTCCAATGTGTGATGCAAATCGTACCAGGTCATTCAGGACTTCACAGACAAGCAGGAAATTTCCACCCTCATCGGTTTGAATCTGTCCCGGATGAATAATCAGTATCGGCACCCGTAAGCGCCAGGCAAACTCGAGAGCCGATTTGATTTGTGAGACTCGCTGGTCGATAAATTCGGGCTCGGTTAACGCATGTCGGGCGGGGAGTCGCAAGGAAGCAATCGAGAGGTTGAACTCTTCCAAAAGTTTGCGGAACTGGCGATCGCCGGACGCACCGAACGAGGATGGAGTGATCTCATTTTGTACATCCAGTTGCACCCCCCGCGCGCCGATCTGGGCGGCTGTTTTGATTGCCCGTTTGATTGGCAACCCAAAGCTACGGGTGGCGACAGCGAGTTTAAGTCGTAACATTCGTTTCCTTACAGGGCATTTCTGACTGAAATTTTAATTGAGTGGAATAATTGCGGTAATTCGGTCAATTGGCAAAGTTTATCTAACCGTTTGTGAAAAGAGAATGATATCCCGTCGTGAATAGAAAAGGATTGGAAAAACAGGGTTTTCCGTCCAGTTCCCGATTGAGATTCGATCAAAAAATGGACGATCTTGTAAGTACAGGAATCTTCAAATTCAGGAAAGCTCCATGATACTGTCATCGTTTCTCACCTGCTACCTTGCTGCACTGGCTAGTTTACCCATTGAGGGTCATCTGGTGGAAGATACGCTGCCGATCCTGTCTTATTCATTTGAAACGAATCAGGATTTGGACTTTGATGATCTGCCGGATGATTGGTCGCGTCGCAAAGGTTCCGGTTATCCTCAGTATGTTGAAGTGAGCATCGATCGGAACCAGGGGCGAAGCGGTCAACAAAGTCTGCATTTCGGAGTGAATGGAGGGCATGCTACCATTTATTCCCCGCCTGAGAAGATTGATTCTGATCACGCATATGTCTTTCGGGGTTACATCAAAACTCAGAAATTAAAACACGACGCCGCTCTGGTTTCCATTTCATTTCTGGATCATAAACGCCAACGTGTTCAGAATTTTGTAAGTCGTGCTGTTTCAGGGACTCATAAGGGGTGGGTTGAAGTCACATTAGGGCCGATGACTCCCAAACCTAATGTGCGTTTCATCGTGATTGGGTGCCATCTGGCGCATAACAATCAGAAAGATATTTCGGGCGACGTCTGGTTTGATGATCTTTGGGTTGGCAGCTTGCCGCAACTTGACATTCTGAATAATTATCATCGCCATTTTGTGGATCATTCGGCAGAAATTCGGGTCAGCAGCCGCATCAGTGGTTTGAATCCCCAGAATAAATATCGCCTGGATCTGGAACTGGTTGACAGCATGAATCGCAAAGTGGCCGACTCATCGCTGGAGTTAATGACTGATCCGGAAGACGTTAAGGGGGTTGCTAACAGCCGATTGCTGGATGGAAACAATCATACGGAAGTCTGGCGTCTGCAGCCGATGGAATATGGATTTTATGAGGTCAGATCAAAATTAGTGCGCGATGAGAAATCAATCCTGGCAAAGAAAACCTCGTTTGCCGTGATCGATCTGGCCACTCCCAGAAGCCAGGGAGAGTTTGGCTGGACGATCTCGCAGGAAAATGATCAACTGCCGATAAACGAATTACCCGACATTGCTGCACAGGCAGGGATCAACTGGATTAAATTTCCTTTGTGGAATGTGATGGCGTCTGAAGATCTTCAACGACCCAGCCGCATTGCAGAGATGCTGGATGCGTTTTCAAACAGAAGTATTACCCCGATTGGACTGCTGAATCATCCTCCTAAAGAATTACGATCGCAATTTGCGAAAGACTGGCAGGGGGTCAGCGGGATCTTTACGATGCCTGCCAGTTTCTGGTCCTCTTCGCTGGAAGAAGTCTTTGCCCGCTATACTTCGCTGGTCAATTACTGGCAGCTGGGAGGGGATGATGATAAGAGTTTTATTGGGATGCAGAACCTGAATCAAACTTTGAAAAATGTAAAGTCTCAGTTGGACCTCATCGGCCGGGATACCCATGTGGGGATTCACTGGGATTGGAAGACGCCTCTGCCTCAAAAAACGATCACAAACAGTTTTCTTTCGATCAAAAACGATGAACGACTCTCAGCTGCTGAACTGGCTAGCGCATTACAGAATGCCGGAATCTCTCCCGGGGCCAGCCCGCGCTGGGTTTCCATCACACCACTTCCCAAAGATGGTTACCTGCCTGAAGAGCGGGGAATCGATCTGGCAAAGCGCATGGTGACCGCAAAGTACATGGGAGCAGATGGTATTTTTGCTGATTCTATTTTTGATGAGCAACATGGTCTACTCAATCAGAATGGTTCGCCGACTCTGTTGTTTCTGCCTTGGAGAACCGTCGCGCTGGCTTTACAGGGAGCCAAGTATCAGGGGGCATTCAATATGCCTAATAAGAGTACAAATTATGTGTTTTCACGAGATGATGAAGCAATTATGTTTGCCTGGAATCAAGAACCAATAGAAGAGACGATTTACCTGGGCGAAGACGTATATGCGACCGATGTCTGGGGCAGAAGAATCAATCTGGAACGTGATTCTGAAACACGACGTCATATATTACCTGTCGGGCCTGCTCCTGTGATTGTGCGAAAATGTAACAAGCAGATCGCGTACTGGCGACTGGCAGCACAATTTGAAAAAGGAAAATCAAAGAGTGAATACGGAGGCCATCCTGATGCGGTCATCGGCAAGAATACTTTTGCACAAAGTGTTCGCGGGAAAGCCGTGCTCAATGTTCCCAAGGGCTGGGAAGTGGAACCACAGGAATGGGTCTTCAATACCGGGACAGGTGAGGACTACCGTTTAGAGACATTTATGACACTGCCTTCCAATGCCAGCCTCGGAAAAAAAGATGTCTCGATAGATTTCGAGATCTTTGCAGAACGCAAATATTCAATTCGCGTGCACAGACCCTATCATGTAGGTTTAGGCGATATTGTGGTGAATGTGGTTGACAAGAAACTCGAAGGAAATGTGCTGGAAGTAGAGCAGATCATTGTCAATAACACATCGCCGCTGGAAACCCTGCAGTTTCGTTGCAGTCTGTTTATTCCCAGTATGAAACGGATGCAACGCTTTATTACAGAGCTCAAAAATGGCCAGGATCGCAAATTGTATTACATACCGAATGCAGATACATTAAAGGGAAAAGAGCTTTGGATTCGTGCTGAGCAAGTCAATGGGCGACGGATTTTGAACTATCGCTGGATTGTGGGAGAAAACTGGCAGAACCAGGCCCCAACTCCTCAGGAGGAGATCAAGGTCGAAACACCAATCATTCGTTGACCTGCTTTAGAATCTTCTCAGCAGATGTCAGGCGGCGCTGAGATCTTCGTCTTCAGTATCACTGGTATCCTCTATGACTTCCGTAGCCTCTTCTTCACTGAGGTCTGATTCCAGTTCAACATCATGCTCTGGAGCAGCTTCAACCAGTTCGTTTTCTGGAGTTGCTTCCGCCGGTTGTGGTTTCTGTTCGGGGCGAATGCGCAGGGTTTCCCCCATGGGTAAGTCGTCCAGGTTTTTCAGACCAAAGATTTCCAGAAATTTTCGCGTGGATTCATATAGAAACGGGCGTCCCAGCGAGTCGTCTTTACCACCAATTCTGACCAGACCACGTTCCATTAACTGCTTGAGCATTTCAGCACTCTGGACTCCGCGGATCGACTCAATGTCGGCCCGGGTGATTGGCTGACGGTAAACGACAATCGCCAGCGTTTCCATGGCCGGTGAAGAGAGCTTGAGCGCTGCCTGCCTCTGATGGAGTTTATTCAACCAGAACGAAAACTGTGGTTGTGTCATCAACTGGTAGCCGGTGGCGACACGTTTAATTTGGAACGCCGAGTTGGTTGCAGTCAGGGCGTTGTTGAGCTGGTCGATGAGTTCTTTTGCCTCAGCGGCATTCGCCAGCGTTGCCAATTGTGCAATTTTTCGTGTGGAGAGTGCCGTTTCCGCAACAAACAGAACTGCTTCTACTTTGGCCATTTTCAGGCTGCGCCTGGTGTTGACTTCCTGGTCGGAAGCAAAATGCAATTGATCTCCCTGCTGCTGACGAGACAGAAAATTCCAGCGGAATGCAGTTGCCTGTCGGCAAGGGGAAGAGCAGAAAGCGTGTCCAGAGCGGGGCTGAAGACAGTTCACAGGAGAAGGACTGGAAAGCATGCGTGGTTTACCGAACCGTAAAGTTTTGAGTATAGGTTGCCACTTTCTGGCTGATTTCGTCTTCCACAGTTAATTTCATGACGTGGGGGCCCAGTGAGATATTCCGCGGTATCTCAAATTTATAGCTGTGGAAGTAGTCTTTGCGTACATTGCGGCAGAGATCTTCGGTTGTGTCGAAGGGAATTTCTGCGACCAGATCCCCATTCGTACCGGCTTTGAAAATTTGAATTTTGGATTTCAAAAGAGTTCGATACATGCCGTCGGCCGTCAGTTCGCTGGTGAAATTTTCAATTTCTGAGTAAACGAGTACGGGGCGGCCTGGCGTGTATTCATCGCGTTCAAAACGCTCATAACTGCCAAAGCTGTTGATCTTGTGACAGAAGGCAACATTTTTGAGTTTCAGATTGGCTTTTTCCTGCAGGCGGGCGGTTGCCTGTCTTAATTGGGCGACGGTTTGTGTCGCGCGGTCAGCCTGATCCGGGATAGCCTCATTATCGAAATAGTTGGCTACTGCCCAGAAAGTCTGCTGCCAGAATTCCTGGTCGGCAGGTTCAATTCCGGGAATTGCTTCCAGTGCGCGTTCGTGTTGTCCTGCCATCAGATACAACATCCGCAGGTAAACATGACGTTCAATAAAATGTTGTTTTTCTTCAGGGGTCGTTCCCGTTTGTAATTGCGAGAGCTCTGCTTCTGCGACTGAAATGAGCTGGCTCAGTTGCGCTGCTGAAGAATTACCGGTTTCCCCCATTCGTTGTGTGGGGTTGACGGTTGGTGCAGGATTCAGTTCCGCTGGTTCTTGAACGGCTGGCTGCATTTGTGCGTTTGCTGTTTCGATTGGCTGTGGTGCGCCTTCCTGTTGACCGATAATCGCCGTACTCGTGCGGGAAATGCCGTTTTGCAGTGCAGAAGTTCCCTGCTGAAATGCCGAAGAGAGCCTTGTTTTTAATGTTCCCACCACAGGAATATGATTCAGTCCCTGGCTGATGGTCTGTGATCTGGAATAGGCCTGTTGCTGTGTTGGGGAAATGACGGGTAACCCGGTGTCTGTGTTATTCGTGCCGATCGCTTCCAGATTTCCCAGTTGCACGGGATTTGACATGGCATTCGTTTGACTGTGATCAGGCGATAACTGCCCGGGAGGAGTCATTTGCTGAACGCTGGTTTGAACGACCGGTGATGGAGAATCGCCCGGTTGTGTGTGTCCCAGTCCGGGAAGGATCATTGAAGAAACGTCTGCGGGATTATGTTCCGCCAATTGCGTTTCCGGCTGCTGATCCATGCTATTCACGATTCTCCGCGTACGGAGAATATTGCGGATCATTTCCGGATCCACACCTTTGAAACTGCTCAGATATTGAGCACGTTCCTGGGGAGACGCGTCTTTGAGCTCTTCGTTAATATAAGCCAGGAGTTCGACATTGTGTGTCGTCACCTTGCCTGTTTTCACTTTGGAAGCAGTCTCTTTGTTTTTCTTTGCTGGAGTATCGTCACGGCTGTTTGAAGTATCATCCACAGAGACGACTGCTGCTTTTTCGGAAGACTTTGTTGCTGAAGGCTTCTTGGATTTTCCCCACTTCCAGGGCGCAGTGGGCGCTTTCCAGGCCATCGTTTGCTGGCCTGATGTGGAAGCACAGCCACTCATCAAGATTAAAATTAGAACAGCAGGCAGTACCGTGCTGAGCCGGTGTTGTTTCATTACGTTGCCCGGATCATTGGGGTAAAGGGCTCAATAAATAAGGACACACTACAGGTGCCGCGGTCATTGATTTGGTCAAGGGGATGCACGAATCTGAACAAGACAGAGCCATGCATTAGTAAATGATGTGATAGGAGAGTGGGTTTTTTATGAAAAATCGCAGAATGAAGCAAGATCGATTCAAGCGATCCGTGATTTGAACCGCAAGAAGGAGGGATGTTCGTTGCTTTCTTGTAAATTTTACGGGTTCGGTTTCTCTTAAGTGTATATGTTTAGGTTGTTTACGCGATTTATTTTCAGGTAGGGCCGTCCCCGGATTCTTTCCTGGAATTCACTTTTGATGCGACTCCAAAGAAGTTACCCCCTTTTAATTTCATATCATCTGTGCCCCAGGCAATTTTTTTATCCTGTTTGGTCAGCAGGGGAATATGTTTTGAGCAATGGATATATGCCTCTTCGACTTCCACCATCACCCAGCGTTCCGGCTTCTTACCATCTTCGGTTGCGATGTCGTCTCTGATTTCTTGTGGCGTGTTGTCCGATTGCAGGAATTCTTCGTTTTCGACGATAGATGCTTTCCCATTAATGTGCAGGCCAATCGTAGCTTTGAAGAAATCGAGGAACATCAAGCCGATGTGCGGATTTTCTGAAATATTACCGAGCGAGGCGAGCACACCGTTGCCCCGGTATTCGGGGTAGGCAAGTTGTTTCTCATTCAGTATTCGCACAAAGCCGGGGATGCCGGCGCGAAATGAGCTATCGCATTCACCTTTTGCATCGGATGTGGCGATAAACAGCAACTCCTGTTCCCGGATATATTCCTGCATCCGGGGATTCAAATAATCGATCATCTGCCGATCGTAGAAACTGTTGGCGCGTTTTTCCGTTCCGTAACGCTTCTGAAGTTCCCGCTCACCTTCAGAGCCGAAACCGGGGTCGTGATAATCCATTACGTAATCCCAACGTTCCTGGTTTGTTACAGAAGCAGATCTGCGTTTGATGCGGAGTTATGGTAATTTCCAGTTACTGTCAAAGAGTTCTGCCCAGACAGTTTCATTTTCATAGGTGCCATCTTTTGATTTCTTAAACTGAATCACGGCGATGTCTCCCAGTTTGGGGAAAAGCCAGGAATTGGAAGCCAGAAAATCCTTTTCATGCATCGTGTGTCCGGAGTTGATGACTACATAACGAGCGGGGTTTAACGGGTTCGGATAGATCAGAGCAACGCCATGATTTTTGGTGTCGTAGCTTTTTCCGTTCACGGTAATCTGATCTGGGGTCCATTCGATGGGCAGGTCTTCGACGACTTTGGCGATCAAGGCATTCGAACCCGGGTCACCAAATAGAATCAGGTTTTTGTCAGCGATGATCTGATCCGTGACCTGAGTGTCTTTGATGACAGGGACTTTCGCTCGCAGCCATTTGTCGAACTCTTTTTCAAATAATGTGAGTACTGATTTTGACCAGGAATTGAGTTCGGGCTCCCAAGGAGAGCTGGTGCCTGTGACGCATACAAAGGGGAGTGTAAACGCGTCATCAATCGGGCCTTGCAGATTGTGTCGTTTTCGCTGGTTCGGATTTTCGATGAAGGTTTTTGAGTCTTCATATTTCAGAACATCCCAGCCGCTGTTGCTTTTCACGTAATAAACCTGAGGCAATAGCCCATTGGCGGCCGATTCCAGTGGAAGCAGCGTGCCATCCAGTTCCACTTTGGCAGCCACATTGCGCGCGAGGGAAAGAGCAGCGACATTTTCTGTCGTCAGTTGCAGATTGCCTGATTCGTCGTCGATACCCCCTTCAACGATTGTGGGTTCATACATTTCATCGAGTTCTTCAATCGTCAGCCATTCGCACTCATTGAATTTGGGGGTATACGTGATAAAGCGAATCTGTTTTCTTCCGGGCCAGGCAGGGCGTCCCTGTTTTGAATGGTTCAGAAGGTCAGCGAGAAAATCCTGATAAGCGGGCATGCGTGATTGATGCGCTGCCTCCGGGCTGATATACAGCGGAATTTCGATATCCAGGTCTTTCGCTTTTTCAACCATCCGTGTGCTGGAGACGAGTTGTTTATCTTTTCCGCCCCCATAGGTCACAACAGGGACATCGGCGGCATTCAGGGCGTAGTCGATGGAATCATAAATGTGCAGTGTTTTGTGCTGATAGTGCGGAAGTTTTTCTTTGTAGTTTTGATACTGATAAAAGTCGACGAATCCGGCACCGGGTCCGACGCCGCACCAGAGCGAAGGGTAATGCAGTCCCAGATGCCAGGCGCCTGCGCCTCCCATGGAGAAGCCGCGAAGTGTAATTCGTTTCTTGTCGATCAGGTGACGTTTTTTGACATCATCAATGGCTTCATGTACGTCGACTTCGCCGCTCCAGCGCCAGCCATTATCGGTGCGGCCAAACGGATCCAGATGCAACCAGTCGTGATCTTTTCGCGGTCCTCTGCCGTTAGGACGCGTTAGAAAGAAGACTTCGTTGCGTTTGCCGCCTCGGCCATGCAGTTCAACGTGGAGCGGCCAGCGATGGCTGGACTTTTCTTTAAAGTCTGCGGGAAAGGTGAGCGCATAGGGTTGAACAGAACCGTCGATTTTTGAGTAGTAACCGAAGATGACCGTTCCCGTCTGCTGTGTCCACTCCGGTTTGCCTACTTGCAGTTGCTGTGCTCGTTTTTGCCCCGTTTCCAGAATCTGAAATGTGTCTTTGACATACTGCGGTTTGTAAAATTCGTTATGTCGCAAAATCCATTCGGCGGCCTTCGCATAAACTTCGACATCTGCCAGAAGCGACTTTTTGATTTTGGGATTCTGCTTGAGGTCCTTGATTTGTTTCTGCAGATCCTGAAGCTGCTGTTCCAGTTTGGCGCGATCTTCTGGAGCAGGCTCCTGTGCCTGTATCTGTGAAGGATTCGAACAGAGTGAAAGGCCAACGATCAGAGCAACAAGAATCGGGAAACAGAAGAGGCGCTTCATGGTGGAGTCCTGATAATGAATAGGAGTGTTTCTCAACGAAACAAAACAGCAAATGACTGACGGCCCGAAAGGAGGGCGGTGGTCACACTTAGACCGAACCGCCTGATCGGGAAACATGAGAGCAGGTGCTAGAGCGCATCACATTTTACTATAGCGTGCCTCAATCTAATATACTTGGTCCAAATAGCCTTGGAGACGCTACAGTAAAACTGGACACAGTCTAGAGCTAGATTATCACGGATGGAAGGGCCAGGCAAGAGGTACGATGATCACGGTGAGGATCCAGACGATCAAAGTCAGTGGGCCGCCGATACGAAGATAGTCAGCATATTTATACCCACCAGGGCCGAAGACCATCATATTGGTCTGGTAGCCAATGGGGGTGGCAAAGCAGGCTGCTGCCGAGATGATCAGGGTGATCACAAACGGCATGAGATTGACATCGAGCGATGCTGCTGCGGCAACGGTGATGGGAAAAATCAGCGTAGCGGTTGCTTTTGCGGTAATCAGGTTCGTGAAGATCAAGGTGATTAACGACAGAATTGCCAGCACGATTAACGGGCTGTTATTTGCCACGCCGATGAAGGTGGACGCAATCAGATTCGCGGCTCCGGAATTTTCAATGGCCCGACCAATTCCCAGTCCGGCGGCGATGGTAATCAACACGCCCCAGTCGATGGAGCGTTTGGCTTCGGTTGCACTGCAGCAGCGTGTGGCCGTCATCAGCCCGGCAGCGACCATGGCGGCGACGATCATTTTAACATTGAAGAAGGCCACCATCACAATCATCGCCAGCAAGATCGTACGGGCAATCCAGGCTCTTTCGTGGCGCGGCGGTGTGGAATCTTCCACCTGACTGACGAGGAAAAATTCGCGAGAATTTCGTTGCTGATCAATGAAAGAAGGATGTGCTTCGATCAGCAGGGTATCGCCGCGCTGGAGTTCAATGTCACCAATTTTTTTGTTGATCCGCTGACCGTTGCGTGCCACGGCGATCACGGCGGCATTATAGTTGGAGCGAAATTTTGCCGTGCGAATCGACATATTGATGAATCGAAAACTGTCAGAGACAACGGCTTCTATTAGGCAACGCTCCGAGCGGGGGCCAGACAGTTTAAAGAGCTGATCGGTGGCTGGTTTGAGTCCGGGGATTTTTTGCAGGTCGATGACTGACTCTACGACGCCGACAAACACGAGCTGGTCGTTGGCGGCGAGACGTTCATTCGAAGAAACAGCGGCGATCACAGTATCCTGCCGGTCGATTTCCATCAGGTACATGCCTGGCAGGTGACGCAAGCCAGCCTGTTCGATTGTTTTGCCAATGAGCGGGCAGCCTGGTTCGACCACCATTTCGACGGTATATTCCCGCGGGTCATCCATGGGAGTGATTGCCGGTTTGCGTTCGGGAAGTAACCAGCGGGAACAGATCAACAAGTAGATCAGGCCAGCAATCATCACGGGGACACCAACCCAGGCAACTTCAAACATGGAGAGGCCAGGGTGATTGTCGTGCTCTTGCAGTAATCCGTCGACCACCAGCGTGGTACTCGTACCGACCAGCGTGCATAAGCCGCCGAGAATGGCTGCGTAACTTAAAGGGAGCATCAGGTGCGAAACCGAGATCCGCATTTTCTTGGCCCAGTCAGATATGACGGGCATCATCATTGCGACGACAGGCGTGTTATTGAGAAACGCGCTTAAGACAGCCGAGGGGAGCATCACGCGCGACTGGGCATCGGTCAGCGACTTAGGGTGGCCGAGCAGTTGTTGACCGGTAAAGGCAAAGCCGCCAGTCTGGCGAATCCCTTCACTCACGACAAACAGGAACGCGACAGCGATCAGGCCTTCATTGGCAAAGCCGGCGACGGCATCTTTGGCTTCGACTACACCGGTGATAACCAGTATGGTGAGCCCGCCCATGAGAATCGTATCAGCACCGGCACGTAGAAACGTGAGAGAGCCAATGACTCCTCCCAATACCAGGAACGTTACTACAATTTGCCAGTCCATGTCGGTTCAAAAATTCATCAACAATACGAAAGTGAAAGCCGGCGGCTATTCATTGATTGCCAGTTCACCCAGAGTTTGAATCAACTCCTGATGAAGAGGTCCATTGGTCACGATGACTCCCTGATTGTTTTTCAATTCGTAGCCCTGATCAAATTCCAGTGGCTTGCCAGTGATATCCGTCACGGTGCCGCCCGCCTCCTGTACCAGGAGTACTCCGGCAGCGTGGTCCCAGATTTTTTCGCGATAACCAACGCGGGTTGGCAGCCGCATGTAAATATCGGCATTGCCCTGAGCAACGACGGCATACTTGGCCTGACTGTCGAGTCTTCTGGGTTCTTTCTCAATGTCCAGTTTTTCTGCAACCTGCTGTGAATGTCCGTGCGAGCTGTGTCCCGATTCGACCGATTCACAAAAGCGTGATTGTGAGAAGTCATCAGTGGTGGTGACTCGAATCGGAAATGCTGCCTGCTCCTGATCCTGATTCAGGGGAATCGCAAAAGCGCCCTGGCCGGCGACAGCGTAGTACAGTGTTCCCGTGACCGTTTCATCAATCGGGAAAGGCATGTTGGGGCAACCTAAGATGCCGAGCACAATCTTTCCGTCGACAATTAAGGCCAGTGAAACAGCATACTGTTCTTTGCGTAAAAACCCTTTGGTTCCGTCGATGGGATCCAGAGTCCAGAAACGGCTGCTATACTCTTTGGCGCCCCCCTGATCGATCCAGCGGCAGACATTTTCAGGAGAGGTTTCCGGAATTTGCGCCGCATTGAGTTCGGCGACAATCATTTCCAGGAACGCGCGATTTTCTTCCAGACGTAACTCAGCAGCATCTTCTTCGCCGATGATGGGGTCTTGTGGAAATGTCTCGTTGAGTGCCCGGCAGATGACGGCCTGGCTGCTGAAATCTGCAATTGTTACCGGGCTTTTGTCTTTTTTTTCCAGAACTTCATCAGTGATCGCTGCTTGTACAGAGCGGCAAATTTGAGAGGCCTGTTTGACTGCTGACAGAGCAATCTCTAATTCCCATTGAAATGGTGTCGTCATAATAGTGCATCATTCACTGAGCTGGTATTGCTGCAGATTTCCAGAATTTGATGATGAAAGTTAATTCAAGCCATTACAAATAGCTTTGCTAGAGACTGGTCACAGTGGAAGCGTCACGGGTTCACTTTTTTGACAACTTAGTGCGACGGCTTCCGTAAACTCCATGTATTTGACGCCCGTCGCGAAGTCGGTGTGGTGGATGATTTCTTCTCCACGGATGGCTCCGATAAACTCTGCTTCGACGCGCCAGCCTCCCTGTTCTTCTTTCGGGATATGGAGTTCTTTCAGTTCGTCTTCCCCCATATGGCCGACAAAGATTTTTTCTTCCGGTGTGAAGTGAACTTTAATTGTTCCATGACTGCCATAGAGGTGGATCTGCAGGCCCGGGCCAAACAGAATCGAACCGCTTAAGTGGTAGATGGCGTTGGCGCCTCCTTGAAGTCTGCTGACGACTTGGACGCTATCAGGGATCGTTACATCGGCATTACCCTGGCCTTGAGCGGAAGGCCGCTGTGGCTCGAAGATGGAACATTGAGCGAAGACCCGTTCTGTGGGAGGGGCCCAGCGACTCAAGGTCTCGTGCAAGATTCCCATTGTCAGAACATTGTTGCCGCTGATTTCCTTGTCCTGTCGCCAATGCAATTTTTTGCTGTAATCCCAGAAGGAGTCGTCCGCTCCGACGACGACGACTTCGCGTAGCGTTCCCAGATATTTTTGGGAGATCAGCTTGATGACTTCCTGGTTGTATTTTAAACCAAAGGGGCTGGGGACGATCTGTGCAATCAGATCCGGGCGGGCCTGTGATACTTTGAGCATCTTTTTGGCTTCGTCCAGATTGCGTGCCATTCTGGCTTCAGTCAGAACGTGCTTGCCGGCTTCGAGGGCCATGCAGGTAATCTCACAATGCAGATTGGGCCAGGTTCCGATCATCACTGCATCGATTTCAGGGTCTTCAACCAGTTCCTGCCAATGGGCATAGGTCTGTGGAATAGCATATTTTCGGGCGACTTTTTCCGTCGACTCTGGTGTGGAATTCACGACGCCGACGATTTCGACATCTTCAATTGCTTGAAATCCCGGAATATGGCGACTTTTCGTATTTGCCCCTGCACCAACAATTCCAATACGGATCGTTTTTTTTCCCATTAGTGTACGTCGTCCCGATATTCCAAGATGTTATTCAGATAGAAAGATTGTGGCTGGCTTTCAGCATTTTACCAGCCCGTTTCAGCGTATCCGACGATTCTAACGAGCAGAATTCTGGAGGACCATTCACACAAAACAAACAATTACAGGTTCCCCAAATTCTCATTGGAAATTTGGTGTTTTGTGCCTGATTTAACACAATCGAACGCGAGCGGTACTGAAAATATGTATATTACGCGGCGGATTTCTGCTGAGTTTCTGGCTGGATATGGCTCACAATGGATTTCGCAGCCTGGGCTGAAGCACCGGGAATCACAGTTTCATTATAGAGTGAAGTCAGTTTCGTACGGGCTCTTTCCAGCGAGAGGGGTGTACTGAGCCAGTCGTTGAAAATTGCCGAGATTTTGGCGACATCTTTTTCCGGTGACCCGACAGAGGGAAATTCCGGCATCAATTCTTGATCCGCGATCAAGTTGGGGAGCGACATGTATTTGCAGGTTATCAGTAGATGGGCCAGGAAATACATCCCCCAGTGGCTGCGGTAAAGAACGACCGCCGGTGTTTTTCTTGCCAGCAGTTCCAGGCTGACCGAGCCTGAAACCATCAGGCAGCAGTCAGCCGCTTCAATGATTTCTGATGTCTTATTCAAATAGAGTTGGATTGGCAGGTCCGTGGCCTGTTCTTCCTGAATCAGGTTTTGACAGAGTTCAAAATGGGCCTGTCTGTAGCAGGCGACGGGGAATGTCGCGTCGGGAAACAGCTCTGACAGTTGGCGGACCACTTGCAGCATGACGGGGAAATTACGGGTGAGCTCACTGGTTCGTGAACCGGGTAAAATGCCGACGGTTTTCTTTTGGGACTGCGCGAGTTCACTCAGAACATTCTGGTCTAACGTTTTGGAGACGACTTCATCAAAGAATGGGTGGCCGATGTAATCAACTTTGACGCCTCGTGACTCGTACCACTGCTTTTCAAATTTTAAACCGGAGAGAATGTAGTCCACATTTTTACGCACGCGTCGAATTCTCCAGGGCGCCCAAGCCCAGAGTTGCGGAGGCAGGTAATAGAATACGGGAATGCCCAGCGCTTTTGCTTTTTTGGCGACCCACCAGTTGAAGCCGGGAAAATCAACAAGGACGACTGCATCGGGGCGTTCTGATTCGAGATACTGGCCAACCTGCTTGATGAGTTGGATGAATTTAAAGATCAGCGGCAGGACATTCAGAATTCCCATCACGGCATAATCAGTGAGACGTACTTCCAGGTGGCAGCCAGCCTCCTGCATTTCCGGTCCACCGAACGCAGAGAAGCGGGCCTCCGGGCAGCGATTGCGAATTTCTTCAATCAAATGAGCGGTATGCTGGTCGCCGCTGGGTTCGCCCACTGAAAAAAACAGGTGCATCTGAAAGTCCTATCCAAGCTATTCAAGCGGTTCACAGGTAGACTGGAGTCGCGAATTGTATGCCATCATGATCCTCAAAACGGCATAAAGGTATGCGGAATAACAGTTTTTGGTCAACCCCGTTTTCAATGAATGTGCTTTGAGAGCGCGGATAGGGGACAGGAATGGAGTAATAAAAAAAGCTCCCTGAAAACTGGTTTCAGGGAGCTTGATTCTATGAGAGAACGTGCCGAGACCGGCAATTCCTACTGAGGAAGAATTGCTTGAACTGAGTTGAGCAAAAGGAGCTTAACCTTCCGCGGCAGCGGTTTCTTCTTCAGCAGATTCTTCAACAATTTCCAGTCCGGGGACGTTAATTGTTTTGATGAGAACCGTTGTGTATTTCTGGCGGTGTCCTGTGTGGCGACGTGAATTTTTTCGGCGTCGAAACTTTTGAATTTCGAGCTTTTCGCCTTTGAGTTCAGGATTTACGACTTCTGCTTCTACCGATGCGCCTTCGATCGTGGGAGCGCCGATGGCACTGGCTCCACCGCCGTTGGCCAGCAGAACGCTTTCGAAAGTAATGGCATCACCTTCGTTTGCTGTAGCACGGTAGTCGATTGTCAGGGTATCGCCTTCCTGAATCGTATATTGACGGCTGCCATCTTCGATTACTACAAACATCCTCAAACCTTCTTTTCTTCTTACTCTTTGATCAATAAATGTGCTGAAGTCGGATTTGTGAATCAAAGTCAATCCGAGTCATATTCAGAATCAATTGCGCAATGCTATTGATAGTATATCGTTAAACACTTTTGCCTTTGCCGGTTAACTCGTGCCACGAGGGTAGCAAAGCGCAGAACCTGTGCTGGTTACACGAATATCGAGCAGGGCATTGTAAAGTGTCACTTTTGAAATTTCGAGTCAGAAACGACTAGAAATTCACTTCATTTCCAATATCGTCATAACAACGCGCGGTTAGATGCTCTGGTTCGACATCTGTACGTGCGTTGATAATGATTGAGGTTTTGGCAGATTCTTCCAGGTTGGTGATGTCTTTGCGGCGTTTGTTATTCAGGTAATTAGCGACGTTTTCGTGTACATTTAGTACGAGTCGGGTAATGTTCTTCTTATTCACCGTGGTCATCAGCGTCCGCATGACTTCAATCGCCATACTTTCGGCTGTTTTTACCTGTCCTGTTCCGCGGCACGAAGGACAATCTTCATACATGCTTCTGCGGAGTGAGGGGCGAATTCTCTGGCGGGTCATTTCAATCAGACCAAAGGGGCTGATACGCAGAACTTTCGTTCGCGCGCGGTCACGTTTGACGAGTTCACGCAATCGGCGTTCGACTGAGCGGCGGTGTTTTTCTTCCCGCATATCGATAAAGTCGATCACAATCACTCCGCCGAGGTCGCGGAGTCTGATCTGACGGCTGATTTCTTCGGCCGCTTTCATATTCACTTTAAATGCGGTCTTTTCTGCATTGTCATCGGCGCGGTAATTTCCACTGTTGACGTCAATCGCGACCAGGGCTTCTGTCTGGTCAATCACAATCGATCCGCCGCCTTTCATCGGGACGTGCCGATTTTGAATACTGCAGATCTCATCATCGAGATCGCTGTTATAAAAAATGGGATCGTTGCCGGTATAATGTTTGATTCGATTGACGTGTTTGGGGAGCACGACTTTCATAAAATCGCGTGCTCTTTGATAAGCGGTGGGCTCATCAATATAGAGTGTATCGATTTCACTGTTATAGATATCGCGAATCGTACGAATCATCATGTCGCTCTCTGAGTAAATCTCAACGGGAGCGGGCAGTTTTTTGATACGACCGACGATGGTGCCCCACAAGCGGAGCAGGTAGTTTAAGTCGCGTTTGAGATCATCTGCCGTTCGATCAATGCCGGCGGTCCGCACGATGAATCCAAGTCCGGGCGGCGGTGCCAGTTGCGTGAGGATAGTTCGTAATTGTCGTCTGACATCTTCGTCGGTTATTTTGCGACTGATGCCGACACGCTGCAGACCGGGCATAATCACCAGATAGCGTCCGGGGATACTGATATAGGTTGAAAGGGTAGGGCCTTTGTTGCCGATGCCTTCCTTGATGACCTGCACCAGGACTTCACTGCCGCGTTTCAGGATTTCCTGAATCGGCGGTTTGTTGGCTACGCTGCGTTCATTGATGCGGCGGCCTTTTGAGTTTTTACCCCGCCCGGGTTTGCCGTTCCCGTCGCTGCCTTCCGTGAGATGTTTGTAGTACTGGTGTTCGATGTCACTGACATGCAGAAAGCCGTTACGTCCGACACCAAAATCGACGAACGCAGCTTGGATGCTGGGTTCAATATTGACCACTTTTCCCTTGTAGATATTACCTACCAGGTTTTCGAGGCTGTTTCGTTCTACATAAAGTTCTTCGAGAATACCATCTTCCACGATGGCGATTCGACTTTCCTCCGGTTGGAGGACATTAATCAGCATTTCCTTTTTCATGGAATACCCTTTGTCGTGTGGTTTCACGACGAAAATTGTATTCTTCCTCAGTCGCTGAAGAGACGGACGTTTCCTGCATCGATCGGATCTTTGCCTGGAGTGTGCCGGTCTGTAGTCTGCCGCTGAAGTAGAAAATCCAGTAGCGGGCAGATCTCTTGGGGGGGATTGTATTTCTTCGGCATAAAACCGAAGGCACACAATCAATGAGAGATTTCATGATGCGATTGTTGAGTCGAATCATTTCCTGTGCGATGTCATGAAGGAGCTTTGATCCTGAGTTTGCTGATTCTGGTTTGCTTACTTCGTCAGTCAGATTATCGGAGACGGAGCACAGCTCAAAAAGCCGGGCATCCATCGCGGTAAACTGAGGTGAAGAGCAGGTGGTTCCAGCAAGTGGGGGAGTCCCTCGTTGACTCTGAAAATGTGACATGATAGCCGCAGCATTCCACTTTAAGGCGGCAATTGCCGTCTTGCTGATTGTTTGCTGTAAATGATCAGGTGGTTTGTTCATGCTGTCATTGATGTGAGGCGACGGGATGCGGGAATTTCAAACTGACTGGATCTGATATACCAGATTTGTTTGACGGACTTCCCATTGCATTCCCCTGTGATGCTCACACGTTGTTCGTTTCAGGGCCAGGAAATGATTTTGCAATACATTTCGTCTTAATGGAATTTGTTCTTACTTGATCCATTCACCACCGAGGTGAACTGGACGGCAGTTGGATGGTTTCATTGAAACCGAGTAAACCAACTGCAAAATGTAAACGTGAAATTGTGATGATGAATGCTGGTTAAAATTTCGCGTTCATCCGGAAATCAATATGTTCTGTCTGCTTGGTGTCAAAAGAGTGTTCCGCATCGTAACGTAATCTGGTTACAGGGGGAGTTCTTCATCAAACAGATCAGGACAAATTTTATACAATTCTCCTCTTAAATAACTTTCTACGTCACGGGCAACATCGATGGTCATCGCATGTGCGGCGATTTCCTCTGCCCGTTCTATTGTCAGATGTCTGATTACTTCTTTTACTTCCGGGATCGCCAGTGGAGTGGCACTGATCTGTCGGATTCCCAGTCCTGCCAATAATGGAATCGACTTGAGATCAGAGCTCATCTGGCCACAGACGGTGACCGGTATATTTTTCTTATGGGCCGCCTCCACAACCATTTTAATCAGCCTTAAAATCGAAGGATCTGAAGAATTGTACAGAGGCGATACTGCGGGATCAGAACGATCCACGGCTAGAGTATACTGAATTAAATCATTTGTCCCAATGGAGAAAAAGTCAACTTCTTCTGCAAATTCTTCTGCCAGAAGGGCTGCCGCGGGGACCTCGACCATCATTCCAATCGGAATATTCGGATTGAAGTCGACTCCGCGTTCTTCGAGGTCTTCCAGGACGTCTCCCACGATCATTTTGGCCTGACGCCATTCCAACAGGGTGGAAATCAGGGGAAACATGATCCGCACGTCGCCGTGGACGGCGGCACGGAAGATCGCTCTCAGCTGAGTTTTAAATAAAGGCAGGTCGCGCAGACTGAGTCTGACGCTCCGCAGTCCTAATGCCGGATTCATGCCTTCTTTTGCCAGGTGTCTGTAGCCTCGGGGGATTTTGTCAGCACCCAGATCGAGGGTTCGAATAACAATCGGCCGGTTTTTAGCAGCTTGAACGACGCGGCAGTAGGCATCGTAGTGGACTTCTTCCGTCGGTTCGGTATTGGACTGGAGATAGAGGAATTCGGTTCGATACAGGCCAATTCCATCTGCGCCCCGTTCCCGGCAGTGTTCGACTTCATTGGGGAATTCAATATTCCCCATGACGTGGATCCGAGTTCCGTCCTTCGTTTCAGAGCGGATTTTTCGGCGGGCCGCCAGTCGGGCGGCCATCGAACGCTGACGTTCTCCCGTATCTTTGTATTTGGCGAGCGTTTCTTCGTCGGGGTCGATGATGATTTCGCCGTTATTGCCATCCACGATGACCATATCACCGCCGGAAATATCCGAGAGAAAGTCACCCAGACCCACGACAGCAGGAATTTCCAGGGCTCCGGCAAGAATCGACGTATGACTGGTTCGGCCGCCAACTTCAGTGGCAAAACCGAGTACAAATTCTTTGGCAAGACCCGCTGTTTCACTGGGAGTCAGATTGTTTGCCAAAACGATAATGGGCGTGGTTAGATTGGAAAGTTCTTCTCGTTTCTCACCCAGAAGCTGTTTCAGGAGCCGTTTTTCGAGGTCAATAATATCACTGGCCCGTTCTGCCAGATAATTATCGCCCAGATGCTGGACTAGTTTGGTGTAACGGCGGAAAACCCGGCTGGAAGCATGTTCCGGAGAATAGCATTTTTCGCGAATCAGGGTTTCGATCTCTTCGCGCAGTCGCGGTGAGCTGACCATTTGCAGGTGAGCTGCGAAAATCGCTCCGTATTGTTCTCCCAGTTTATCTGAAGCGAGTCGTTCATTTTCAGCGATTTCTTCACAGACCGCGTCCAAGGCGGATTTCAGTCGCGCTATTTCTGTTTCGATGACATTGACGCTGACGAATTGACGTGGAATGCGAAAGTCTTCCGTCCCCAAAATGAGCGCGGGGCCGAAATTTACTCCCGGAGAAACTGCAATTCCACGTTTAACAAGCATTCAATTAGGGCCTACTATGGCGCTTTCAACAGACAGGCAACTGGCGGGAAGCCACTCAGTCGGTGTGTACGGGGGTTATTCAGATGGATCAGACGTTTCTTCGAATTTTTTATACCCTGATTCAAAAAACTGAACGATTTCTTCCATGAGTTTGCTGGCATCTTCTCCACTGGCTTCTAATACCAGTTCGATATCGGTCTTCGCCTCCAAGGCCAGCAAATCAAAGGCTTCTTTGGCACTGCCGGAAACGTCTCCATTCGAAATCGTCATTTCACAGTTATAAGTGCGTGCGATTCTGACGATTTCCGAGATCGGACGAAGGTGCAGCCCCTCTTTCATTTTGACAGTGACGATCTGACGACATACAGATTCTTGCATGGCACTAATTGATAACTACTCAAGCAACCTGAAAAACAAACCGTGTCTCATTCAGGAATGATGGCATTTTCAGTGAGATTTCGTAATTACCCCTTTCCTCATTGTCCGACCAGAAATGAGCCAGAGTCGAGCATCTCTTCTGAAACTCAAAATGAATGGTCGGCATTGGCGGCAAGTATGAGCTGAATTCGAACAGGTTCTCCCTGACTTTGTGTGTCCAGGTACTTAATCCAGCTGATTGCTGTCAGCTTCGTTAAGTAGTTCAACAATGTCTTCTATGTTTTTGGATTGACGGAGAAAATTACAGAATTTTTGATTCCGCAAATGGCGGGAAATATTTTCCAGCCCGCGTAAGTGATCTCCAGGACGATCCAGAGGCGAAATTAGCAAAAACAAAATATAAACATCCTCACCATCGAGACTGGCGAAGTCGACACCTTCCGAAGAGAGGGCGACTGCGGCGGTCAGATTTTCTACGGAAGAATGTTTGGTGTGAGGGACGGCCACACCATTTCCGATACCGGTTGAACCCAGCTCTTCTCGCTTGAGAATTGCCGAGACGATACCTTCCTCATCTTCAGCAGAGATGCTGCCTGCATTTTTCAGGCTGGCAACCATCGTGCGGATTGCTTCTTCTTTGGTTGTTACATTCAATTCCGGAATGATCGCATCCGAAACCACGAAGTCTGTTAACTTCATGTATTCTTTCCTTCTAACTACATCTGCAAAAAAATCAGTGTCCGCGGTTAAAGCGCAAGACGTTGTTGTAAATTGCGACAGCTTAAACAACGGAGAATGAGGGGTATTGTTCCGAGCTGATCACACTTCATTATAATTATATTCTAAGTCAGTACTCTTTTATCACTCAGCCAAAAGTAACTGAGGACACAGGAATTATTCAGATTCTGCTTCCGCAATGTTGTTTTCCGCGATTTCATTCAAAGGAAGATCACGACGGTGGTCCTGAATTTTTTCCTTATATTTTTTAATTTGTTGTTCCATTTTACTCAGTGCGGAATGAAAGTTTGGTTTAACTTCATCTCCTTCTGCATGGGCAACAAAATTATGTTTGTGTTCTGCATCAACGAGAATTTCGACCCGATTCTGGTTTTCACCCTGGTCGATCGTTACCTGGATTGCAGTTACCCTCTCAAAGTACGTCAGTAACTTTTCAGACTTTTCAGTAATATAATCGCGGAGACCATCTGAAACGCTACCATGACGACAAGTGATCGCAACTTGCACGGACTATTCTCCTATTAAAAATACTACCCACGTTGTGTATACGTATGTGAGTTTGTCTGGGTTCAGCAATAGACGATGCTAACAGATTCTAGCTCGCGAGGTCCAGCAATACCAGTCACTAATTCTCAAGCTTCAGGTTCAAACATCAGGACCTTTTCCTCTTCTGCTGGAATGAGTATGATTCCGATAAGGCAGAATGAGGGGGCGGATGTGCATGAGGGGCGTGTTGCAAGCCGAGTTCCGCTGGCGTCTATTCACTGTCACATCGGCTATATTACATGAAATCTGCCTGATTTTAATGGATTATTCCGTCTTTGTAATGGAAACTAACAATAGGACACGGGTTCTACTGTCCGAGAAGGCTCCTTTTGAGTCTTCAGAAGCTGGTTTCACAGAGAAAAAGAGGAATTATCCCTGATATTCTCTGGTGGGCCTTGTTTTAGGTCTATCAAAATCTTTGTAAGCTGATGTGATCACAGTCAGGGAAGAACCCAGACTGGTGAGTTTTGAGGCTTAGCATCACGTTTTCCAAGTCGAGTTGAGAGGTAAAGAGTAGCAATGCCTACTTATGTTTATGAAGTGATTAAACCGGACGGAACGCCGGGTGAGCGTTTTGAGGTCATTCAAAGAATGAGTGATCCTGTATTAACGACCCATCCTGAGACGGGGGAGCCGGTGCGTAAAGTGATTACGGCTGCCCATTTTTCCGGAAAATGGTCGGATGCAGAAGCAAAGCGTACATTAAACGACGATAAACGTCTGGGCGAACTCGGTTTCACCAAATATGTGAAATCGTCAAAAGGGACCTATGAAAAAAGAGCCGGCGATGGTCCGGATCTGATTTCCGCGGATTAATTTTGTTTCGAATATGAAGTTGAAAAATGACAAACGGACGTCATTGATTGGGATATAGGATTGATCAGAGTTCTGTTTGTTGTGGGAGATTTCTTAAGCTATGAATTTACAGCGCGTGTATTTTGTTTTGATATTCATGCTCGTGAGCGGGTTGTCTGAGACAAGTCGGGCAGAAAATCAGGCAGCAGCGGTTCAGAAGAAAACAGAATATTCCAACGTTCAATGCGAGGGAGCCTATCCGCATCATCTGCAGGGAATCTGCATCGATGGGCAGGGGCACATTTTCTGGAGTTTTACAACGGAGCTGGTCAAAACTAATGCAGCGGGCAAGGTTTTGGTGAAAATTCCAGTAGGCAATCATCACGGGGATCTTTGTTTTCAAGGAGGTAAACTTTTTGTCGCGGTGAACTTTGGCGATTTCAATAACCCCCAGGGAAAAGCAGATTCATGGGTCTACGTATATGATGCAGAAAAATTATTGTTGATTGCCAAGCATCAGACTCCCGAAGTGATTTATGGTGCGGGTGGCATTGCCGTGCATGCTGGCAAGTTCATCGTGGTGGGGGGACTGCCGAAAGGTATCGAAGAGAATTATCTGTACGAATATGATCCGAATTTTAAGTTTGTCAAAAAACATGTTCTGAAAAGCGGCTATACCTTACTGGGAATTCAAACGGCGGCGTTTGCCGACAATCAATGGTGGTTCGGATGTTATGGAACGAAACTGTTAAAAGCAGACACCAGTTACCAGTTTCTTGCGAAATTTGATCTCGAGTGCAGTCTCGGCATTGATCGAATCAATGACAAGCTGTTGCTCATTGCCCGTGGCGGACGGGAAGGCAAACTACATACGGGGCGCGTGCTTCTAGCAGAGCCCACTGAAAAACAGGGTTTTATTATCCGCAAGTAGACGTCGGTTGTTTCGATTCAGGACGCGTTGAATGGAATCGGCTTAACTGGTTAGCGGCCTCCGCCGCCTCCCTGCAGATTGGATGCTGCCAGCCCGAACAATGCACCTTCCAGCAGGTGACGTTCCACAAAGGCCGCGATTGCTTCTGATTTGGTGTATTGCAGAATCACATAGTCGCCGGGCTGAATCAGCACGCGTTGACTGGGATGTCGCACCGCTTCATACAAATCGACTTTGATTGGCAATTGAGTTCCGTTAGGGAGCTGACGCAGGATGATGGCGTTGCTCGCACTGATGGTAACATCCTGGTTCAGCGCAGAAGGGCCGCCATTCGATTTGGTATTACTTCCGTTCTGTGATGCCTGGGCGATGGAGATCGCTCCCAGAATATCCAGGTCATAATCGCGGGGCAGCGTGTATTGTCCGCCCCCCAGCAGCCCACCGGTATAAAAGATTTCCGTGTCGCGGGATTCAATGAACACCACGTCTCCATCATGCAGAATGATATCGTTCTGTGTGAGGTGCACCTGTTCGCCGGGACTCAGGCGAATGGGGATTTTGATGATTCCGGAACGCTGCATGGTGGAATCATTGATGACTGTGGGGGCCATAAAGTCACCCGAATAGAAGCCGCCATCAGAAGAATAAAGTGGCTGACCCACCTGGAATGCCGTATCGCTTGGCAGCGGTGATGACTGAGGGATGGGAGTATAGGTGTCGGAGACCTGTTGGATCTGTTGACGGTTACCGTCATTGTTCGGGTTGGCAGAACCTGTCTGGATGGGTTGAGGGCAGATCGAATGGTTCATCTGATGGGCGGCGCCGCGAATGATATAAATCGAATTTTCTGCATCCAGTCCGGGTAGTCCTCCGGTTTCTGCCAGTGCGTGCAGGACATCGTTATTGTAAGCAGGTAAGTTGATCACGCGCCCCGTACCGCGTTTGGATCGTCCTACGTTTAAATTACCGACGGTTGTACCCACAATGTCATTCGCATTTTCCTGACGAATGACAAGCACTCGGTAGGAACGTGGTTTCTGCAGACTGATCAAAATGCGGTCACGGCCTTCGCGCAGGATCTTTTTTTCTGATGTATATTTGCGGCGGATTGTTTCTTCGAGCTGGGTCAGAGTCAGTCCGCGGGCAAAGACGGTTCCGATAAGCGGGAGTGAGATCGTACCATCTTCACGGATGGGGATCGGGTAACCCAGGGAAGGGGCGACTTCCTGTGTCTGAGGAAAATGAACCGGAGGCACATCTTTAAACTGGCCGAGAACGCCTTCGATGTAGACTCCCAGAACGTCTCCGGAATCGAGCAGATAATGTTTCGGCGCGGGTTGTCGTAGCAGAGAGAGGTCAATCGTCTCTTTGCCGGAGCGCACTTCTCCCTTGTATTCCATAGGCAGATATTGAGCGGGAATTCCCTTGATCGGATGAATGGCAGCACAGCCGTTGAAGAGCAGAGGCAACAACAGCGCGCAGAGAAGATGCCACTTGATTGCAGGCATTGTTTTAAGGTGTTTCAGCATCCTGCTCGAACCTCTCAATTCGAAGACGGCGTTGTTGAAGTGTTGCGACATCCTGTCGTTCATTTCCTTTGAATGAGTTTCGGTTCAGAACACACGGCGACTCAGGTACAGTGGGTTCTGAGTGACTACCTGTTAATACCAGGCTGCCTTTCCGAAATTCGCGGCAAACGTTGTATGTTTATCTGATTCTGTTGCTGGTATTGATTTGAAAGCGTTCTACGACTGGGTAACGGTGTATGGATTGGCGTATAAGGATACGACTGTAATTTGTACGGACTCGGTGGCGGATCATCGTTGATGTAAGCACGCGGTGCCGGTTTGCCGATTTCCGGCTGGTGGCGTTTTAATGCGGGAGCAGGAATTGTCTGCTGCACATGTAATGGTGGTTTCGGAGCCACAACGGGAGGCTGACTGCGAGGCTGCTTGGGGGGCAGTATCGGTTGAGCCTGTGGTTGTTTTTTCTGGGGAACCGCCTGGATTGGTTTGGGCTGACTCTGTTCTGGAACCGCCGGTGCAGGGGGAGCCGGTAAAGCCAGCGGGGGCTCCGGTAGCGTCATTTTCGGCGGTTGTGGACTTTGATTCTGGTACGGAGTGCTCAGTGGTGCTGGAGGTGCCGCCTGAGGAGTTGGCTGCGTTGGAGGGCTCTCCTGTCTGTAGGCTGTATTTTCATCCCAGTGATCGGCAACACTCTGGTTCCAGTCCATCAGAGAATACGGAGTGGCGATTTTATTATAATCGTAGCGTCCATCGGCGAGTGCGTGCTCGGCTCCCAGTTTATATCCGGTGAACCATTCCTGGACTTCCAGATAACCTTGCGGTGTTCGGTAATGGGCGGCCCAGTATTCTTCGGGAGGAACAGGTGGGACTTCACCCGAGTCACCTAGTGCGATATCGATGTAGGCTTGCTGGTATCCTTTGCGAAACGCTTTGGATGGTTTGTCTTTACAACTACAAGCCATTGTCTTTAAGGAGCGCTTAGCGCACTTTTTGGCTGCGTGCTTCACCACATATTTATCCAGGTCAGTTTGATATCCTTCCAGCGAACGATACGGATGTGGAGAACATTTATCATGATGAAACAGAAAGCATTTCTTAACACGGCAGGAGACGGTAGAGCATGTGTCATCATAATCTTCGTCTGTATGAGCGCACCCGGGAAGTCCTGTCAGAATTACAGCCAGAAAAGTGCAGAACAGTAGCCGCGATTCTGAGATGAACTCAAGAAAATGAGGACCGTTGTTGTCTATTTTGCAAACCACTAGTAAGCCACCATGCGCAGATTGAGTGTTTATCGATACGCTTGATTTATCGGGTTGGCGAGATTGGGGCGTGTATGGTTTTTCGTGTCTTGCGGGTTATAAGGGGGCGTAAGACAGATAGAATCGTTGGATATTCAAATATCGGATCAGTCAACGTGTTCCGTAAGGCTTCGCTAGATTGCCTGCCTTGGCGTGTGAGGGAACATGAAAGGGGGGAGAGGAGAGTGGACCGGCGGATTCTGCCGCTCAGGATTACTCTGCAGCGAAGTAATCTTTTAAGAGTCGGTAGACGCGATTGGCACGTTGCTGGAACAGCTGTGGTTTTTTGACCCATCCCTGTGGTGTAATTCGGATCATCACATCGACGCGTGGTGTGGAACTGCGGCTGTTAGAGTTCGCTTTTTTGGCGGCACACCCGAATTCGACTTCCACTTCAACTGGTTTTCGATCATCGGTTTTACCCCAGAAGGGGAGCAGTCCTGATTTGCCGAGTTGCATCACGGCCCGGTTTGTGTTGACTTCTGTCAACTTCGCACCATTGTCATTTACAAAACCGCCCAGCTTGTAAACGATAATGTCGGAGGAGATCAGTGCCTGGAATGTATTTTCAAAGACCATTTCATCAACGGTCGTCTCTACCGAATCGCTGATTGGGTCGATGCCGGACAATAGCTGGTGGCTGGTGAGGGAGCAAACCTTGTTGCGGCCTGTTTCTTTTGCGTGGTACAAGGCAGAATCTGCGCGGCGGAACAGACTTTCTACTGAGTCGCCTTCTTCAACCTGAGCCACTCCGAATGAGGCAGAGAGACCCGTTTTTTCCAGTTTCTCAAGCTTCAGGTTACTGACTGCCAGCCGCAGGCGTTCTGCTTTTTTCACCGCATGTTCCAAATCGGTTTCAGGGCAAAGAATCACAAATTCTTCCCCGCCGTAGCGTCCGACCAGTTCTCCCGAATAGGTTTCGTGCTGGAACAGGCGTGCCATTTCAACAAGAACATCATCACCCACCGAATGTCCGTACGAGTCATTAATGTTTTTAAAGTGATCGGCGTCGATAAACATCAGGCTCAACGGTGTCGGATCGGTTTCTTTGTTGAACCTGCTGAGCATGATCGCCAGTTGCGTTTCCAGTTCGCCTCGATTGGCAACGGACGTCAGAGCATCCATACTGGCTGCCTGTTTGAGGTCGTTGAATTCTTGAGGTCGTTTTAAGCCGCGGGACAGGTCGCGATAGATTTCTGCGATACCCATCAGGTGTCCGTCTTCGCCGAACATGGGAACCGACTGAACTTCAATGTTGATCAGGCGGCCGCCAGGACGTTCCAGCATGAATTCGGTGGTCATCGGCTTTCCATTAGCAATGACCCGGTTCATCGAGCATTCTGCTCTGGTCAGGCTGGTGCCTTCCTTGTTGGTTAGCGGCAGGCTGTTTGCGGTCCAGGCTTCACCCAGGATATCGATGGCCCGGATGTCGGCCAGTTTTTCCAGACCCGGGCTGAAGAGGAGAAACTGAAAATCGGCATTGACGATATAAAATCCGTCATACAGACTCTCAATCTGAAACAGATAGGAGAAAATGTTGTTGATCAGGTTGGCTTCCTGTGCTTCCTGCTCGCTGAATGGCTTGGGTTGATAAAGCCGGTTGACTTCAAGAAGTGCATCATGGAAGACGTCTTGTTCATTCTGTTCCCAACGTGAAAGGGCACAGACAATGTTTCCATCAAATTGAGTTCCAGCGGCCTCCATCAGGATGGCCATGATTTCATCATGTTTTTTGCCGGCCCGATAGACCTGGTCGGTCGCCAGAGAATCATAGGCATCGGCAATCGCCAGGATGCGGGCACCCTGATGCACGTCGCTACCAATATATTGAAAGCCGTTGGTCGCGCCACTGAAGTGGTAGCGGGTTTGTGAGAGTATTGTCAAAACTTCATGGTCGGTCTGACAGGCCTGCAGAACATCGATACCGATGTTGTGATAATGCGACATCAATTCAATTTCATCTGATGTCAGCTTGCCAGGCTTGAGCATGATATGGTCGGGGACACCGATCTTTCCGATGTCATGTAGCAGCGCGGCGATTTCCAGCCGTTTCAGATGAATTCCTTCCCAGCCTAAATTGGTGGCGATTCCTTTTGCCAGGAATGCAACGCGGCGGGAATGACATAATGTGGATGCATCGCGGGCCTGAAGTGCGGTGAGTAACTTCCGCAGGTGTTTGCGCGAGATGACTTGATCGACGAAATCCGTTTCACCCGATTCCAACGAGAATTCTTCGTGTTCGGTCGAAAGGGCGATGAGTTCCTTCAGGATCTGTGAAGAGCCCATATTATAGCTGCCATGCACAGACTGTTGCTGTGGCATGGAATTACTATTTGCTATGAGAGGACTGTTCATCTTGCGACCTTAACGCGGATACGAAAATCGAATGGAACTCTGACACAGTTTGTCACGTACAATTCGGTTTTCTGTTTCGCGCCACAAAAAATCTGATTTATCGCAATGTCTTTGTCAGGAGACGAATTTGTTTTGGTTCAATCACGCGTCACTATCACTGGGGAGTGAATAGGTTCTCGTATCAAAACAAAGACATAGTTACTGGGAGCATATTTAAGACACTGATGTCTGCTTGGCGTTGTTAATACAACCCAATGAATACATCAATGTGGATAGACTATATTTACACTAGGTCGGGAATGAAGGTTGTCAAATCGCAACATGAAATGGGACAGCAGGAACGACGGGCTCAAATCCTGATAATCCGAGTGGCAGGTTCGTGGTGAAATCAGCGGTCAGCGCGACTGGTGCGATTGTATGGACTGTGTGGATCCTTTGAAGCGGATTCCGTGATGTCGACGAGCAGACTTATCGATTAAATTCCACGGTGGCAGCATTCGCCCGGGATTGAACGATTTGCCCCAGCGATTCGTATTCATCCTGCGGAACTCGTTCTGCTGGCCCCGTGATCGTAAAGGCGGCGATGGCGATGCCATTCCGATCTCGAATCGGAGCGGCGATGCAGCGAATGCCTGTCAGCCCCTCTTCATGATCAATCGCATAGCCGCGTTGGCGAATCAGATCCAATTCATTGAGAAAAGCACGTTTTGAAGTAATCGTTTGTGGAGTGAATCGTTTAAAACGAATTCGATTCACCAGATCCTCGCGTTCATTTTCCGGTAAAAAAGCAGCGATGGCTTTTCCAGGAGCACAACTGTAGCAAGGCGCACGGGCACCGATCTCCGCAGAGTACTTGAAGGCGTGTCGCGCCAGCAACTGTTCGAGGATTACGATCTCGGTATCAATCAGACAACAGAGTTGCGTGGTCTCGCCGGTCATGTCACGCAGTTCCCGCATCGGGCCAATCGCACATTCTGATAAAGGGCGATCTTGCACGCTGGGAGGAATTAACTGCAGGAAACGGTTCGTGAGATAAAACTTTTTCGTCGCCAGATCGCGCGAGACATAGCCCATCTCTTCCAGTGCTTTTCCGATGCGTAATAAAGACGCCTGCGGAATGGAAAGTTGTTCGCTGAGTTCACTGAGGGTGCAGCCATGCGAATGTTTTGCCAGATATTCGAGCAAGGCAATGCCCCGCTGCAAACTGGGAGAGGCGGCTGCATCGGTTTTCGGATTTGTGCGCGGGACGCTCATTGTTGTTGACTTCATATATGAAATAGGTTTCAATAGTGAAATATGGTATGGGGTCAAGGCACGTGTGTCAACCTCATCCGCAGGAAATTGACAATCAGCGATAGAGCAGTCCTCCTTTCGAATCGAACGGCAGCAGAAAGAAACGTGCCATGCGCGCAGGCGAAAAACTTGGAATGGTTTTGACGGCGATTCTCTGGTTGGGTTGCCCTGTGATCTCTCCAGCAGAAGAGTCCTTTCAAAATAAAGCGACGCAGCAAGCCGACTTTGACCGCGTGATCGCCCCGTTAATTGCCGCCCGTTGTTTGGATTGTCATGCGGGTCTGGATCCCAAAGCTGGTTTCGATTTTTCCCGTCGGGCGTCAGCCTTTCAGGGAGGAGAAAGTGGCCCCGCGCTGCAAGCGGGCAAGCCGGACGAAAGTTTGATCTGGCAGTATATCGAGTCCGATGAGATGCCTCCCGAACATCCTCTCTCTGCAGATGAGAAGCGATTGTTCAAACAATGGATCCAGGCCGGTGCGCCTTGGGGCACCGATCCCATTGATCCCTTCAGCAAGACAACGAAAAAGCGGGGCGGCTATGACTGGTGGTCACTGCAGCCGTTACGCCAGACGACTGTTCCAGAGGTTTCCGACAAACAGTGGGTTCGCAATCCGATTGACGCGTTCGTCCTGGCGCGATTGCGGGAGCAGCATCTTGAACCCCAGTCCCGCGCCGATCGCAGAACTTTAATTCGTCGTCTTTATTATTCGGTGATTGGCTTGCCCCCCGAACCGGAAGAAGTGGAAGCGTTCGTGAATGATCCTGCACCGGATGCTTATGAAAAACGGGTAGATCAATTGCTGGCATCGCCGCACTACGGCGAACACTGGGCGCGGCACTGGCTGGACGTGGTTCGCTTTGGAGAGAGTAACGGTTTCGAGCGGGATCAACCACGTACGAATGCCTGGCATTATCGGAACTGGGTGATTCAGGCGTTCAATCGGGATCTGCCTTACGATCAGTTTGTCCGATTGCAACTGGCCGGTGATATGCTGAAGCCCGACGATCCCAGTGCGGTGATCGCGACCGGGTTCCTCGTTGCCGGCCCGCACGATGTGGTGATTCCCCAGAGTCAGGCGATGCGGGAAACGATGCGTCAGGATGAACTGGAAGACAAAATTGGGGTGGTCAGCCAGACGTTTCTTGGATTAACGGTGAATTGTGCCCGTTGTCACGATCACAAGTTTGATCCGATCAGCCAGCAGGAATATTATCAGATTGCCGCTGCACTGGCGGGCGTCGAACATGGCGAACGTGATCTTCCCAATCCCCAGTACATGCAGGCACAGCAACAGTTGGCCGAACATAGCAAGAAGCTGCAGAAAGTTCAGGCGACTCTATTCGAGTTAGACGCACAGGCGCGCCAGCGTGTGATGGCCAGTCGCACAACGCAAGATAAAAGTGATCTACCAGTCTCTGTCTCGTCACCGGTTGCTGCCTGGGATTTTCAGAATAGCACTCTGGATCAGGTGGGGGGCTTAAAAGGGACGTTACACGGTTCTGCAAAACAGACCAAAGAGGGACTAGTGGTGGACGGCAATCAATCGTTTTTGAATACCGAGCCGCTGAAGGTGAATCTGAAAGAGAAGACGCTCGAAGCCTGGGTAAAACTTGCGGACCTCGATCAACGTGGCGGTGGCGTGATGAGTGTGCAGACGGTGGACGGAGTTCTGTTCGATGCGATTGTGTTTGGCGAGCAGCAGCCGGGGCACTGGCTGGCGGGAAGTAATAATTTCAGCAGGACCAAATCGTTTCAGGGCATCGCAGAACAAGAGGCGGCAGAAAAAGAAGTACAGATTGCGATTGTCTATTACGCCGACGGTAAAATCGCCGCCTATCGCAATGGTGCACCGTATGGGATCGCTTACCAGTCGCGACAGTTACAACCGTTCTCAGCCGGGAAATCCGAAATTTTGTTTGGATTACGACATGGATCACCTGCTGGGAATCGACTCTTAAAAGGTGTCATCAGCAGAGCCCGCCTGTATGACCGGGTACTGACGGCTGAAGAAATACAAGCGTCTGCAAAATGGGGAGGCACTTATTTTTCAGAAGCAGAGCTGACGGCGGTATTGACGAAACCCGAACAGATCCAGCGCCAAACCCTGCTCAAAGAACGGAAGGAACTCCAGGCAGAAATCACGCGTCTGCAGGCGATTCAACCGACGAAAGTCTATGCGGCGCTTTCCCGAAATCCGGGCGTGTCGCATGTGTTGCGACGCGGGAATGTGAATGCCCCGGCGGACGTGGTCAATCCGGGTGGGCTCAATGCAATCAAAGGCGTGAAGGGCGATCTGGGACTGGCGTCCGACAGCCCGGATCGCGACCGACGTATGAAATTTGCACGCTGGGTGACCGATTCGCAAAATCCGTTGTTTGCCCGCGTAATTGTGAATCGGGTCTGGCACTATCATTTCGGGCAGGGGCTCGTGAATACGCCCAATGATTTCGGCTTTAACGGCGGACGTTGTACACATCCGGAACTGCTCGACTGGTTGGCGGCACAACTGATTCGCGAAAATTGGAGCCTGAAATCATTGCATCGTCTGATTCTGATGTCGGCGACCTTTCAACAATCTTCAGAACCACAGCCCGAGGCATTGAAAGTCGATGCCGACAATCGATGGTTGTGGCGGAAAAGCCCGCAGCGAATCGAAGCCGAGTCGATCCGTGATTCAATCCTGAAAGTAGCCGGCGAACTCAATCCCAAAGTCGGCGGCCAGGGATACCAGGATGTGAAATCCTATTTCTTCAAAGGGACCCAGTTTTACGAGCCGTTGGATCCGGTCGGCAAAGAATTCAATCGTCGTTCGATCTATCGGTTTTCTGCCCGAGGCGGGCGGCATCCTTTGCTGGAAACGTTTGATTGCCCTGATCCTTCTACGACGACGCCCGATCGGGCCTCCACTACGACGCCGCTCCAGGCACTGTCGTTAATGAATGCCTCATTCGTGTTGCGGATGTCAGATCAGTTAGCCGAGCGCGTTGAGCAACGGGCGGGTTCAAAACAGGAGCAGCAGATTGATGAACTGTTTCTACTGGCGTTTCAACGGCGTCCCCGACCGCAAGAGGCGAAGCTGGCACGCGACTTTCTGGAGCAGCACGGTTTGTCTGCGTTGTGCCGCGTGATTCTGAATAGCAATGAATTTTTATATGTGAATTGAAGCCATGATGACGAATCCCTTTGATCAAAATTCGAAAGCCGGTTCTACCTGTGATGCAGACAGTATGTCGCGTCGCGAATTTTTTTCCTGGGCGAAAACCGGCCTGGCGGGAACGGCGCTGATGGATTTGCTGCTGAAGCAGAAACCACTTTGTGCAGAGGCTCCGGGGAAAACTCTACCAACGGGAACTCATTTCCCCCCGCGCGTCAAACGGGTGATTCATGTCTGCCTGATCGGGGGATTGAGTCACCTGGATTCGTTTGACTATAAGCCGGCGCTTAAAAAACTGCATGGCAAGGTTATGCCGACCGAGAAGAAGCCGGAAACGTTTTTCGGTCAGGTTGGATTATTGCGCAAGAATGATTTTGAGTTCAAACAGCGGGGCAAAAGTGGGCTCTGGATTTCAGACCTGTTTCCTCACATCGCGTCACAGGCAGATGAGCTGACGTTGATTCGTTCCATGAAAGCCGACTCTGCCAATCATACGCCGGCGACGTTTCAGGAGAATACGGGTTTTCGATTGAACGGCTTTCCGGTACTGGGAGCCTGGCTCTCGTATGGCTTAGGGTGTGAAACCGATGAGCTGCCGTCGTTTGTGGTATTGCCCGATGTCCGCGGCTATCCGGCGGCGGGAACGATTAACTGGTCGAACGGATTTCTGCCGGCATTGCATCAGGGGGTTCCCTTCCAGACCGAAGGACCGGCGATACGTGATCTGTTTCCCGGTCGCAAGATTTCGAATGCCACCGAAGTCGCCAGTCGCCAGTTATTAAATCAATTCAATCAGAGTCATCTTGAACGGACCGGAGCCAACAGCGATCTGGTCGCCCGGATTCGCAGCCACGAACTGGCAGCGAAAATGCAGTTGGCCGTTCCCCAAGTGACGGATCTGTCGGGAGAGACGGCTGCCACGAAAGCCCTGTACGGCTTCGATTCTGAAGAGACGGCTCCCTTTGCCCGCAATTGTCTGTTGGCACGGCGGTTATTGGAACAGGGGGTGCGGTTTGTGCAGTTGTTTTCTGGTGGCTCGTTTGGATCGCCGCGGATTAACTGGGATGGTCATGAAGACGTCAAACGAAATCACCTTCGCGAAGCGACCCGCATCGATCAGCCCGTTGCCGGTTTGTTGAAAGATCTGAGACAGCGGGGCATGCTGGATGACACTCTGGTTCTGTTTTCAACGGAATTCGGACGAACCCCGTTTACTCAATCTGCCTCGAACACCGTGGGGACGGGGCGTGATCATAATATGAACGGTTTTTCCGTCTGGATGGCAGGGGGCGGTCTCAAGCACGGGATTGATTTTGGTGCGACCGATGAATTCGGCTGGAAATCAGTCGAACAGACGGTTGCCTGGCACGATTATCATGCAACGGTGCTGCATTTACTGGGCATTGATCACACACGTTTGACGTATTATCACAATGGCATCGAACGCCGTCTGACGAATGTGCACGGCGAAGTGATTCATGATCTTCTCGCTTAAAATTCATCAGTACTTGTTGATTCACAACCTGAGTACTGGATTTTTTCAAGAACGCAATTTGTGCGCATAGACGAATCGTCTAGAATAGCTATAGTGTGTGCATGAACGAAATCGAGGAGGGCGCTGACTTCTGTTTGATTGGTATGAACGTCCTTTCTATAAAACTAGTGTGATGAATACGTTACAGAACCCAGGAAGCAAAACAGAGCCCAAACGGGTGCTGATTATCGGTGGTGGTTTTGCCGGCTTGAACGCGGCATTGGAACTGGGCGGCGTTCGAGGAGTCGAAGTTACCCTCGTTGATCGTCACAACTACCATCTGTTTCAACCGCTCTTATATCAGGTGGCGATGGCCGGACTGAGTCCCGCAGATATTGCCACACCGATTCGCAGCCTGCTCTCAACTTATCGAAATACCAGCGTCCTGTTAGGGGAAGCGGAATCGATTGATCTCCCGGGGCAAAAAGTCAAATTCGATTTTGGCGAATTGCCTTTTGATTATCTGGTGCTGGCCTGTGGTGCGACGCACAGTTACTTCGGTCACAATGAGTGGGAAGAATACGCGCCCGGTTTGAAAAACATTTCTCAGGCGACGGAAATTCGTAAACGAGTTTTATCTGCATTTGAACATGCGGAACGAATTACCGATCCTGAAGAGCAAAAGAAATATCTGACCTATGTGATTGTTGGTGGCGGTCCGACCGGCGTAGAACTGGCAGGCGCGATTGGCGAGATGAGCCGGTTTACTTTGTCCAAGGATTTTCGCCGGATCAATCCCAGCCATACCCGCGTGATTCTCGTCGAAGCCGGTCCACGGATTTTGCCGATGTTTTCCGAACAACAGTCCAACCGGGCAGCCCGCGATTTAGAGAATCTGGGTGTCCAGATCTGGACTTCTTCGATGGTGACGAACATCAACGATGAAGGAGTCGAATTGGGAGATGAGCGAATTCGCGCCGCGACTGTGCTCTGGGCTGCGGGTGTTGAAGCATCTCCCTTGGGGAAATCGGGAGGTATGGATGTTGACAATCGGGGCCGCGTTGTTGTGGAACCGGATTTGAGTCTGCAGGGGCATGAAAATGTGTTCGTCGCCGGCGATCAGGCCAGCTTTACACATCAGACGGGGACTCCCTTACCGGGGACGGCACCGGTTGCGTTGCAGCAGGGAAAGTTTATCGGCAAAACAATTCGCGAGGAACTGAAAGGCAAGCCGCGCAGTAAGTTTCATTTTCGCGACAAAGGGCAGATGGCCACCATTGGTCGCAGTCGCGGGATTGTGGAAATCGGGCGGTTCAAATTATCCGGGTTCATTGCCTGGGTGGTCTGGCTGGTCGTGCACATCTTTTATCTGACCGGGTTTAAAAACCGGGTGCTGGTTGTCATGCAGTGGGGCTGGTCCTATCTCAGTTTCCGGCGTGGAGCGCGTTTGATTGTGGGCCGGGAATGGGATCCGCAAACAGATTCCAAGCCTGAACCCGAGCCTGAAGAAGAGGAAGTTCCCGTTTCCTCCGAGCATTAACGGCGAAAAAATGAGTGAAAGTCTCGTTTTCGCATGCCATTCCTCGTATGCTGAATGACAGATTTTGTCTTTGATCAGTTGAGGAAACCATGAAACTGCAGATTGCCGCTTTTCGATTTGATGTCACACCTCCCCTCGGCCATTCCTTGTGCGGCGGCTGGATTCCGTCTGCTGCGAAAATTGAAGATCCACTGGAAGCGATCGGGTTTGTGATCCTGTGGGAAGGAGCGCCGATGGTGGTCTGCTCGGTCGACTGGACGGGGCTTTGTAACGACGCCCATTATCAGTGGCGCAAAGCCTTAGCCGATGCGGCGGGGACCACTGCGGACCGGGTGGCGGTCCAGTGTGTGCATCAGCATGATGCGCCGTTTGCCTGTCTGGAGACCGATCAGATCGTACGAGCTCAGGGCGATTTGCCGCCCAACCTCGATCCGGAATTTTTCAAAGTCTGTCTGCAGCGGGCCGGTGCTGCCGTGCGGGAGAGTCTGAAAAGACCTCGTCGATTAACACACATTGCGGCGGCCCAATCTCAAGTGGAGCAGGTAGCATCGAACCGTCGGATTCTGAACGAGGCAGGCAAGATCTTAAAGAATCGGAGTGTCGCCGCCAGCAGTGATGATATTCGCGACTTACCGGCGGGGGTGATTGATCCCTGGTTGAAGACAGTGGCTTTTTATGACGGCCGGGAGAAGGTGGCGGCCTGTTATTATTACGCCGTCCATCCCATCAGCTATTGTTGCACCGAAGGGAATGTGACCAGTGAATTCGTCGGTCATGCACGGCGGCTCAAAGCGGAGCATGATACGCCGGGTTGCACGCACGTCTATTTCACGGGCTGTGCGGGCAATATTAACGCTGGAAAATACAACAACAGTTCCCACAGGGAAAATCGGCAGGTACTGACACAGCGGATCTTTGCAGCGATGGAACAGGCGTCGGAACAATTGCGACCGGAGCCCGTTAAAAAAATCCGTTGGGCGACGGCTGATTTTCTGCCTCCCGTGAATCAGGTATTTTCGGCGGACGAACTTGAGAAGCAGATCAACGATCATGCGCGACGGGTGGTGCATCGCAATCGGCCGGCGTTCACACTAGCTTGGCTCCACCGCCATGCACAGAAAAAGCCGATTACATTAAGCGCGTTGCACCTCAATCAAATTTCCTTACTCCATCTGCCCGCCGAGCCCTTTGTGGAATATCAGCTACGTACCCAGATGCTGCAGCCAGACCGCTTTGTCGCGACCGCCGGTTACGGTGATGGGGGCCCCTGGTATTTGCCGACGGCCGAAGCGTATTACCAGGGGGGCTATGAAGTCAGCGTGGCATTCAGCGGCCCCCAGGCAGACGGCGCGCTAATGCAGGGTATTCAAGCACTATTTGTGAGTTAATCCGAATTCTCTTCGGGGGGAATCGGGCGGCCGTGCGGGTCCTGGTCGGTTTCGAGGGTATCGGCATTGAGCTTTTCGCGTAAATCGCGGTCAGTAAAGTGTTCCAGTCGTTCGGCCTGTTTGTGAATGGTTTCGGCTGTCATGCCCGCATGTTCGACCAGATAGTGTTCCCACAATCGATGCGAGCGGACGAGTTGACGGGCCATGTCGCGACCGGTTTCCGTTAATTCATAAGCTCCGTTGGTGTCCTTGATCTGTCCCTGTTTTGTGAGATAGCGAAGTGTGAGCTGCGTTGGAACAGGACGCGAGAACAGAATGTCGCGCAGATAATTGACATCCGGTTTTTGCTGTGGATCGCGTTCTTCGATGCGGTACATGAGTGCGATGATATCTTCGGCGAGGATTTTCCAGGCGAGAATCTGGCGACGGACAAAGATGACAATGATCCCGTGCCGGGGACCAAACAGGGCCGCGAAAACGAACAGCAGGCCCGAGGCGACGGCCATCATGCCGGCGGTCGACGTACTTTGATATCCAAACCAATGGGGGACGGTGATGGCGCTGATATGGCCGGTGATCGCGGCGAAAATCGCCAGGATCACACTGAGCACGAGCATGCGGCCCAGTCGATCAGTCAGCATATAGGCGGCTGCCGGCGGTACGACAAACATGGCGACCACCAGAATATTTCCGACCGTTTCAAAACTGGCGACCGCGGTGACGGCGACCAGAGTCATCAAAGTGTAATGGATCATCGTGGCGTTAAAGCCGGTGGTGGTGGCGAGTGCCGGGTCGAACGAACTGAGTTTCAGTTCTTTCAGGAAAAAGATCACGAACAGCAGATTGATTAACAAAACTACCGAGAGCACGACAACCACGCGCGGGATTTCCCAGCCCGCAATCAGGATCGTGTCGAGCGGCGTAAGTTCAATTGCTCCATAGAGAACGCAGCCCGGGTCCAGGTCGACGTGGTCGGCAGCCTGCACGATCATCACCAGTCCCAAAGCGAACAGTGATGTGAAGACCACACCCATCGAGGCGCCTTCATCGACTTTACCGAAGCCGCGAATCCATTCGGTAAACAGGGCGGTCAGAATTCCGGCAATCACGGCGCCCACAAACATGGGCAAACTGCTGCGGCTGTCGCTGATCATAAAGGCGGCCGCCAGACCGGGGAGAATCGCGTGTGTGATCGCATCGCCCAGCATGCTCATTTTTCTTAAGACCAGAAAATTGCCCAGCAGTGCCGTCGAGGCGGCGCACAAAATTCCCGCAACAATAATCCAGCCATCCAGAAACCAGTTCCAGTTTTCCAGTCCCCCCATCAGGTTGCCCTCCGTGTACCAGACTGGTGTCCGTTGGCTTTTTCCTGCTGGATCTCGATCGCATGCGGGCTCTGCAGGACTCCTGCGGTCGACTGACGAACGAGTAGCGTTTCCAGTTCGGCAATGACTTCGGGTTCTAAAACGTGTTCGATGGCGTCGGCATCCTGATCGACTTTGCTGGCCGCGACGTCAGCGTATGTGATGAGATAGAGTTCCCACAAACGGTGTTCGTGAACAATGCGTGCCGCTTCCAGAAGACCGGCCTTGGTCAATCGGATTTGATCTGCCTGCAGGGAGACGACTAACTGGTCCCGCTGTGCCCGATTCACGATTTTTTTCAGTTTGGCCGGTGACCAGCTTCGCATTTTCAGTAAAGTGGACATGGGGACGAACGTGGATTCTGCGGTCTGTTTTTCGTTGAGCAGTCCCCGTGCTTCCAGATACTCATACAAGCCGCGCAGCAGGTGTTGTCGATTCACTTTCGAATTTAACTGATGCCGTCGCAGTTTGCGGATCAGGATGCCGCGGGGAATGCCGAAGACCATGCTGAAGAGAAACATGGCGGTCGCGACGAGCACAATCATCGCTCCTGAGGGAAGATTCGGGAAGATGGCACTCATGGCTGAGCCGATCATGCCGCTGAGGGCTCCCAGTATCAGAGCCACGAGTGACATATACGCCATTTTTTCTGTCCAGAAGCGGGCTGCTGCGGGGGGGATGACGAGCAGGGAAATCATCAGGATCAATCCAACAGCCTGCAGGCCGATGATCGTGACGACGACGACCAGACCCATTAAGAGCATGTCCAGCAGTACTACCGGGAAGCCGCGCGCATTGGCAAAGCCTTCATCAAAACAGAGCAGCGTCAATTCCTTATATAATAGGATGGAGATCAGCATGCAGGTCAGACCTGCGGAGCCGATGAGCCAGGCATCGCTGGCGACCATGGAAGCGGTCTTTCCATAAATAAATGATTCGAGGCCGGCGGCGTGGCCGGTCTGCATCTGTTGGACGATGCCCAAGAGAGCGATCCCCGCTCCAAAGAAAACACTGAGCACAATGCCGAGGGCGGCGTCTTCTTTTAAGCGAGTCAGGTTGCGAATCAAGAGAATGCCGCCGATTCCAAGCAAGCCGCTGACGGCAGCTCCCGCCAGCAGGATGGGCAGCGATTTCCCGTTCAGGCCCAAAGAGGTGGCGATGATGAAGGCGATGGCGATGCCGGGCAGGGTAGCATGGCTGAGGGCGTCTCCCATCAGGGCCCGCTTGCGTAATAATGCAAAGCTGCCGATCATACCGGCGGACATACCGAGCAGTGTGGTGCCGAGGATGACGATGCGGGTGTTGTAATCCTGCAGCAGGAACACACGTTTCCAGTCGTTCCATTCCGGGATCGCGATACTGCGGTCGGTGATGGATTTTTGAGTCTGAATCTCGTTCGAGTCGGTAGCCGCGAGAATGAAAGAGTGTGGCCAGAGACTGACGACGAGCAACACCAGCGCGAACGCCCTCATAGCGACTGCTCCCTGCGTCGCATGGTTTCGGTGGCTTCTTCGAGTAGTGTCAGACGACCGCCATAGGTTTTTTGAAGGTTCTCTGGTGTGAAGACGTCCGCCGTCAGTCCATGATCGATGACCCGCATATTGAGCAGAATCACATAGTCGAAGTATTCAGGCACGGTCTGCAAATCGTGGTGGATGACGAGCGCGGTTTTTCCGGCCTGTTTCATTTCATGTAAAATTTGCACGATGGCTTTTTCCGTGGCGGCATCGACGGCGGCAAACGGTTCGTCCATCAGATACAGGTCGGCGTTTTGAACCAGGGCGCGGGCCAGGAAGGTGCGCTGCTGTTGGCCGCCGGAAAGCTGGCTGATTTGCCGATGGGCATAGTCGGCGATTCCCACGCGTTCGAGTGCTTCCATGGCGCGGGTGCGGTGTTTTTTACGCACAGGCAGACACCAGCCGATTTCTTTGTAGAGCCCCATCGTCACCACATCGAGGGCATCCACGGGGAAGTCCCAGTCGACACTTTCGCGTTGGGGGACATAGCCGACCCGGTGCCGGTTTTTCTGGTAAGGTTTGCCAAAGATCTGGACGCGCCCCGAAGCCTTGGGAATCAGTCCCATGATGGCTTTGATCAGGGTACTTTTGCCGGCGCCGTTCGGCCCGACAATGCCGACGAGTTTTCCCGGGGGGATATCGAAGCTCACATCCCAGATGACGGGTTTACGATGGTAGGCCACCGTTAAGTCATATACCGAGAGGGGAGTTTCTGTGGGGGACAATTCGGACGGTGTATCCGCGGCGACGCTTTCTCTTGTATTCATAAGTCCGGTTTTACTTCATCAAATGATTGAGCGAAATAAGTTTCTCTCAAGTATAGCAGCTTCGATTGAATTGCGCAGTTTGCGAATGTGTGTTGTCTGTTTTGATCAGCGCGTCAGCTTGCCTTGCATCCCTTTTTCCGGCGCTGTTCCTCCCAGGGCACGTGCGACAGTGGTGAAGTTGTGATCCAGCATGCCGGTGTAGGTGCCCTCATATGTGCCTGCTTCGCCCATCGCATCGGAAAACAGTTCGCCGCCGATGATGATGTCATGGCCTTGCGCTTTAGCACCGTCAATCAGAGCAGTGATGTTCTTTTTGGAGACACTGCTTTCGACGAAGACCGCTTTGATGTTTTTCTTAACCAGCATATCGACGAGTTGATTAATGCGTTTCAGACCCGCTTCGGATTCGGTGGAGATGCCCTGAACGCCCTGAACATCCAGGCCGTAGGCACGACCAAAATAATTGAAGGCATCGTGGGATGTGATCAGGGTGCGGCTCGCTTCCGGAATGGACTGCATGGTTTTCAAACCGTACTGGTGCAGCTGCTCTAACTCTTTTTTATATTCTGCGGCATTCTTCTGATAAACGTCAGCATGTTTGGGATCGACCTGACTTAAAGCATCTTTCACGGCATCCACACATTGAGACCAGGCGGCCACATCCATCCAGACGTGAGGGTCATAGTGTCCGTTGAAGTCTTCGGGTTCGAGTAGCGTTTTTTCGTCGATCAGTTCCGTCACTGCAAACACCGGTTTGTTGCGCGAGACTTTGATCAGCGTATCGGCCATTTTGCCTTCCAGCATCAGTCCGGAGTAAAAGACAAGGTCGGCATTCATAATGGTCTGCACATCGTCACGGCTGGCTTTGTGCATGTGGGGGTCCACACCCGATCCCATGATTTGGGTTACGTTTACATATTCGCGCCCGACATTCTTGACGAGGTCTGCCACCATGCCGACAGTTGCCGCGACCGGAATCGGGTATTTGAGCTCAATTTCCGGCTGTTTCTGGTCCGTGGTACTGTCAGGCGAGGTGCCCTCCTTGGACTGGCAGCCGACAAGCAAACTCAATAGCAGGGTGAAAGCAAGCAGCCTTCTCATTATTCATCTCCCATCAGGGGCAGTAGACAAGTGTTTAAATGTAGCCATGGCTACATTTTGTTTTATTTTAACAGAGTCTGACCTGGTGTCAACTCCAGGAGGGCTTGTGAGATCAGGGTTTCAGGTGGCGATCGAAGAAACCGATCACGGTAGGTCTGAGGTCCTGCTGTTTTGGCTGCAGGTGGAAGCTGTGAGGAGCGCCCTCGATGATCAGTAATTCAGTGGGGATATTCCCCTCTTTCAGAGCGACTGCCAGGAGTTCGGATTGTTCTACGGGAACCAGCGCGTCTTTGGTGCCATGCAGAATGAGGAACGGGGGATCATCTTTGGTGATGTAGTTCACCGCGGACGCCTGACGACTGAGTTCTTTTTCTGCCTCTGTGAAGGATGAGAGCATATCGCGTGATTTCGCGAGTGTGGTCAGATCATGCGCACCATACATGGGGACGACGGCCTGAATGCGCGAGGAGAAGTCGGCGTACTGCGCGTTGGGTTCGAGCTTTGGATCATCGCCGGTGACGGCCAGCATGGCGACCAGGTGGCCACCGGCGGAACCGCCGATGGCGCCGATGTGTTTGGCGTCGACCTGATATTGGTCGGCATGTTTTCGCAAATAGCGGACGGCGGTTTTGCAGTCCTGCAGATGGCCGGGCCAGACCTGCTTCAGATTGTCAGTGAACTTCGATTGTTTCTTAGCCAGCCGATAGTTGATGCTGGCACAGACGTAACCTGCTTTGGCGAGATTGGTGCCGATGTTGATTTCGCGGCGGGCTCCTTTGTCGCCACCATGCCAACCGCCGCCATGAATGATGACGACGGCAGGGTAAGGGCCTTTCTGAAATTTCGGATCGGGCAAGTACAGATCCAGTTTTTCCGTGCGCCCCTCACCCAGATAGCTGACGTCTTTTTTGACGGTGACGTGAGAGAGTTCGCGCTTCACACGCTCGCTGGGTTCGATGAACGTCACTTTTTCCGATCCTGCCAGTGCGACGAGATCTTTGATGTCGAATTCCTTGAGCAGTCCGAAGCAGAACAGTTCGGGGGCCTGGTTGACCGCTTTGTCTTCTTCGAGGATCTCTTTGAGTGAGCCGTAGGAGTTCTGGAGACTGACGCCGTTGATCGCCTCGGGCTTGATTGCTGCTGCAACGAGGGTGATGAGACTGCTACGGGGACCTGCTGACTGAATTTGAACAGTCGATTGTCCCTGGTCTTGCTTTAGCCATTCTGCGATGCCGGTGAGCTGATCGGCCTGGATGCCCAGCGGTCGTTCTCCGACGGCAGCAACCAGCAGGCCGTAGAGAAAATCGCGCTGGCTGATTTTTGATTCGCCAAAATAAAACGGATCGACGGCGAGTACATTTTCTCCCTGCGAGAGCAGCTGTTCGACGGTTGCCGCCAGACTCTGGCGGCCGGCGTCAGCGATGACGATCGTCGTCGATTTCGCAGGCTTGCGTGAAAACTGGACGGCGGGAACGGTCCAGTCTTTGTTGACGTTCAATTTCCAGAATGTGATGGTGGTATTGTCTTCTTTTTTCTGGCCGACTTCAGCTCCGGTGACTTTTGCTGGTGAGGAATGCACGATTTTCTTGAGCGACTCCCGTTGTTTTTTGGGAGAGGATTTCTTAGCAGGGCGTGGCAGATTCTGACTGAGTTTCAACGCCAGACTGTGGAAGTCGGCGTTATTCGCAGGGAGTTCAACTTTGAGTTCGTCGAACGACTTGAGTTCCGCGTCGCACTCGATTTCTTTCACCGGCAGCGGTTTGCCCGGATCGGAAAAATGGGCCGAGAGCATGCGGTACAGGGCTTCGCGATTGTCTTTAAGGAAGTTATGCGTGCCGGGGTCGTCGTTCACATGTTTCTGCAGGTTGTCTTCTTTATCGTAGAGTTGATAAATCGGGAACGCCGCTTTGAGCAGTGGTGGCTGGGCATATCCCGATTCGAAGCAGCAGTTGTCTTTGGAGTTATTAGTGAGCAGAGTCGGACGGGGAGCCCGCATCGCGGTCAGGTGTGTGTAGTCGGCATAGAGGGCGAGGTCATTGGGTGTCTGTTCGGAATCGCCGAGGTCTTTGGTGTGATACACGCGTGTCAGGAAGCTCGAATAGCCGGCGACCGGGTTAGAAAGCGTGACGCGTTCATCGAGCGAACTGATGAAGATGGTCTGCCAGCCACCGCCTGACAGTCCGGCGACCGCCACCCGATTCGGATCGGCGTTGGGGTGCGACAGTAATACGTTGAGTCCGCGTTTCATGGAAAGGTAGTGAGGCGCGAGTCCACTGGTACCGCACAAGTCGAGCTGATTCATTTTGTAATGCGTAAAGCCAGGAGTGCCGAGCTGACCCATGCCCAGCCATTCGACGTTGAGTGCGAGCATGCCCCGCTTTGCCTGATTGATGCAGCGGACCTGTTTGTAGTCAGCCGCTTTGCCGTCTTTGCGATCATGGCCGTTGACGTTCATGACCACGGGCACTTTGCCGGAGAGCTCGTTCGGAATATAGAGCAGAGCGGGCACCCAGAGACCGGGGAGAGCTTCTAATCGGAGTTTCTGGATTTTGTATTCGGGGCCGCCGGCAATGGTTTCGAGCCAGACAACATTCGGTTTGGAATCCCGCCATTTGGCGGCTTCGCCACGGTAGACGACTTTGTTCAAGACATCCTTGCGAATACGGGCGATCGTTTTTTCCCATTCGGCCACACTGCTGACTTCGGGCATGCCGGGAACCTTGGGAGCGATGAATGCCTGCACCTCTTTCCAAGGTTGATCTTTTTCTAGGATCGGTTTTGCGAGCAAAGTCTTCAGATCGGGTTCGGCTGCCGTCGCTGTTGTGAGGGAGAGGGCAAGCAGGCAGCAGAATACACAAAAACGACTCAATCGTTGGTTGATCATAGATGGAACTCCCGTTGTTTTCAGGTGGGATCTGGAATGCAGGTTCTTTTCATTCTGAGAAAAAGCAGCAGGGAAAACAAGTTCGTTAATATAATTAACGAACGGGCTGCTAAAAAGAACCCGGGGGCCGTCGCGAACAACAGGACCTTGAGATCAGGATTGTTTGCCAAGTTCGATCGAGCGATTGGTGGCAGCGGAAACGGCGTTGATCAGGCTGTTTCTCAGTCCGCCGGCTTCTAAGGCATGGATGCCGGCGATGGTGGTGCCTCCGGGGCTGGTGACGGCGTCTTTGAGTGCGCCGGGATGTTCACCGGTTTCGAGTACCATTTCGGCTGCACCTTTGACAGTCTGGGCAGCCAGTTGTGTGGCGATATGTCGGGGAAGTCCCATGCGAACGCCGCCATCGCTGAGAGCTTCGATAATCTGATAGATGTAAGCGGGGCCGCTGCCTGATAGGCCGGTGACGGCGTCTAGTTGGGATTCGGGAACTTCCACGGCAGTTCCGACGGTCGACAGGAGCGACTCGACGAGACTGGCGTCGGTTTCCGATGCCTGACCGCCGCGTGCGAAAGCGGAGGCACCCTGTTTGACCAGACAGGGAGTGTTGGGCATCACGCGGATTAATCGTTTTGTCTTACCCAGTTTTTCGACAAACAGTGACAATGGGCAGCCGGCTGCGATCGATACCAGCAGTTGCTGGTCGGTAAGCGTTCCCTTGATTTCCTCCAGTACTTCGGAGACGTGTTGTGGTTTCACCGAGAGAACGATAATTTCGGATTGCTCGACCACGGCCAGATTTGATTCAACCGCCTGAGCGCCTGTTTCCCGGGTGAAGGTTTCTCGGGCTGCATCGTAGGTATCACTGGCGGAGACATGGTCTGGTTTCGTAAATCCAGATGAGATCAGACCGGCGCCGAGTGCGGTCGCCATCCGGCCAGCGCCGATGAAGCCAACTTTCACGTTTTTATGATCTGACATGCTGATTCTGCTTTCTGATGCCTGTAGATGGTTTTTCAGCCTGAATTATACCCCCGAATTTCAACCGTCCTTGAATTTTCGGGTAGATAGTCCCTGATAGTGGGGGCATAAACTGCTAGAATATCATATTGTAGGTCGCATTAATTAACGAATTGTAACACCAACGGTCAGAATGTGCATCAGAGTGCGTTCTGGCGCTGTTTTCACCATATTATAAGCTGATTGCGAGATGAAGACTGCTGGCTATAATAAGTCGGATACTGCAACTGGAAATGAAAGCCAAACGATAATGTCTGACTTGATTCCGCCTCCCATCCGTGTGGGGGCGGTCTCCTATCTCAACTCGAAGCCTTTGATTGAAGATCTGGAAGATCTGGCTGACAATGCTGAACTGATGTTAGATTATCCCAGCCTGTTGGCCGATGATCTGGCAGCGGGGCGGATTGATGTCGGGTTGGTTCCCTCAATTGAGGTCATCCGGAATCCCGATTATGAAGTGATTTCGAATGCCTGTGTGGCCACGCAGGGGCCGGTGTTGAGTGTGAAGATGTATAGCCGCGTTCCCCTGGGGGAGATCAAACGGTTGGCGCTCGATATGGGATCGCGGACGAGTGCGACGCTGGTGCGGATCATGCTGGCTGAGCAATATGGCGTGTTCCCGGAAGTGGAGCCCCTGCCGATTGAGCAGACCATCGAAGCGACGGAAGCGGATGCGATTTTATTGATCGGCGATCGTGCGATTCATACTCCGGAAACCAAATTTGTTGCGACCTGGGATCTGGGCGAAGAATGGTTGCGCTGGACGGGGCTGCCGTTTGTCTTTGCGATGTGGGCCGTGCGGCGGGATCAGGAGACGGGAAATCTGGATACGGCATTGTGCCGCGCCCGCGACAAAGGTGTTGCGATGTTGGATGAAATCGCGCGACGGGAAGCACCGAAGCTGGGCATTGACGTGGCGGTGGCCGAGAGTTACCTGAAGAATAATCTGAGTTTTTATCTGGGACCTGCTGAATGTTGCGGGTTACGTCTGTTTCAAGAATTAGCCATTAAAACGGGACTGGCTCCCGAGGGGGTTCCTCTTGTCTTCCGAAATTGCATCTCTGCTGGATAAAGCGGTCGCCGGCGAGCGTCTGAATCGAGAAGAGGGACTCAAATTAATGGAGTCTCACGATCTGGTGGCTTTAGGCAAAGCCGCCAACGAAGTCACGAAACGTCTGCATCCGGAGCCTTATCGGACCTATAACATCGACCGGAATATTAACTATTCCAATTCGTGTACTGCGGTCTGTGATTTTTGTGCCTTCTATCGAAACCCCAAAGACCCGGATGTCTATGTGCTCAAGCCCGAGCAGTTGTATCAGAAGATTGAAGAGACAATCGAACTGGGCGGCGATCAGATTCTGCTGCAGGGAGGCCTGCATCCGACGTTGAAGCTGGAGTGGTACGAAGACTTGCTCCGCGATCTGCGGGAACGCTATCCGACGGTGAATGTGCATGGCTTCAGCCCGCCGGAACTACATCACTTCACCAAAGTCAACAAGCTGTCGTTAAGGGAAGTGCTGGAACGACTCAAAGCAGCCGGTCTGGGAAGTCTGCCGGGAGGCGGGGGTGAGATTCTCGTGGATCGCGTGCGGAAAGAGATTACGCGCGGCAAAGCGCTGACAGAGGAGTGGCTGGAGGTGAATCGAGTCTGGCACGAGCTGGGCGGGATTTCGAGTGCCACGATGATGTTTGGTCACATTGAAACACTGGCCGAACGGGTTGAGCATCTGGATCGTTTGCGCGATCTTCAGGATGAGACGGGCGGCTTTTCTGCGTTCATTTGCTGGACACTGCAACCGGACCATACGGATATGGATTATGTGCCTCCTGCGGGGGCGTTTGAGTATTTGAAAACACAGGCGGTCAGCCGGCTGTATCTGGACAACTTCAAAAATATCCAGTCTTCCTGGGTGACGCAGGGTGAAAAAACGGGCCAGATGGCGCTGTTTTTCGGTGCGAATGACATGGGCAGCCTGATGATCGAAGAGAACGTCGTATCACAGGCGGGAACCACGCATCATCTGACGGTTGAGACCATTCGGCGTTGTATTACCGAATCGGGATATATTCCGCGGCAACGGAATGTCTTTTATGAATATATTGATGATCCTGATTCTAATGGTCCTGCCAAGGGATCAGGTCGCGTTCCTCTGCCGGTACTCAACTGAGAGAAAATCGGCCAGAGTCACGTCTGAAAAGAGCCGATTCGCCGTGATAGGCTATGCTTGCTAGTAATAATAACATATAAGTAAGCCTCTCAATTCAGTGTGACAGTGTGAAACTGATCCTCTGACTACCGCGGGCATTAGGGATGATGGACGGATATGATTCACGTCGAGCAACTTAGCAA